>NZ_CP034767.1:952500-1270000 GCF_004005995.1 Devosia sp. 1566
AGCGTTGGCCAGAATGCCGTGCGTAAACTGGCCTACCGCACCTTCAATCACGTGCACCAACTCTCGCTCCGTTTCCACCTGGCGCGCCGCACGGGCGGTCTGAGCCGGGTGATCGAGCGCGGCACCAAGGGCATCGAAGCCATCGTGCGCTTCACCATGCTCAATATCGTGCCGACCCTGGTGGAGTTCGTGATCACCGCGGTGATCTTTGTCTACATGTTCGGCGTCAGCTATCTCGGCATCCTCGTGGTGACTATCTGGGGCTATCTCTACTTCACCATCAAGGCGTCCAACTGGCGTATCGCTATTCGCCGGGACATGAACAACAGCGACACCGATGCCAATTCCAAGGCCATCGACAGCATGCTGAACTTCGAAACAGTGAAGTATTTCGGCAATGAGAAGATGGAGGCCGAACGCTACGACCGCGCCATGGCCGGTTACGAGCGCTCAGCGATCCGGATTTGGACCTCGCTTGGCGTGCTCAACTTCGGCCAGGCGGTCATCTTTTATGCCGGCTTCATCATCATCAGCGTCATGGCGGTGAACGGGGTGATGAACGGCACCCTGACTCTGGGTGACTTTGTCCTGCTCAACACTTTCCTGATGCAGATCTATCGGCCGCTCAATTTCATCGGCTTTGTGTATCGCGAGTTGCGGCAGGGCCTGACCGATATCGAGGAGATGTTCAAACTTCTCGAGCAGCCCGCCGAAATCGTCGACAAGCCCAATGCCAGGCCGCTGGTGGTGACGGGCCCGGTCATTCGCTTCGATCACGTCAGCTTTCATTATGATCCCGACCGGCCGATCCTCAAGGATGTGAGCTTTGAGGTTCCGGCCGGCAAGACCGTCGCCATCGTTGGGCCGACCGGCGCCGGCAAGTCGACCATTTCACGGCTGCTGTATCGCTTCTATGACGTGACGGGCGGCGCCATCACCATCGATGGGCAGGACCTACGCGACATCACGCAGGATAGTCTCCGAGCGGCTATTGGCATGGTGCCGCAGGATACCGTGCTGTTCAACGACACCATTGGCTACAACATCGAGTATGGCCGCCCCGGCGCCAGCCATGAAGAGGTCCGCAAGGCGGCCGCAATGGCCCAGGTCGGTCCGTTCATCGAAACGCTCCCGAAAGGCTATGACACGCCCGTTGGCGAGCGTGGCCTCAAGCTGTCGGGCGGCGAGAAGCAGCGCGTGGCGATCGCCCGCACCATCCTGAAGGCGCCACCGATCCTGATCCTCGATGAAGCGACCTCGGCCCTCGACACCAAGACCGAGCGTGACATCCAGTCGGCACTGGACATCGTTTCGGCCAATCGCACCACGGTCGTGATCGCCCACCGGCTTTCCACCGTTATCAATGCGGACGAAATCCTCGTGCTGCGCAGTGGCACCGTCGCCGAGCGCGGCAATCATCGCGATCTGCTGGCGCAAGGTGGCCTTTACGCGCAGATGTGGAACCGCCAGCGCGAAGCCACCGAGGCCGAAGAAAAGCTGCGGCAGACCGCCAACGACCCCGATGGTTTTGTCAAGACTGTGGCGCCGGCGGCGGAATAGGGCAGGGGTCGTCCCAGCTTCGGGACCAAGCTTTTCGTCCTAACAAAGAAAAGGCCCGCATCGCTGCGGGCCTTTTTGTGTTTCTCAGAGCCGAGGCTATTCGGCTGCGTCCCGTCGGTCGACGCGCGGGCCGTTGGCGCCATCTTCCTTGAGGCCAGCGTCCTTGGAGACGATGTAGCGGCGGGCGCCATCGGCTTCCTCTGGGACTTCCACGGCCATGCCGTCGAACCCTGCTGGCACCGCCAGGGCGGTCTTGCGGCGGCCGAACCGGGAGAAGATAGAGCCCATCTGCTGCTTGATCACGCTGGGGGCGGTGATCATCACCGGCACCATGATCAGGGTCAGCAGCGTTGAGAAGAACAGGCCCGACACCAGGGCCGCCGAAAGGTGGATGAACCACGAGCCGGCTAGGCCCCCGATCACGATCTCACGGCGGATGAAGTCGAACTCCACATTCGCCCACATCGGGATCACGCCCAAGGCTGTGAGGAACGCGGTGAGCAGCACCGGGCGAACACGCTGGCCGACAGTCAGCAACATAGCCCTGACCGCCTCGACACCTTGATGCCGGTGGTAGTCATTATAGGTGTCGATCAACACGATGCCGTTCTTCACCACAATGCCTGCCAGGGCCACAATCCCCAGGCCGGTCATGATCGCAGAGAAGGTCATCCCCGTCGCCAGCATGCCCAAAAGCACACCCGCGACCGACATCGCTACTGTCGAGAGGGTCACCAACACCTGATAGAAGCTGTTATACTCGAGCAGCAGCACGAAGAAGATGATGGCCATGGCCATACCCATCGCCTGCACAATGAAGGCGTTTGCGTCGCCCATCTGCTCTTCAGCCCCGCCAAATGCCACATTGACCGTTTCGGGGAAGTTCTGCTCGCCGATCCAGGCTTGCAGCTCAGCCACCTTGTCAGCCGGAAAAACGCCTTCGGGAAGGTTGTTAAGACCTGCGGCCACGTTCATCACGTAGACTTGGTTGCGCCGTTCGATATTGGCGACCTTAGGCACCGGCTGACGGTCGATGAAGTTCGACACCGGGATCAGGCCTTGGGCTGTAGCAATACGCATGCTTTCCAAGGCATCGAAGGTGCGCTCGTCCTCGGGCAGGCGAACGCGGATGTCGAGCTCGTCGCCGGTTTCCGCGTCACGATAGGTGCCGAGCTTTACGCCGGAGGTGATCAGCTGAACATAGGGGGACAGCTCGCGCACGCCGATCCCGTAACGCCCCGCTTCCACGCGGTCGATCGTGATCTGCCAGTCGATGCCGCGCGAGGGCCGGCCGTCCTCCAGGTCAACGGTTTCGGGCCAGCTCGCCAGCTCGTTGCTGATGGCAGTGACCACGGGTAGCAGGTCATCATAGTTGGTGCTTTCCACCCGCATATTGATGTCCTTGCCCGCCGGCGGGCCGTTCTCGAGCGGCAGCACCTGCACGTCGAGCCCTGCAATGGAGCTCACGCGCTGGCGAATGTCGCCAAAGATCTGCTCGGCGGGGACCCGCTCGCTCCAATCAGTCAGCTGCAGCTGGAAGTTGCCCAGGGTGTTGGGCGGCATCGTGCCCGCGGCGCCGGTATCGCCGAACTGCATGATGACATCCTGGATGCCTTGAACATGCAGGATTTCGTCCTGCACCTCCACCAGCATGTCGCGTACTTCTTCGGGGCTGTAGTTGCCTTGGCCCACCACCGCCACAGTGGCATACTCAGGCTCGGAGGCAGGGAAAGCCTCAGTTCCCGTGGGGTTGTTGCTGTACAAGATAAAGATGCCGACGATGATGCCGAACCCGACAGCCAAGGTCGGGATCGGCCAGTGCATCAGCTTTTCCATCAGCCGCACATAAACGCCCGTAACGCCGCTTACCTTCTTGGCGTCGAACTTCTCGGGATACATCACCAGGTCGGCCTTGGCCTTTTCCTTCTCGTCCACATGGGTCGAGGCGATCACCGAGCCAATCACCGGCATGAAGATCAGCGCCGAGATGAAGGACGCGACCATCACGATGATCACGATCGTGGGCAGATAACTCATGAACTTGCCGATAATGCCCGGCCAGAACAGGAGCGGGATAAAGGCGCCCAAGGTCGTGGCGGTAGCGCCCACCACCGGCACGAACATCTTGCGCATCGCCATGATGAAGGCTTCCTTCTTCGGAACGCCCTCCATCAGTTTTCGCTCGGCATATTCAACGACCACCACGGGGTCGTCCACCAGCACGCCCACCGCGATCACGAGACCGAACATCACCATCATGTTGATGGTCATGCCCAGCATTTCGGCCACGAGGAACGCCATCATGAACGAGAGCGGAATAGACAATCCGATCATGAGGGCAGGGCGCAGGCCCAGCGTCGCGATACAGGTGATCAGCACCAGCGCCACGGCCGTGAGCACGGCCGCTTCCAGGGAGCGGAATAGGTTGGTGGTGGTTTCCGCCTGATCGAGGAAGAAGCTATAGCCAACACCGCCCGACCAGTTGGCCGCAACATTCTTGGTTGTTTCGCGCACCTGATTGGATACGTCGATGATGTTAGTGCCGGTCTTTTTGGCGACACTCAGGATCAGGGCTGGAGAGCCGTTCACCTGGGTATATTCGGTGGCGTCAGCCAACGACCGGGTGATGGTCGCCACGTCCCCGAAGGTGACCACGGTATTGCCGTCGGTCTTGAGCGGCAGGTCATATACGTCCTGTGCCGTGGTGATCAGCCCAGGCACTTCGATGTTGAAGGCGCCTTGGCCGGAATTATAGGTACCGCCAGGCACCACCATGTTGTTGCGCGCCAGCGAATCCAGCAATTGGCCAGCGGTGAGGCCATAGGCTTCAAGCCGGGTCTGGTCGATGCGGATTTCGAGCTGCTCGTCGCGAGCGCCTGACAGGGTCACTTCGCGCACGTCGCCAAGGGCCTCGAGCGCGTCTTGCAGTTCCTCGGCGCGGCGGATCATCTCCTTGTCGGGGGCGCTGCCATAGATAGCCACCGACATGATGGGGCCGATGAAATCGATCTCGGTGACGGTCGGATCGTCGGCTTCGCTTGGCAGCTTGGCCCGCACGGCATCCATCCGGGCGCGCGTATCGGCAAGGGCCTGGTCCTTGTCCGTGTTGATGTCGAACTCGAGCAGCACCGAGGCGTGCCCGGTCGTGGATGTTGTGGTGATGTTCTCCAGTCCCGTCAGGGTCGCCAGTTCTTCTTCTGCCGGCTTGGCCAGAAGATTTTCGGCGTCAGCCGGCGACACACCAGTCTGCGTGATCGACACATACAGATAGGGAATCTCGATAGCCGGGAAGCTTTCCTTGGGCATGGAGACATAGGCCACCGAACCCGCGCCGAGCACGAGCACCATGATCGTGAGGACGACGCGGGGCATCCGCAGAATGCGTTCGATGAAGTCGAGCATGGATGCGCTCCTTAACTGGCGGTCGCTTCAGCGCTTGCAGTGTCGGCGGGAGTCGCCTGCACCTGGTCGCCGGTGGTTACGCTTTCCTGGCCTACAGTGATCACCTCTGCCGTTTCCGGCAGGCCGCTCACCCAGGCACCGTCGCGGGTGTCGCTGACCACAGTGACGGGATAAAAGGCCACCTTGCCGTCCTCCACTGTGCGCACGCCCAATACGCCATCATCATCCAGCGTCAGGACAGATTGTGGCAGCAGGTGCCCCGGAACCGTTCCGACGTTGACGATTGCGCGTGCGGTGATGCCGTCGCGAATGGCGAAGTCTTCGTTGGGGATCTCGATCTCGGCTTGGAACGAGCGGGTGGCGTCGTCAGCCACCGAAGAGATGTAACTGACCTTGCCTTCCACCGTGTCACCGGTGACGGTCGTCACCGTTGCATCGAGACCGGTCTTGGCCCTGGCAATGTCGCCTTCTGCCACCGAGCCGCTGAACACGATAGGGTTGAGCTGCACGATGGTTGCGCAAGGCGTGCCGGCACTCAGCATGGAACCGGCAACAGCGACGGGGTCCTGGACCAAGCCGGCAACCTTGGCCTTGATCTCGGTCCGGGCCAGTTCTTCGCGGGCATTGTCAATGCCCGCCTGAGCCTGGGACACTCCCGCACGAGCCTGGGCCAAGGCCACTTCGGCTTCATTGGCCGTGTTTGTGGCGGCAAGGCCGCGCTTACGCAGGTCGGCATTGGTCGCATAATTGAGTTCGGCTTGCGCCAGTGCTGCCTCGGCTTGCGCCAAGCTGGCTTCGGCCTGAGCGACGGCCGCGGCGCGCGTGCCCTGATCGAGCGTGCACAGCAGCTCGCCAGCTTCGACGCGCTCGCCCTTGGTTACATGCACCACATCCACTGTGCCGGTTGTTTCCGCGACGGCAGCAACCGTGGACTTGGCCTGCGTGCGCCCGCGCACCGGCACTTGGATGGTCATCGGTTGTGCCGTGAAGGTCTGCGTACGTACGGATTGAACCGGCGCGTTGGCGCCAGTTACCGCCTCGGTACGTTGTGCAATGGTGAGTTTGGGATCGACCTCGGCCTCGTGATGCTCGGCCAAGACGCCAGCCTCGGCCAAGGCAGTGTGGATCGGACCGTGGTCTTCGCCCTCGATGACGGCAACGATTGGCTGCACGCCATTGCCCGGGCCTTGCCCGCCCTGCACCAGAGTACCGGTCGCCAGCCAGCCACCGGCCAGCAGCAGAATGGCGAAGGCCAACCCAAAGGAAAAGAATGCACGCATCGTACTTAGCCCCTTACTCAGCCGCGTCTTTGTTTCGCTCGGTCTTCGCCAAGCCGATCAACTCGTGCATATGCGCACGCAAATACTTTTCCGAAGCTTCCATGATGGCCCGGCCAAAGCCGACCACCCAGCAATCGGCTGCGCTCATCTCGCGCTCGGTAGCAGCAGTTTCCATGCCGCTTCGGCAGTCCAGGGTGCGCTGCAGATACTCAGAGCCACGCTGCTCCACAAGGTCTGCCGGCATCAGATGGGCGTAGCGGGCAAACAGCAGAAAAGGGCTGCGCAGCACATCTTCGCCGAGAGGTTCTGCCAACTCCTTGGCAAATGCATGGCGGCCTTCGATTGTGATGGCATAGACCTTCTTGGCCGGCTTGCCTTCTTGCTGCTCGGTGCGGCTGGTGACGAGCCCTTCTTCTTCAAGCTTGGCCAGCGCGGGATAGATCGAGCCGAAGCTGGCTTCGATAAAATAGGAACATTCACCCTCCACACATCGGCGGCGGATCTCGTATCCGGTCGCTTCGCCCTCATAGAGGATCGAAAGGCACAAGGTTCTGACGTTCATGGAAGGCTCCAGCAGACCTATTCAGGTCCGATATATGCTGGAGCTATATAGGGGGGAGGAGCAGCAAAGCAAGTGTGATTGCGACAGAAGGACGCAAACCAGTTAAGAAGGCCTCGCATGGCTCTTAGCCGTCCGGCTAAGCAGCACCTTTATAATGCGCAGGGGCGTTATGGCGCCAGTGGCAATGTAATAGGGGCAAGATCAAAGATCACGCCCCTCTAATTACTATGATTTAGCTCGAATTATCGGATCAGACTTTGCGCCCCGTCAATCCAGAGCGGCGTGCCGGTGATATGGCGCGACTGCTCGGATGCAAAGAACAGAATGGCGTTGGCCACGTCCTCTGCTTCGCCGGGTTCACCGCCGGTCAGGGGGATGTCGCCCTCAGGAAACTCAGCCGGTACTTCGGCCGCTTCGCTGTTGCGTTTTTCGGTATTGTCCGAAATTTCGGATTCGATGGCACCCGGGCAGATCGCGTTGATGCGGATGCGATGCTGCCCGAGTTCTACAGCCAGTTGCTGCACCATGGCGACTTGCCCCGCCTTAGTCACGGAATAGGCGGTGGCGCCGGGATTGGTGAAGGTGCGCGTGCCATTGATCGAGGAGATCACGACGATCGATCCGCCGCCCGCCTTGATCAGGTGCGGCACCGCATAATGGATGGTCAGGTAAGTGCCGCGCAGATTGATGGCGATGGTCTTGTCCCATTCCTCGGGCTTCAACTCGGCAATGGGGGCCCAAACCCCGTTCACGCCTGCGTTGGCTACGACGATGTCAAGGCGCCCATGTTCCTGCACCAACTGGCTGAACAGCTCTGCCATCGCCACATCGTCAGAGGTGTCGGCGGTCATCGCCGTGGCTGTGCCGCCGGCCTGCTTGATCTCCTCGGCGGTTTTTTCAACCTCCTTGGCCGTGCGGCTCATCACCACCACGCTGGCGCCCGCTTGGGCGAGCGTCAGCGCTGCGGCCTTGCCAATACCCGAACCGGCACCAGTCACCAGCGCCACCTTGCCCGAAAGATCCTGCGTCATGTGCTTTCTCCGTTTTGCCCTTAACGCTTGAAGCGCGCAAAACGTGGCAGGGCAGGTCCCGATTACCTAGGTCAAGGCGGCGGTATCGTCGGTCTGGATGATCGCATGCGAGAGCGAACCGATCGCTGGATAAAGCGGAATAAGGCAGGCTTGCAGGGCATGGTAGATATCAGGCTTACCCACGAACAGGCGCGATGTGGGCTGCAAGTCCTCCGTCAGTTCCGAATGCCAGCCGCCACGCTCATGGTCGATCATGTGATTGGCCGCAAAGTCCCAGAACCGGCGATACCAGTGCTGGAAATAGAGGTCCCGATCGTAATGAGAGAGGAACGCCGCCGCACCGATCGCCTCGCTTACCGGCCACCAGAGCTTCTCGCGCATCGCTGGCTGGTTGTTCCAGTCCAGCGTGTAATAGAAACCGCCATGCTGCTTGTCCCAGCCCAGCTCGATGGCCTGGCGGAAGAGACTGCGCGCCGCTTCGGTCATCCATGAGTTGCGCTTGTCGCTTAGAACCCAAAGCTGGAGCAGCAGCCGCGACCACTCCATCCAATGTCCGGGCGTGGTGCCGGAGGGCCGGAACATCTCCGAGCCGAGGTAATCCCTGTCTAACACCCAGTCCTGCGTGAAGTGCTCTGCCACCCGGTAATCGAGTGCGCTGGCATGCTTGCCGATGATGAGTTCGGCAATCCGTTCGGCTTTGTTCAGGTAAGCGCGGTCGCCAGTGGCCTCAAAGGCGGCCATCAGCGCTTCGGTCATGTGCATGTTGGAGTTCTGGCCGCGATAGGTGCTGATCGCGGACCAGTCGGCGCCGAACTCATCTCGCACCGCCCCGACCTCAGCGTCCCAGAATTGGCGGTTGATGATTTCGGTGACGTCAGCCAGCATGAGGTCGGCAAGGGGGTGGCCGGCGAGCTTGGCGCTCGATGCGGCCAGCAGCACAAAGGCGTGGCCATAGGCCTGCTTGCTGCTGTCCTTGAGCCCGTCATTGTCGAGCGACCAGCTATAGCCGCCATGCGTGCTGTCGCGGTGCCGCTCCCAAAGATAGCGCATTCCGTGGTCAACGATCTCGTCCGACCCCGGCCGGCCCAGCAAGCTCCCAAGCGCAAAGCAGTGCACCATGCGGGCGGTGGTGTGGATTGCCCGCACCGGGTTGTCGGCATTGAGCGGGTGACCATTGTCATCTAGTTCAAAGAACCCGCCCGCGGCGTTGATCGAGGCACCTTCAAAAAAGTCGAAAAGGTCATTGGCCTGCCGCATCAACCACTGCCGATGGAATGGGCGGTTGCTCCAAAGGCTTCTGTTGCTCGGTGGCAAAATCGGATGCGTCTCGCTCATTTGGCTCCCCCAGCCGACGCACAGAGGCCGGCTCCTCTGGGGAATGTATAAGGAGCCGCACCCGCGCTCGTAAACCCAGTTCTATAGCCTTTGGTAATGCGCCTCAACGCGCGCCACTTCCTCGGCCGACCCCAGGATCACTGGTACGCGCTGATGGATGGAGGTGGGCTGGACCTCAAGGATCCGCTGGGGTCCGGTGGTGGCGCGTCCCCCCGCAGCCTCGACAAGAAACGCCATGGGGTTGGCTTCATAGAGCAGGCGCAGGCGACCGCCCTTGCTCGCAGTTTCACTATCGAGCGGGTAGAGGAAAATGCCGCCGCGCATCAGGATGCGGTGGATGTCGGCGACCATGGAGCCGATCCAGCGCATGTTGTAGCGCTTGCCCGCGACACCCGTTTCGCCCGCGACGTTCTCGGCAACATAAGCGCTGGTGGCCTGGTCCCAGAAGCGGGCACGGGCCGTATTGATGGCGTATTCTGCTGACGCTGAGGGTACGGACACCCCGTCCTCAACCAGGGCAAACTGCCCGCTTGCGTCAATGGCGAAGGTCGCCACCTTATCTCCAAAGCTCAAGACGAGGCTGGTCGCCGGACCATAAGCGGCATAGCCCGCTGCAAGCTGACGCGTGCCGGGTTGCAGCAGGTCAGGAGCCTTGGGGTCAACGGCCAGGATGGAGAAAATGGTGCCCACGGTGACGTTCACATCCAGATTGGACGAGCCATCCAGTGGATCGCAGGCGACCATAAACCCGCCCTCATCGTTCAGGTGAAGCGCTTCATCCAACTCTTCGGACACTAGAATCGAAACAGCCGCATTTGCCCGCAAGTGCCTGACAAATATGTCGTTGGAGATTACGTCCAACTGCTTTTGCGCCTCGCCCTGGACATTGGTGGCCCCCGCAAGGCCCGTTTGTCCCGCGAGCGGCGCCAGGCGCAGCACTGCGGCGATCTCGGCACAAGCTCCAGCCACGGTATCGACAACCCATGCGAGTTCCGGGCTGGAGGTGGCAGTGGCAAGCCACTGCTTAAGCGTCTGGGTCATTGGCGCACTCGCGGTTGGTAGGGCTTGCTGCAAGTGTCGCAACCTCCATGAGGCTGGCAAGGCAGACTTTCGCCTAAGGCGGAGATGTTAATGCAGTGTGGTGGGATAGAACGGCGTGCCGCCGGGGGCAAGGGGCGGTCCCGCCCAGAACACGACATAAAGCAACTCCGCGCCGGCGGCATCGGTGATCTCGATCGAGCCGCGCAACTCGGCGTCTTCATCCTCGGCGGCCAGCCGCTCGACAATGGCGCGGCCGATTTCGCCGGCCCGCAATTCGGCAGCATCAAGATCGGGGTGTTCGCTGCCATCAAGGTCACGGATCAACCGGTCATCGGTGCGGTAGTGAAAAAAGAAGCGGGGCAAGGGGGACCTCCCTGGGTGAAAGGGAAATGCAGGCGGCGCCTGGCAGTTGCCGAGCCATACCCTGCATGCAACGCTTATTGGTGTCTTGTTAACGAATGGTAGTGATGCCGCTGCCAAAGCAAAGGCGAGCGCGTGGTGGTCGTTTCCGCCTCAATGATCGCACCCGCAAACAGTACATGGGTACCCGTCTCAATGGCGCCGATCACTTCGCAGTCGATGGCAGTGACGGCGCCCAGCAGCATAGGGTTGCCAGAAGGCCAGCTTCCCCATTGTCCAGAGGCGAAGCGATCCAGCGGGTCCATCCGGCCCGCAAAAGCATTGCCGATCTCGCTTTGATCATCGGCCAGCATGGCAAGGGAGAACCCACCGGTCTTGGCGATCACATCGGCCAGCCGGCTCACCATGTCGATGGACACCAGGATCGAAGGCGGCGCCGCCGACAGTGACAGCATGGAGGTTGCTGTGCGTCCGACGCGTTCCTCGCCGCGCCGTGCTGTCACCACATGGACCGTGGATGCCATCGCGGCCATGGCGGCGCGGAACTCGGCATCGCCGACTGTGGGGCGACGGGGGGCGCGGAGACGCAAGGCGTCGGGATAGTCAAAGTCAGCCATCCAGCCGTCCACCATTTGCCGTCGTCCGTCCTACTGCAATCCTCGCGCACACGCGCCGGTTCCATCTGTTGGATCGGCGTGAGCCGCTTTGGCGGGCTGCCGATTCCGGAGCGAGCTTGATCTAAGCGCTGGTTCCGGGTATTTTCCAAGTAGTTCCTTTGAAAACCCGCTCGCCCTCGATGTCAAGCCACGACATGCAAGACCACCAGTGGTCCCCTCGCAGCCCAGGGGAGCGGCTGCTCATGGCTATAAAGATGCATGGCTCGCTGAGCACCGCAGCTTTGGGTGCCCTGCTTGGCACCAGTGCAGAAGCGGCTCGCCAACAATTGCTCAAGCTGGCAAACCAGGGTCTGGTCAGCGCCACCAGCGAGCCCAAGGGTGTGGGTCGGCCTGGCCAAAACTGGAGCCTCACTTCCCAAGCCATGGCACGGTTTCCCGACACGCATGCGGCGCTGACGGTGCAATTGCTTGAATTGATCCGCAGCCAGTTGGGTGAGGCGGCACTCGACACCGTGATCTCGGGCCGGGAGATGGCGACAACCGCAGCCTACCACGAGGCTATGCTTGACAAGGCAAACCTCAGCGAGAAAGTTGCCACCTTGGCCCGGCTCCGTTCGGATGAAGGTTACATGGCGGAGTGGCGCCAGGAGGAGGACGGCGGTCTGTTGCTGATGGAAAACCATTGCCCGATTTGCGCCGCCGCCACGGCCTGCCAGGGTTTTTGCCGGGCCGAGCTCGATGTGTTCCGCCATGTGCTAGGGGAGGGTGCTCAAGTGGAGCGAACCGAGCACATCGTCTCGGGCGGCCGGCGCTGCTCCTATTCCATTCGCCCGGCGTTACGCGATGTCTGATACAGAGTTTCCCGCAAGCGCCAGGCTGTCCCGCATCGGCTGGGACATGCCGGTGGGACTGGACGAGGCACTGATCCGACGCGTGGTGAACGCATTTTATGCCGATGCCCGATCCGACCCGTTGATCGGGCCGGTCTTCAACCGCCTCATCCCCGAGGACCACTGGCCGCGGCACCTCGAACTCATCGCGGATTTCTGGTCGTCCATGCTGTTGGGCACGGGGCGCTATGGCGGACGGCCGCTGCCCAAGCACATCGCCATTCCCGAGCTTTCCGACGTGCACTTCCAGCGCTGGCTGCGGTTGTTTCGGCAAACGGTTGTGCGGATCTGCCCCGCTGAGATCGCTGCAGTCTTCATCGAACGCTCCGAGCGGGTCGGGAACAGCTTCCGCATGAACATCGCCATGCGGCGGGGTGAGGACATCACCACTATGGGTCCGCTGCAGCGCGAAGAAATTTAGTGCGGCCGTGCTGCCCGAGGAGGTCAAGGTCGCCGCGTGCTGCCGGGGCGGCCCCCGCGAGTATTATTTTTCCAGACGCTCCTGCAATGCGGCAGGTAAAGGCTTGTTAATCCCGACCGACCCGCTAGGTTTTCCGCGCAACGGCACGGGGGCGCGAGATGAGTATCGATTTTCCGATAAACGCCAGCGGCGTTAGCCAGCGTGATCCCGCTACCAGTGGCGGGGCTCCTTGTTGAGTACGCTGACGGCAACGACACCGGTGCGCGCCCGCTGGCGCTTCCGTCAGTCCAGCGTAATCCCCGGGTTTGGCCTGACCCTCGGTTTCACGCTGACCTCTTTCTCCTTGATAATCCTCGTGCCGCTGGTCTTTCTCGTTTTGCGCTCCACCGGGCAGGGGCTCGGCGTGTTCTGGGCCGCAGCGGTTGATCCGCGGGTGGTGGGAGCACTGCGGGTCAGCTTTTTGACCGCGCTGTTTGCCGCGGTAGTGAATGTGATCTTCGGCACGCTGATTGCCTGGGTCCTGGTACGCTATCGCTTCCCGGGTCGGCGGCTCCTCGACGCAATGGTTGACCTGCCCTTTGCCCTCCCAACGGCGGTGGCTGGGGTGGCCCTGACGGCGATCTACGCGCCGAACGGCTTTGTTGGCGCCTTGCTCACGCCGCTGGGCATTCGGGTCGCCTATACGCCGACGGGCATCATCATTGCGATGATCTTCATCGGCTTGCCTTTCGTGGTGCGTACCATCCAGCCCATCCTTGAGGAGGTCAGCCGCGAAGTAGAAGAGGTGAGTGCCACCCTGGGGGCTAATCGCTTTCAGACCATCACGCGCGTCGTGCTGCCGAGCTTGACGCCGGCCATCCTCACTGGGTTTGCGTTGGCATTCGCCCGAGCGGTAGGGGAATATGGCTCCGTGATCTTCATTGCCGGTAACATTCCTTTTGTTTCGGAAATTGCGCCGCTGCTGATCGTCATTCGGCTGGAAGAGTTCAACTATACCGGCGCCGCCGTGATCGCGACCGTGATGCTGCTGATCTCCTTTGCCCTCCTCTTTGCCATCAACCTGATCCAAGCCTGGAGCCGAGCGAGGTATGGCTATGGCAATTAGCCGACACTCCCCCATTTCAGAAAGCATCGGGGTCCGGCTCGCGCTGATCGTCATCAGCGTCCTGTTCATGGCGCTGTTTTTGCTGTTGCCGCTGGTGGCAGTGTTTTCGGAAGCGTTCCGGGCCGGGTTTGGCCCCTACCTCGCGGGGCTAAGCAGCCCGGACGCGCAGGCTGCGATCCGCTTGACCCTGCTGGTTGCGGCGATTGCAGTGCCGCTCAATGTCGTCTTTGGCATCTGCGCCTCCTGGTCTATCGCCAAGTTTGAGTTCAAGGGTAAGGCCTTCCTCATCACGCTGATCGACCTGCCATTCTCCGTGTCGCCCGTGATCTCGGGCCTCGTTTATGTGCTGCTGTTCGGTGGCGGCAGCCTGCTGGGCCCGTGGCTAAAGTCCCACGGCATCGAAGTGCTGTTTGCGGTGCCGGGCATTGTCCTCGCCACCATCTTCGTCACCTTTCCCTTTGTCGCCCGTGAACTCATTCCCTTGATGCAGGATCAAGGCACGGGGGATGAGGAAGCGGCGCTGTCGCTCGGTGCCGATGGGTGGCAGACCTTCTGGCGCGTCACCTTGCCCAATATAAAATGGGGCCTGCTCTACGGCGTGCTGCTCTGCAACGCCCGTGCGATGGGCGAGTTCGGGGCCGTTGCGGTGGTGTCTGGCCGGATCCGCGGCCAAACCACGACCATCCCGCTGCAAGTCGAAATGTTCTACAACGAGTATAATGCCACGGCTGCTTTTGCGCTGGCGTCCCTCCTGGCCATGCTGGCCCTCGTGACGCTCGTGCTCAAGACCGCCCTGGAATGGCGCTTTGGCGATGAAATCGCCGCCAGCGGCCACTGATCGGAGATCGAGATTTAATGGAAGTTCGCGTTAGCAATGTGCGCAAGGAGTTCGATGGCTTTGCCGCGCTCAAGGACGTGTCGCTCGATATCCGTTCAGGCGAGTTGATCGCCTTGCTGGGGCCCTCCGGCTCCGGCAAGACCACGCTGTTGCGCTTGATCGCTGGGCTGGAAATGCCGAGCCAAGGCAAGATCTTCTTTGGCGACATGGACGCCTCGGAAAAGACGGTGCAGGAGCGCAATATCGGCTTTGTGTTCCAGCACTATGCGCTGTTCCGGCACATGACCATTCTCGAAAACATCTCCTTTGGCCTCAAGGTGCGCCCACGAGCCACGCGACCGCCAGCAGGGGAAATTCGACGTCGCGCCATGGAACTGCTCGATCTCGTCCAGCTTTCCGGCCTCGAAAAGCGCTACCCCAATCAGCTTTCGGGCGGGCAGCGCCAGCGCGTGGCTCTCGCCCGCGCCCTGGCCATTGAGCCCGGCGTATTGCTGCTCGATGAACCTTTTGGCGCGCTCGACGCACAGGTCCGGCGCGAGCTGCGTCGGTGGCTGCGGGAAATGCATGACCGCACCGGTCATACCACTGTCTTTGTGACGCACGACCAGGAGGAAGCGCTCGAGCTGTCCGACCGCCTCTGCGTCATGAGCCAGGGGGCCATCGAACAGGTGGGCACCCCCGATGAGGTCTATGATCACCCCGCCTCGCCCTTCGTGTTCGGCTTTATCGGGGAATCCAGCGAACTGCCGGTGACGGTGGACAAAGGGGAACTGCTGGTTGCCGGTCGCGCGATCGGCGTGCCTGCTCCTGGGGTGCAGCCCGGTCCGGCGCGCATGTTCTTCCGGCCGCACGACGTGGATCTGGTGGAAGGCGATGCGACGCTCGCTGGCACGGTGCACACCAGCCGCCGCGTCGGGGGAACACGACGGGTTGAAGTTGATCTCGGTCCGGCCAACCACAAGGTGGAACTGGACCTTCCTTTTGATCATCCGGCTGGTGAACGCAGCCAGCTCACCTTCCGGCCGCGCCGCTGGCAGCTGTTCCCCGCCACCTGACGCTGCGATCAAAACAAGAGTTGGCATGGGGGGAACACGGGCACCTCACCCGCGTTGCCGGAGTCCAGTTGTTTCGAGTGACCTTCCCATGACCACCCCTGCTGCCGAGGCTATTCCCTCGCGCCGGCTCGCCCCTCGGGGCAATCCAGCATCCATTGAGCAAGATCGATCGGCGGCTTCCCGGCAGCCGCCCGCCGCCGCAACCGCGTTCCGCCTGGCGGCCATGCTTGGTGCGAACAGCTCAGTCCTGCTGATTGTCTCGAGTGAGCGTCGAGCTGAGGAAACCGCTCGAGCACTGCGCAGTTTTGCCCCCGAGGCCCAGGTGCTGTTGCTGTCTCCCTGGGATTGCCTCCCCTATGACCGGTCTTCCCCCAGCCATGAGAGCATGGGCCAACGGATGTCCGCCCTTCGGCAGTGCCTGGGTGAACGGGCCGGGGCCCGCGTCCTGGTAACGTCGGTGGATGCCGCGTTGCAGCGGGTTCCGCCATCTGAAGCCGTCAGCGGCTGTGTGCTTGAACTGCGCCGCGGTGAAACGCTGGACCGGCAAGCGCTCGAAGCGTTTGCCGGGCGCGCTGGTTACGAAGTTGACGACCGGGTAGATGAGCCTGGCGAGATTGCGCTCAGGGGCGGCGCGATCGAGATTTTTCCAGCCGACGGCGAAGCCCCATTCCGCCTGATGCTCGATGAAGCCGACCGGATCGAGAGCGTTTTTGCCTACGATCCGCGCAGCCAGCGGACCGAAGAGGAACAGGACAAGCTGCTTTTGGGGGCCGCCTCTGAATTGATCGGCGATGATGTCGAGCGGCTCCCCGGCGCCGAGCATCGGCTGCCGCAGCAATACGAGCGGCTGCAAACGGTCTTCGATTACCTTCCGGACGCCACCCTTTGGGTCAGCGAGATTGCGGCGGAGCGCGCGCCCACCTTGATCGAGCAGATCAGGGAAGCCCACCAAGCCGCAACTGACTTCGGCGCTGAATCAAGGCCGCTGCAGCCTGAGGCGCTTTACCTCTCCGGTGACGAGTGGACCACAGCGCTCGCGAGCCGCCAATTACAGGAGCTCGACCTGGAAGGGGTCGAGCCCGCACCGCGCTTTACCTTGGAGCGGAATCCCTCCCGCGCATTTGCGGGCTTCACGCGCGAGCAGCTGGAGGGTGGGCAACGAGTAGTGGTGACAGGCACCGACGGCGAACTGGAGCGGCTGCGAACAATGCTCCGCCGCTCCCGCGGGCCCTCGCCAAAGCTGCTGGCCACCTGGCACGATGTAGACGCGGAGCCAACGAACCAGCCTTTGGCGCTGCCCTTCGACCTCGACGCTGGCTTTGTGGACCGGGCCAACAACCTTGTTGTCATCGCCGCCCCTGACGCCTTGGGCACCCGCCTTGCCGACGCGGAACAAACCGATGCTGCCGTGCTGCTGGGCCAAACCGAGCTGCGGGTCGGCGACGTGGTAGTGCACGAGGACTATGGCGTCGGCATTTTGCGTGACCTTGATCGTGTCGAGGTAGAAGGGAGCGAGCAAGACACCGTGCGCCTGGAATACCATGGCGGTGCGTCCGTGCTGGTGCCGGTGGAGGACTTCGGTCGGTTGTGGCGCTATGGCGCCGACGCCGAGGCTGTCACACTGGACCGGCTGCACACCGATGCCTGGAAGAATCGGCGGGCGGAAGTCAGCGCTCAGATTGATGCCGCCGCCGAGGGATTGGCGGCAGCGGCCAAGGCCCGGGCACAGGCCACGGCCGAGCCGATCGAACCACCTGCGGCAGCTTTTGCGCGGCTTGCGGCCCGGTTCCCCTATCCAGAAACACCCGACCAGTCGGCCGCGATCCACGCAGTGCTGGAGGACCTGGCTTCCGGGCGGCCGATGAACCGCCTGGTCTGTGGCGATGTAGGGTTTGGCAAAACTGAAGTCGCATTGCGAGCAGCCGCGGCAGCGGCCTTGGCTGGCCGGCAAGTGGTGCTGGTCGCTCCCACGACGGTGCTGGTCCGCCAGCACCTGCAAAGCTTCGAGCGGCGCTTCGCGGGCACCGACATCAAGGTTGCCCAGCTCTCGCGTTTGCTGACGTCGGCGCAGAGCAAGGCGGTTAGGGAAGAGCTTGCGAGCGGAGAGGTCCAGGTCCTGGTGGCAACCGAAGCCGTGGTGGGCAAGGACGTGGCGTTCAATGACCTTGCCCTCGTGATCATCGATGAGGAGCAGCGGTTTGGTGCCAAGCTTAAGGCACAGTTGCGCGCGCTCGCACCCGATTTGCACGTGCTGATGATGAGCGCGACGCCGATCCCGCGCACCCTCCAGGCAGCCCTGGTGGGTTTGCAGGATGTGAGCATTATAGCGACCCCTCCCGCTCGCCGCCGGCCCATCCGCACTTTCCTGGCGCCCTTTGATGCGGGCTCGTTGCGCACCGCTTTGTTGCGCGAGCGGCGACGCGGCGGGCAAAGCTTCATTGTCGTGCCGCGCATCGAAGATATTCCTCCATTCGCCGAGGAACTGGCCCGCATCGTCCCGGAATTCACGGTGGCGATCGCCCATGGCGATCTGCCCCCGGCCGAGATTGACCGGGTATTGGTGGATTTCGCCAATGGGGTGGGGGATATCTTGCTGGCCACCACCATTATCGAAAGTGGTCTCGATGTGCCGCGCGCCAACACCATGCTGGTCTGGCACGCCGACCGCTTCGGCCTATCGCAGCTGCACCAGTTGCGCGGTCGCGTGGGTCGGGCCCGGGCCCAGGGGATCGCCTATCTCCTCACCGATCCCAACGATGAGATCCCCGAAGCTACACGGGCCCGTCTCTCGACGCTTGAGGCCTTTGACCGCCTGGGCTCGGGATTTGAAATCAGTGCCCGTGATCTTGACCTGCGCGGCGGCGGCGATCTGCTTGGCGACGAACAGGCCGGACATATGAAGTTGCTCGGGGCGGGGCTTTACCAGGATCTGCTGGAGCGCGCCGTCACCGCCGCCAAGGGGGAGGGCGGCAAACACAGCGGCCCCATTCATCTCAATCTGGGTGGCGGCGGCTCAATCCCGCCCGACTACGTTCCGGAAGCCGTGGTTCGCATCAATCTATATGCCCGGCTGCAACGGCTGCGCACCACCGAAGCCTTGGATGCCTTTGCCGATGAACTGGCGGATCGTTTTGGCGAACTGCCTGAGGCGACCCGAACCCTCCTGGGTGCTGCTCGCATCGCCATTGCGGCGCCCGCCTTGGGCATCAGCAAGATCGAAGCCGGTCCCCTGGCGATCGCCCTGACCGCCCCGGAACGCAGCGCCCAGAGGCTCGCCAAAAAAAGCGGAGGCGTACTGGAACTGAGCGATGGACGACTCATCTCGCGCCAAGAAACGCAAACACCTGCCGAGCGGGTGCTCATCATTGGTGAACTGCTGGAAAGCCTAGCCGCCTAGGTGGCCAGGAACAACCGGATCACGAGGCCAAGAGCGGTTACAGCCGCAACCCCCGCGATCCACAGGCCAACGAACCACAACCATTGGCTGGCCCTTGAACGGGGGCCGGTCAATGGTAGCCCTCCTCCGGGTCGATCTTGCCGCGAAACACCCAATAGGCATAGGCGGTGTAGGCCAGGATAACTGGCACCAGAACAACAGCGCCAACCAGCAGGAACAGCAAGGAGCTATCGGGCGCCGCGGCTTCCTCGATAGTAAAGCTGCCCGGCACGATATAGGGGTAAAAGCTGATGCCGACCCCGGCAAAGCTCAAGACAAACAGCCCCAACGCGGCGAGAAAGGGCTGCAAGTGCTTGTCGGTTACGAGCCCCTGCCAAAGGGCAAAGGCGCAGGCGGCCAGCAGCAGGGGAACCACGCCCGAAAACAACATCGTGGGCCAGCCAAACCAGCGCTCGAAGTAAACCTGGTTGATGAAGGGGCTCCACAGCGAGACCACGCCGATTAGCACGAGCAGGCCCGCGCCCGACCACATCGCCACTTTGCGCGCATGGGCCTGCAGTTCCCCTGAGGTCTTAAGGTTGAGCCAGGTTGCGCCCAGCAAAGCATAGCCAACCACAACAGCGACGCCGCACAGCACGGAAAAGGGCGACAGCCAGTCCCACCAGCCTCCAGCGTAGGAGCGGCCCTCGACCCGGATACCTTGCACCAGTGCACCCAGCGCAATGCCCTGGGTAAACCCGGCCAAGGTGGAGCCGATCCAGAACCCCTTGTCCCACCAGGCAGAGCCGCGATGGGTGCGCCAGCGAAACTCGAAGGCAACGCCGCGAAAGATCAGGCCGAGCAGCATCAGAATGATCGGCATGTAAAGGGCCGGCAGCACGGTGGCATAAGCCACCGGGAACACCGCCATCAGCCCACCGCCGCCCAGCACCAGCCAGGTTTCATTGCCGTCCCATACCGGGGCGACCGAATTGGTCATCACGTCGCGGTCGTGCCGCTTGGGGAAGAACGGAAACAGGATCCCGATCCCCAGATCAAAGCCGTCCAGCACCACATAGGCCAGCACCGCAAAGGCGATGATCCCGGCCCAGATTGTTGGCAGATCAAGGTCAATTGGCACCGGCGCCTCCTGATCGGATCGGGTCTTCCTGCGCGGGGCCGGGCATGATTCCGGCGGCGCGATGCGGGCCTTTGTCTAGCTCGTGATCCTCCTCTAGGATCGGCGGCCGGCGCATCAACCGGAACAGATAGAAGACGCCCGCGCCGAAGACGACGAAGTAAACGATGATGAACGCGGTCAAAGAGGCGCCCACTGCCGGTGCCGCTACGGGTGACAAGCTGTCGGCGGTGCGCATAACGCCGTAAACAGTGTAGGGCTGCCGGCCGACTTCCGTGGTGTACCAGCCCGCGAGCACGGCAACATAGCCGGACGGTCCCATCACCAGCGCTGCGCGATGCAGCCATGAATTGGTGAAAAGGGTCTTGCGCCAGCGCGCCCATAGTGACCACAGCCCGATGCCGAGCATCAGAAAGCCGATACCGACCATGATCCGGAAGGTGAAGAACGGGATCAAGGCTGGCGGACGGTCTTCAGGTGCCCACTCCTTGAGGCCTTTGACCTCACCATCGAGCTTGTGGGTCAGGATCAGCGAGCCGAGCTTGGGAATCTCGATTGCGAAATGGGTCGTTTCAGCCTTGTCGTCCGGAATCCCGAACAGGATCAGCGGCGCGCCGTCAGTATGGGTCTCATAATGCCCTTCCATGGCGGCGATCTTCGCTGGCTGATATTCGAGCGTATTGAGCCCCTGCAGGTCGCCAGCAAATATTTGCAACGGGGTGACCACGGCCGCCATCCACATGGCCATGGAGAACATGATCTGTGCCTGACGGTTCGATCTGTCCCGCAACATATGCCAGGCCCCCACGGCACCGACGGTGAATGCGGTGGTGAGATAGGCGGCGAGCACGGTATGAGTGAGACGATACGGGAACGAGGGGTTGAAGATGATCGCCCACCAATCCTCGGGCAGGAAGATGCCGTTCTCAGCGACGGAATAGCCCGCCGGAGTATGCATCCAGCTATTGGCTGAGGTGATCCAGGTAGCGGAGATCAGGGTGCCCAACGCCACGGCACACACTGCAACCATGTGGAGCGTATCGCCCACGCGTTGACGGCCAAACAGAGCAATGCCGAGGAAACCGGCTTCAAGGAAGAACGCCGTCAGCACTTCATAGCCCATCAAGGGGCCAATAACCGCGCCTGCGCGGTCGGAGAACACGGACCAGTTTGTGCCGAACTGGTAGCTCATCACGATGCCTGAAACCACGCCCATGCCAAAGGTTACGGCAAAGATGGTCTTCCAATATTCAAACAGGCGTAGATAGGCGTGGTCGCGTTTCCACAGCCAGAGACCATTGAGGACGGCAAGAAAGCTGGCCAGCCCGATGGAAAATGCGGGAAAGATGAAGTGGAATGATACCGTGAACGCGAATTGGATGCGCGCCAGGAGCTCTGCTGTAAGGCCATAGGTCATGACAACGCTCCGCCAAGACGCCGAACTACTCTATTTCAGCCCAGCTCCAACGCCCCCGTTTTCGGGAAAGAAGCTGGTGCCGGAGCGCGGTGCCTGATCGGTATGTAGGCACCAAGTGCGCAGCAGCACAATCCGCCGGGGCCGCGGCAAAACGGCCCGCATGTTCGCGTGTGGACCTCCAATATGGTCCAAAGACAGGAAAGCCGCCCGGGAGGAGGGGGCGGCTTTCGGGAAGGGGAGCGGACTGGTCCGCTCCCGATCTTGAAACGGGCTTACTGGCCCGCAACCACCGTACCAGGCGAGTAGATCACGGAGCGGTTGCCCAGATCCACGAAGTAGACGCGATCTTCGGTGTAGAAGTAACCGAGATTGTCGCGGCCCTCGACCGGAGCGATCACGACGGTTTCTGGAACCACATAACCAACGTCGACGTCGCCATCGATGACCACTGGCTCGGTTGGGTTGAGGCGGACATAATCAATGTCGCTGGCCTCGACGCCGGCTTCCGCACCGATTGTGGCGCCCGTAAAGCCGCCGATGATCGCTCCGATCGGCCCGAAGATCAGCCCACCGGCAACGGCGCCAGCAACACCGCCTGAGGTCGCTCCAACAGCTGCGCCAGCATCCGTGTTGTTCTTGAGGATCTGGGCAAATGCCGGGCTAACGCCCATTGCGATAACAGCCACCGAAGCCAAGAGAATCTTCTTCATTGTTATACTCCAAATTGTTCCGGTGCCCCGTTCGTGCACCTTGGTTCGCGCCGTAAAAACTGCGCTCTTGCCCCGCGGCAGACAGAACGGCCTAGCCTGAACTCGGTTCCGTTGCCGCGCGATGCCTCGTGGGATGGTTATGCCTTCCTTCTTCCGAAGGGTGGCATTGTTGTCCGCCCAGATCCGGGCCAGACTGCATTCTCCGACGCTGCAACCACCAAGGACATCAAGGATGCTAAAAGGGATTGATCCACTGCTGAGCCCCGAGGCGCTACTGGCACTACGAGCGATGGGGCATGGCGACGACCTGATCATCGCCGATTCCAACTTCCCGGCCGATTCGGTGGCGCGCAGCACGGTTTTCGGGCGGCCGATCCGCATGGATTGCGGCATTGTGCGTGCTGTCCAGGCCGTGCTCTCGGTGATGCCGATCGACACTTATGTCACCGATGCTGTCGCCCGGATGGAAGTGGTCGGCGCGCCCGACGAGATCGTGCCGGTCCAGGCGGAGGTCATGCAGTTGCTGGAAGGCACCGAGTTCCGCATGATCGGTATCGAACGCTATGCGTTTTACGAGCGGGCCAAGCAGGCTTACGCTGTGATCTGGACGCAGGAGCGCCGGCCCTATGCCGATTTTGCCATCCGCAAAGGTGTGCTTGGCCCTGACGAAGTCTTGCCCAACAGCTGAAAGTCTTAGCTGAGGGATAGTTTCTCACCCAAAGCCTTAAGGCTGGCGAGCGCGGCACTGGCATTGGGTGCTGTGCCGTCCAGCCGCTGCAGGAACGGGCAGGTGAGGGCGGCAATGGCAAAGCCGTCCGGCGACAGCACAGGCACGCTGATGTCTTCCACCCCCACCAGCTGCTGGCTTTGTCCGACGCGGAAGCCCTGCGCCTTGTACGCCGCGAGTACCTTTTCGCTGTCGAGTACCCGCGCCTGCTTGTCAGTGCCTCCCCAGCGCACCAGCAGTTCCTCGCGCGTATGCGGGTCCTGAAACGCCAGCAGCAGCAGTCCTGACCCGGTGGACAGCAGGTCGAGATGGGTGCCTACCCGGATGCCAAATTCCCAGTTGCCCGGACAACTGGCCTGCGCCACGACAATCCCGCTATCGGCGTCCGGCGCCACGAGGTGGCAGGATTGCCCGATCTCCCGGGCAAAGCCGTCCATCAGTGGCATGGCCCGAGCCACCAGCCGCCGCACGGGGGGATGGCGATGGGCAAGCACAAAGAGCTTCATCGTCAGCGCGTAGCGATCGCCCTCAGCCGAGCGGCTGACATAGTCGCGCACGACGAGCCGCTCGAGCATGCGATAGATTTCGCCCGGGCTGCGGCCCATCGCCTTGACGATCTCGCCGCGGGTCAAGCCGCCCGCCTGCTCCGAGAGCAGCTCCAGAATATCGAGGCCCTTGTCCAGCGCCGGGGCGCGATAACGGTCCTCGCGCTCATCCGCAAGCGCAGCAGCAGATTTGGTCATGGCGTGCTCCCCTCCCTTGTTTTCTATTGCAGGTGTGGTTCATTTGTGAACACATGATTTGTATATGAGACGCGTCGGCGTCCGAGATTGAACTGGAGGGGGCAATCAATATGCGGCTGCAAGGCAAGCGGATCTTCATTTCGGCGGCGGCTCAGGGCATGGGGCGCGCCAGTGCGCTGGCCTGCGCGGCGCAGGGCGCTGAAGTGATCGCCGTTGACATCAATGCCGAAGGGCTCGCGAGCCTCGAAGTCGAGAATGCGGCCATCACCACCCATGTGCTCGACATGCGTGATGGTGCGGCCATTAAGGCGCTGGCCGCTCAGCTGCCGCCGCTCGATGGCCTCTTCAACTGCGCCGGCTTTGTGCATAACGGCACCGTGCTCGATTGCACCGACGCCGACTGGGAATTCAGCTTCTCGCTCAATGTGCAGAGCATGTTCCACACCATCCAGGCCTTCCTGCCGGGCATGCTGGAGCGCGGCAAGCAGACCGGCGGTGGCGCCATCCTCAACATGGCCTCTATGGCCTCCTCGGTGAAGGGTTTTCCGAACCGCTTCCTTTACGGCACCACCAAGGCTGCAGTGATCGGCCTGACCAAGGGCATTGCCGCCGATTTCGTTAAGCAGAACCTGCGCTGCAATGCGCTGTGCCCCGCGACCGTGGATACGCCCTCGCTGCGCAGCCGCATCGCCAGCGCTGCCGACCCGGTGCAGGCCGAAAAGGACTTCATCGCCCGCCAGCCCATGGGGCGCTTGGCCACTGTTGATGACATTACCCCCATGGTGGTGTTCCTGTTGTCCGATGAATCGCGCTTCGTTACCGGTCAGGCGGTCGTCGTCGACGGCGGCGTAACGATCTAGGCCGCTCAGATCATGTCCGGGCGCATCGATTCCCACTGTCACTTCTGGCAACTGGGGCGGGGCGATTATGGCTGGCTGCAGCCAGACAACGCCGCCCTTGCTCCCATTTATCGCGACTGGGGGCCGCAGGACCTCGACCCACTCGCGCAAGAGGCGGGCATCGAAAGGCGTATGCTGGTTCAGGCGGCTCCCACGGTCGCTGAAACCCGCTTCCTGCTGGACGTCGCCGCTGCCGATCCACGAGGCGGCGGGGTTGTTGGCTGGGTAGACCTGGCAGCGCAAGATGCTGCCGAAACCATCGCACAATTGGCCACCTTCCCCCTGTTCAAGGGGGTCCGCCCCATGCTGCAGGATCTCGACGAGGCCGACTGGATCGCGACGCGTCCGCGTCCGGACGCCATCGAGGCTCTGCTCGAGCACGGCTTGAGCTTCGATGCCCTGGTCATGCCGCGCAATCTCGCATCACTGCGGCAATTCACTGCCCGCTACCCGGATCTGCCGGTGGTGATCGACCATGCCGCCAAGCCCGCGCTCGCCGCCCCTGCAGACGATCCGCGCCACGTGATGTGGCTTAGTGGCATGGCTGAACTCGCGCAGGACCCGCGTATCTGCTGCAAGCTCTCGGGCCTCCTCACCGAGATGGCTCCCGAGCAACGCAGCACAGTCGAGATGGCGGTGCAAACGCTCCAACCAGTGCTGGACCGCCTGCTGGAATGGTTCGGCCCTGACCGGCTGCTCTGGGGCTCAGATTGGCCAGTGCTGACGCTGGCGGCGCCTTTCGCGTTCTGGACCGAGGTCACTGATCGCCTGCTTGGCGACCTTTCCCAAGCGGAACAAGCGGCCGTTCTCGGCGGCAACGCCGCCCGGTTCTATCGCTTGCCAGAAGGAGCTGCGGCGTGAGCGTCCTTGTGGCCATGACCGGGATCGACAAGTCGTTCCCGGGCGTACGGGCGCTCAAGGGGGCTCAGTTCGAACTCCTCTCGGGAGAAGTGCATGCGCTGATGGGAGAAAACGGCGCCGGCAAGTCGACGCTGATGAAGATCCTTTCCGGCGTTTACAGCGCCGATGCAGGGACCATCCTCGTCGATGGCCAGTCCGCCAGCATTGGCAGCCCGCGCGAAGCACAGGCGCTGGGCATCAGCATCATCCATCAGGAACTGGCGCTGATGCGGGACCTGACCGCGGCGCAGAACATCTTTATTGGCCGCGAACCGCGCCGCGGGCTGCTGCTCGATGAAAGCGCGCTCAACCGGCAGGCCGAGGCCATTTTCCGCTCCATGAACCTGGCGCTCGATCCGCGCGTGCCGGTGGAAAGCCTCACCATCGCCAAGCAGCAGATGGTCGAAATCGCCAAGGCGCTGTCCTATCGCTCGCGCGTTCTCATCATGGACGAGCCGACCGCCGCCTTGAACGACGCCGAGATCAACGAGCTTTTCACCATCATCGGGCGGCTGAAGGCTGAAGGGGTGGGGATCGTCTACATCTCCCACAAGATGGACGAGCTCAAGCGCATTGCCGACCGCGTCACCGTGATGCGTGATGGCGAATATGTCGGCACGGTCCCGGCGGCCGAAACGCCGATCGAAACCATCATCCAGATGATGGTCGGCCGTACTCTCAGCAACGAAACGGCGGTGGTGCCCGATACGCAGGCAGCGCCGGTGGCGCTCGAAGTGCGCAATCTTACCCGTGGCCGCGAAATCCGCGATGTGAGCTTTTCCGTGCGCAAGGGCGAGATCCTCGGCTTTGCCGGGCTGATGGGGGCCGGGCGCACGGAGGTGGCCCGCGCCATTTTCGGCGCCGACCCGATCGAGGCGGGCGAGATTCTTGTCGATGGCAAGCCGGTCCGTATCCGCTCCCCCCAGGATGCGGTGCGCGCCGGCATCGGTTACCTTTCGGAAGACCGCAAGCATTTCGGCCTCGCTACGGGAATGGACGTGCGCAACAACATCGCGCTGGCGACCTTGAAGCGCTTCACGGGCGCTGCGGGTGTGCTTCGGGACGGCGCGATGCGCCAGACGGCGCAGGGTTATATCAAGCAGCTCGCCATCAAGACGCCGTCCGATACCCAGGAAGCGCGGCTCTTGTCGGGGGGCAACCAGCAAAAGGTGGTTATCGCCAAATGGCTGCTGCGCGATTGCCCCATCCTGATCTTTGACGAGCCAACGCGCGGCATCGACATCGGGGCCAAGTCCGAGATCTACAAGCTGCTCAATGCTCTCGCGGCGCAAGGGCGTGCGATCATCGTCATCTCCTCGGAACTGCCCGAAGTGCTGCGCCTCAGCCACCGCATTGCGGTGATGTGCGAGGGGCGCCTAACCGGTTTTCTACCCCCGGGTGCCCCGCAGCAGGATATCATGCGTTTGGCAACGCTGCGGCCCAGTGCCGTAGGTGCAGATGAACTCGAGCGAAAGGCTGCATCATGAGCACAATTGGCACTGCCGACCGGCCAGCCCTGCTTGCGGGCATCCGCTCATCGGGCGCCTACCACAAGCTGCTGGCTTTCTCCGGTCTGATCGCGCTTCTCGTCGTGTTCAGCCTTGCCTCACCCAATTTCCTCCAAACCGCCAATGTGCTGGCGATCCTGCAGGCGACCTCGGTCAATGGCGTGCTCGCCATTGCTGCCACCATCGTCATCATCACCGGCGGCATCGATCTGTCGGTGGGTACGCTGATGACTTTTTGCGCGGTGATCGCCGGTGTGCTCCTCACCAATCTTGGCCTGCCGCTACCCATCGGGGTGGTCGGTGCCATCCTGGCGGGCACCGCGAGCGGGCTGATCTCGGGTACGATCATCGCCAAGCTCAAAGTGCCGCCCTTTATCGCGACCCTGGGCATGATGCTGATCCTCAAGGGTTTGTCGCTGGTGATTTCTGGCACCAAGCCGATCTATTTCAACAACACGCCCGGCTTCACCCAGATCGCGCAGGGCTCGCTGATCGGCTCGGTGATCCCGGCGCTGCCGGTGCCCAATGGCGTGCTGATCCTGTTCCTTGTCGCCATCGTCATCAGCTTTGTGCTGAGCAAGACCGCGCTCGGGCGCTATACCTTTGCGCTGGGCTCCAACGAGGAAGCGGTGCGCCTGTCCGGCGTCAATGTCGATCGCTGGAAGATCGGCGTTTACGCCCTTGCCGGCAGTGTCGTGGGCATCGCCGGTCTGCTCATCGCTTCGCGCCTCAACTCGGCCCAGCCGGCACTGGGGCAGGGCTATGAGCTCGATGCCATTGCGGCGGTGGTGATTGGGGGCACTTCGCTCAGCGGCGGGCGGGGCACCGTGCTGGGCACCCTGATCGGTGCGCTGATCATCTCGGTGCTCGCCAATGGCCTGCGCATCCTTTCGGTCGCGCAGGAATGGCAGACCGTCGTCACCGGGCTCATCATCATTCTCGCCGTTTACGCCGATATCCTGCGGCGCCGCAAATTATAGGCGCCGAGCAAGCGATCGCGCCGCGGCGCCAACACCAAGAAGGCGAGCAACGCCTCTGGCTGCATACATAACCAGTTCCCTCCGGGAGGAAAAAACATGACGACCAGACGTACCCTGCTTGCGGCCATCAGCGCCCTTGCTCTCTTGGTTTCCGGCGGCGCCAGCTCTGCGCAGGAAACGCGCGAGATCGCGCTGATCTCCAAGGGCTTTCAGCACCAGTTCTGGCAGGCGGTGAAGGCCGGCGCCGACAAGGCCGGTGCAGAATTTGGCGTAACGGTGACCTTTGAAGGTCCGGACAATGAAACCCAGGTCGATCGTCAGATCGACATGCTGGCAGCCGCCCTGTCGCGCAATCCCGCTGCGATCGGCTTTGCGGCGCTCGACAGCCAGGCGGCAACGCCCCTGCTGCAGCAGGCCAAGGATGCCGGCATCCCGGTGATCGCCTTTGACTCGGGCGTCGACAGCGACATCCCGCTGACCACCGCAACCACCGACAACGTCGCTGCCGCAGCGCTTGCAGCCGACAAGATGGCCGAGCTGATCGGTGGCTCCGGCAAGATCGCCGTTGTCGCCCATGACCAGACCAGCCGCACCGGCATTGATCGGCGCGATGGGTTCGTCAACCGCATCGCCGAAGCCTATCCCGATATCGAGATCGTGTCGGTTCAGTATGGCGGCGGCGACCAGCTGCAATCGACCGAGATCACCAAGTCGATCCTCCTCGCCAATCCGGACCTCAAGGGCATCTTCGGCACCAATGAAGGCTCGGCGATCGGTGTTGCCAATGGCAAGCAGGAATTGGGCAGCCAGGTCGTGGTGATCGGCTTTGACTCAGGCGCGGCCCAGAAGGGGATGGTTGAAAGCGGGCTGATGGCCGGCGCTATCACACAAAACCCGGTCGGCATCGGCTACGAAACCGTCAAGGCGGCGGTGACGGCGCTCGATGGCGGCGAGCTGCCCGAGGTGATCGACACCGGCTTCTTCTTTTATGACGCCAGCAACATGAACGATCCCGAGATCGCCGCGGTGCTCTACAACTAGGGGCCAAGACCCTGCACCTACCTGCCGGGGGCGCTTTGCCTCCGGCATGGATCTTCGGCCAAGCGCCTTCCTTCGGAGTTTTTCGTGACCAAGATAGTCAATCTGCAGGTGCTGGACCTGCGTTTTCCAACCTCCGAGCAACTGGACGGCTCGGACGCGATGAACCCTGATCCCGATTACTCGGCCGCCTATGTGATCCTCGAAACCGACGCCCAGGAGCTGGCCGGCCATGGCCTGACCTTCACCATCGGGCGGGGCAATGAAGTTGTCTGCGCCGCCATCGAGGCCCTGCGTTCACGTGTCCTGGGGCTCGAGCTTGATTGGATCCGCGAGAATCCCGGCCGCTTCTGGCGGCATGTGACCGGCGACAGCCAGCTGCGCTGGATCGGCCCCGACAAGGGCGCCATGCATCTGGCGACCGGCGCAGTGGTCAACGCTGTCTGGGACCTGCTCGCCAAGGAGGCCGGCAAGCCGGTGTGGCAGCTTGTGGGCGAGATGAGCCCCGAAGAGCTCGTCTCGATCATCGACTTCCGCTATCTCACCGATGCCGTCACGCCCGAAGAGGCCCTGGCGATCTTCCGCAAGGCGGAAGCGGGCAAGGCGGAGCGCATGGCGACCCTGCGGGCCGAGGGCTATCAGTGCTACACCACCAGCGCTGGCTGGCTGGGCTATTCCAACGAAAAGCTGACGCGCCTCGCCACCGAGGCGGTCGAGCAAGGCTTCAACCACATCAAGATGAAGGTCGGGCGCGACCGTGACGACGATATCCGCCGCCTCGAAATCGTGCGCTCGATAATGGGACCTGACCGCTTCCTGATGATCGATGCCAACCAGGTGTGGGAAGTCGGCGAAGCCATCGAGTGGGTCAATGCCCTCTCACGCTTCAAGCCCTATTTCATTGAGGAGCCCACGAGCCCCGATGATGTTTCAGGGCACAAGGCGATTCGCGAGGGGGTCTTCCCGGTCAAGGTGGCGACCGGCGAGATGTGCCAGAACCGCATCATGTTCAAGCAGTTCATCAAGGACGGTGCCATCGACATCGTCCAGATCGATGCCTGCCGCATTGGCGGGCTCAATGAGGTTCTGGCCGTCCTGCTGATGGCGGCCAAATACGACCTGCCGGTGTGGCCGCATGCCGGGGGGGTGGGTCTCTGCGAATATGTGCAGCACCTCTCCATGATCGATTACCTCGTCGTGTCGGGCACCAAGGAGGGGCGGGTGATCGAATATGTCGATCATCTGCATGAGCATTTCCTCGATCCCTGCGTCATCGAGAACGCCGCCTATATGCCGCCCACGGCACCGGGTTTTTCCATCGAGATGAAGCCCGCTTCCCTTCAAACCTATCAGTTCAGGAACTGAGCATGGATCTGCAGCTCAAAGACAAGGTCTTCATCGTCACCGGGGGCGGGGCCGGCATTGGGGGGGCCATCACCCTCGGCCTTGCCGCCGAAGGGGCCATTCCCGTGATCTTCGCGCGCAGCGAGCTTGCCGAGGACTTTCGCGATCATCTGCTAGCGCTCTCGCCCCGATCGCGGCTGATCAAGTTCGAGCTGAGCGACGAGGCGGCCTGCGCGGCCGCCGTTGCCGAAACGCTCAAGAGCTATGGCCGCATCGACGGGCTGGTCAACAATGCCGGGCTCAATGATGGCGTAGGGCTTGAAGCAGGGCCCGACGCATTCCGGGCTTCGCTCGAAAAGAACCTTACGCACTACTATACGCTGGCCCATCATTGCCTTGCTGCGCTGCGCCAGACCAAGGGCGCGATCGTCAACATTTCCTCCAAGACCGCGCTGACGGGGCAGGGCAATAACAGCGGCTATACCGCGGCTAAGGGGGCGCAGCTTTCCCTCACGCGCGAATGGGCGGCATCGCTGCGCAATGACGGCATCCGGGTCAATGCCGTGATCCCCGCCGAGGTGATGACGCCCATGTATGCCAACTGGATCCAGTCGGCGGCCGATCCAGAGGCGCGGCTCAAGGAGATCACCGAGCGCATTCCCCTGGGCAAGCGCATGACCACGGCCGAGGAGATCGCCGACACGGTGGTGTTCCTCTTGTCGCCGAGGGCAAGCCACACGACGGGCCAGTGGCTATTCGTGGATGGCGGCTATACGCACCTGGACCGGGCTCTGATGTAACAAGGACTTGGCCGGAACAATGGGGGCTGATCCGAGTGGTCCGCCGCTGTTGTATGTTCAGTCGTGATAGCCATTGGCTTGCAGGTGGGTGACCACGGGCCGCGGTAACCAGCCCGAGCGAGGGGCCGGAGGCGGCTACAACAGTCTGCTTGAATTGCGCCTCCGAGAACGCAGAAAAGGCTTGTAAGGCCAAACCCATAAGGCACTATGGGCCCGTGCTGGAGCTTGTGCCTTCGGCGCGGGCGCGCACGGGCAAGGCGCGCCGCTGGGGGAAGCGCGCATGACCATGTTCAGCCAGGGAGTGCCGGCCGAGGACGCCCCCATCGATGTGCGTGCCATTGTGGGGCTGCTGCGGCGGCAAACGCGGCTGATCCTCCTGATCGCAGCCCTCGTTGCGGGTGGGGCGGTGCTGGTGAGCCTCTTGCTGCAGCCGGTTTATACGGCGAGCGCGCTGGTACAGGTGGATCCGGCGAGCAAGGATCTGCTGAACCCGCAAAATCAGTCGGCCACGGCCAGCAGTGACAATGCGCGGGTGGAAAGCGAAGTGGAGCTGGTGCGCTCCGACCGGGTGCTGCTGCAGGTGATCGAGGACGAGAATTTGCTCGCCGATCCGCAATTTGCGCCGGGTCTGGGGCTGCGGGACAGCATCATGGCCTTTCTGCGCCTAGGGCCGCCCGTCCCGGAGGGGCGCGAGGTGCAAGGCGAGGTGCTCAACACGCTGCGCGCGGCGGTGAGTGCGGAGCGGCGGGGCCTGACCTATCTCATTGCCGTCGAGGCGCGCTCGAGCGATCCCGCCGCTGCGGCGCAACTCGCCAATGCGGTGGCCGAGGCCTATATCGAGCAGCAGGTGCGCGGCAAGATCGACAGCACGCTTGTGTCGCGCGACGTGCTGCAGGAGCGCATCAACCAGGGGCGGGCTGCCATCCTTGCCAGTGAGGGTGCGTTCGACCAGTTCATTGACGACAACCTTATCCGGATCGATGCCGAGGGCGCGGGAAGCACAATTGCACAGTTGCGTGCGCAGATCGACCAATTGCAGGCGGAGCGGAGCCAGCAAGCGGGCCTGGCGGATCAGCTGTCCCGGCAGGTAGCTTTGGCCGATTGGCAGGGCAGCGCGGAGCTGCTGGGCTCGGATGCGTTGCGCGATCTGGAGCGCGAAAGGGTGGAGATCAGCGCCTCGCTCGCCACGACGGCGCCGGAGTCACCCGCCTTCCCGCAAATGCGCTCGCAACTCGATGACGTGGAAGGCCGCCTGCAGCAAACCGCGACCGCAGCGCTTGGCACACTGCGCACCCAGATGACCCGGGCCGAGGGCCGCGAACAGGTGCTGCGCCAGCAGATGCGCCAGAATGTGCTAGGCACCCAATTGCCCGCCGACGTGGTCACGGGCATGTATGAACTCCAGCAAGGGGCGGCACTGGCACGACGCCAATACGAAATGCTGCTGGCGCGCGTCCAGGATTTGGATGCACAGGCGTCGCTGCAGGTCGCCGATAGCCGTATCGTGTCGCCCGCACTTGAGCCGACCCGCCCCAGCTTTCCCAACCCGGGGACAACTTTGTTTCTTGCGGCATTTGCGGGGCTGGGGCTCGGCGTCGGCTGCGCCTTTCTTTACGAGAATTTTCTTGGCGGCTTCACCTCCGAGCAGCAAGCCGAGGCGGTGCTGCGCCACCGCGTAGCGGCGGCACTCCCAATGCACAAGCCGGGGCGCCGGGGCATCACGGTGCCGGCCGATGCACTGGTCCATGCGCCATTGTCGGCGTTCTCGGAAGCGGTGCGCCGCATCCAGGGCTCGATCGACCAGTTCGCCGGCAACACCAAACCCGGCACCAGCGAGATTGTGGTGGTAACCTCCACGCTCCCCGACGAAGGCAAGACCATTGCCGCCCTAGCGCTGGCGCGCTCCTATGCGCTGGCGGGGCGCTTGACCCTCTTGATTGACGGGGATCTGAGAAAGCCCAGTATCCACAAGGCGCTTGACTTGGAGCCATCCGAGGGATTGCTCGACTTCCTGGCTGACAAGAGCGAAAGCCTCAGCATTGCTTCGCTGATCCGCAAAGACCCGCACACTGAGTTAACCGTGCTGATGGGCGCCCGGCGCAGCGATATTCCGACGGACCAGCTGGTAGCGGGGGGCGGCTTCCGGCGGTTAATCGAGGCGGCAGCGGAGTCCTTCGAGGTCGTGGTGATCGATTCGCCCCCGCTCGCCCCGGTGGTGGACGGGCTTTATCTGGCGCGCTTTGCCACGGCGGCGATCTTTGTGGTGCGCTGGGCGAGCACGCCACAGACTGATGCCAAGAAGGGGCTCGCCGCGCTCGATGAAGCGGTGCGGCCCGGTGCGCCCGTACTGGTCGTGCTCAACGGAGAGGAGGTGCCGCGCTCGCGCTATGAAGCCCATTATGGCGGCTATTATGTCGATCCGGCTTGAGCCCAATCGTGCCGGTCAGCCCGGGGCGGCAATGTTGCGGGTCTTCGCGTATCTTGATAGAATTACCTAAGTAACGAAACAAGCCGCGCGCGCTTCTCGGACCGGCACTGTTTAGCCAACCGTTTCAGCCGGGTTTTGGTGGCGCGCACGCCGAGGCCATGCCCAATTGGCACTTTGTTCTCAGCACCTGCACCAAGTCAGCCGCAGCGGGGGTTAACGCAAGTTTAATGATTAAGCCGGATCCTCATGCCCTAGCCAAGCCGCCGTCCGAAACGGCCGGAGAACCGGGCATGACGACGCAAGCCCTGAGCAAACGAGAGCGGTTGCCCATTGCGCGAGGCTGGATCGTGCTTGGCTTTGTGGCCCTGAGCTGGATCGTGCTGGCGCTTTGCATCATTGGCTTTTGGGCCGTGCTGCAGCTGTTCTTTTAGCCCGACTGGGATCCCATTCGGTTCCCGCCCAAACGGCGAAACTACGGCATAGCCCGCCCGCAAACAGCGACACTTCTACCGGTACTCTGGCTCTGCTAAGTGATCCCTCACTGTTGCGTGGGGATTGTTGATGCATATTGCTGTTGTGGGAACCGGTTATGTGGGGTTGGTCAGCGGCGCGTGCTTTGCCGATTTCGGCCATACGGTGACCTGCGTTGATCTGAACGAAACCAAGATCGAAGCGCTCAAGCGCGGGGAAATCCCGATTTTCGAACCCGGTCTCGACCAGTTGGTGGTGGATAATGCCGCCGCCGGGCGCCTGCTGTTTACGACGGACCTCGCCGAAGCGGTCAGGGATGCGGATGTGGTGTTCATTGCGGTGGGAACGCCGGCGCGCAATGGCGACGGTCATGCCGACCTCTCCTATGTCTATGCCGCAGCCGCTTCCATCGCCGAGGCGGTGACGGACTTTACCGTCGTTGTCACCAAATCCACCGTGCCGGTGGGTACGGGCGACGAGGTCGAGCGCATTATCCGCGAGACCAATCCAAATGCGGATGTCGTGGTGGTGTCCAACCCCGAGTTCTTGCGTGAAGGGGCGGCGATCCATGATTTCAAGCTGCCTGACCGCATCGTCATCGGCATCGAGGACGAGCGGGCCCGCGAGCCGATGACCGAGGTTTATCGCCCGCTTTACCTCAACCAGGGGCCGCTGATGTTCACGGGTCGGCGCACCTCCGAGCTGATCAAATACGCCGCCAATGCGTTTCTGGCGATGAAGATCACCTTCATCAACGAGATGGCCGATCTCTGCGAAAAGGTCGGCGCCAATGTGCAGGACGTCGCGCGCGGCATGGGGCTCGACAACCGCATCGGCACCAAGTTTCTCCATGCCGGACCGGGCTATGGTGGCTCGTGCTTTCCCAAGGACACGTCGGCCCTCGCCAAGTCCGGCCAGGACCACGAGGCGCCCTTGCGGCTGGTGGAAACCACCATCGCCATCAATGACGGGCGCAAGCGCGCCATGGGGCGCAAGGTAATCGCGGCCATGGGTGGGGAAGTGCGCGGCAAGACCGTGGCGGTGCTGGGCCTGACCTTCAAGCCCAATACCGACGACATGCGCGATGCGCCATCGCTCTCCATCGTGCAGTCACTGCTCGATGCGGGCGCCAAGATCCGCGCCTATGACCCCGAGGGCATGGACGCGGCCAAGGCGATGATGCCCGACATCCATTATGCGCGCGATGCCTATGACGCGGCAGACGGCGCCGAGTGCCTGGTGCTGGTGACGGAGTGGAGCGAGTTCCGCTCGCTCGATCTCGAGCGGCTCAAGGGGGCGATGAACGCCCATACTCTTGTGGACCTGCGCAATGTCTATCGCGGCAAGGAAGTGGAAGCGGCCGGCTTCCGCTATGCGAGCGTCGGGCGCCCCTAAGGGCGCCCGCACGGGCCTATTCGGCGGCCAGTGGCTGCTGCTCGATGGTGTCGCGGAAAAACGCGATGGTCTTTTCCAGACCCTCGCGCAGCGCTACATTCGGCTCCCAGCCCAGCACGTCGCGTGCCTTGCTGATATCGGGCTTGCGCTGCTTGGGATCATCCACCGGCAGATCGGTGTACACCACCTTGGAGCCGGAATTGGTCAGCTCCACCACAAGCTCGGCCAGTTGGCCAATGGTGAACTCCACCGGATTGCCGGTATTGATCGGGCCGGTGACTTCCGGTCCGGTATTCATCATGCGGTGCATGGCGTCCACGAGGTCGCTGACATAGCAGAATGAGCGGGTCTGGTTGCCGGTGCCGTAAACGGTGATCGGCTTGCCCTGCAGCGCCTGGACGATGAAGTTGGACACGACGCGACCATCGGCCGGGTGCATGTTGGGGCCATAGGTGTTGAAGATGCGGATCACCTTGATCTGCACATCGTGCTGGCGGTGATAATCAAAGAACAGGGTTTCGGCGCAGCGCTTGCCTTCGTCATAGCAGGAGCGCGGGCCGATCGGGTTCACATGACCCCAATAGCCTTCGTGCTGGGGATGCACTTCCGGATCGCCATAGACCTCCGAGGTCGAGGCCTGCAGCACCGGCACGCGCAGGCGCTTGGCGAGCCCGAGCATGTTGATGGCGCCCATGACGCTGGTCTTGGTGGTCTGGACCGGATCGAACTGGTAGTGCACCGGCGAAGCGGGACAGGCCAGGTTGTAGATCTGGTCCACTTCCACATAAAGGGGGAAGGTCACGTCGTGGCGCATGAACTCGAAGCGCTTGTTGTCGAGCAGGGCTTCGATGTTGCGGCGCCGGCCGGTGAAGAGATTGTCGACGCACAGCACTTCATTGCCTTCGTCGAGCAGTTTTGCGCAGAGATGCGAGCCGATGAACCCGGCGCCACCCGTGACCAAAATGCGCTTGCTCATGCAGACTCCGTCAAATTCAAGGTTTGTAGCTTGCGCGTAAAGCCTCCGGGCAGCGCCAGCAAGGACTTTTGCGCGCTGGGCCCGCTGCGCCGGTTCAGCGTCGCACGCGCCGGCTGAGCGAACTGGCTGAAACGGCTAGGAGAATAATGCCACCGACAAGGATTTGCCGGACATAGCTATCCACGCTGAGCTGGGTGAGGCCGTTGTCGAGAATGCCCAGGATCAGCACGCCGACGATGGTGTAGAGCAGGCGCGGCTCGCCCTGTTCGGAGAGCGTGGAGCCCAGAAACACCGCCGCAATGGCGTTGAGCATGAGCCCGCTGCCCTGGGTAGGGTTGGCGGAGGCGACGCGGCTGGCATACATGATCCCCGCCATGGCCGCCGAGCCGCCAGTGAGGGCGAAGGCGATGAGCTTGAGCTTGCGCACGGCCACGCCGCTGAGATGGGCCGCCTCCATATTGCCGCCCATGGCGTAAAGCCGGCGGCCGAAAGTGGTTTGCTCGAGGAGGACCCAGGCGAGCGCGGCCACGGCGATGGCGAGGAGCGTCAGGTTCGGGATGGCAATGGCAACGCCGCCCCATTCGCCCAAGGGGAGCCCGCCGCGCGCGAAATCGCCGAACTCCGCAGGGATCGCCCGGCCCGAAATGGTCTTGCCGCCGCTGACCACGAAAGCGGCGCCCGACAGCATAGTGAGGGTGGCAAGGGTCGCGACAAAGGGCAGGATGCCGACATAGGCGATCAGCGCGCCATTGATCGCGCCGCCCACGACGCCGACGAGGAGGCCAATGCCAACGGCGGCCCAGATCGGCACGCCAAAGGTGAACAGAATGGCGACCACAATGCCGGCGAGGCTCGCCATCGAGCCGACGCTGAGGTCGAAATCGCCCATCACCATGACAACAGTCATGCCGGCGGCGACCACGATCAGCATGCTCATCTGCTGGCTGATGTTGAGCCAGTTGCGGGCAGTCATGAAGGTGTCCGGCAGCAGCACCCAGAAGGTGACGAGGATCAGCGCGAAGCCAAGGAGGGTGCCATAGCGGCGAAGGAGGGTGAGCATCGAATTATCCTGTGGCGCGGCCGTAGCAAAGATTGAGCAGCTTTTCCTCGTCGAGCGCTGAGGCGGGGAGGATGTCGCTGATGGCGCCCTCGCGCATCACGGCGATGCGGTCGGCCATGCCCAAAAGCTCAGGCAGATCGGAGGAGACCAGCACCACGCCCATGCCGCGCGCGGTCATGGCGCGGATGATGGCATAGACGTCGAACTTGGCGCCGACATCGACGCCCCTTGTGGGCTCGTCGAGCAGCAGGAGGCGCGGGTTGCCGACCAGCGCCTTGGCAAAAATGACCTTCTGCTGGTTGCCGCCGCTGAGCTCCTGCGCCCGCTGCCGGGGGCCAGCGGCTTTGAGGCGTACCAGTTCCCCCTGTTGGGCGGCCAGCGCCATCTCGTGGCGGGGTGTGAGGAAAGTGCCCCAGCGGCTATGGTCGGCCAGATGGGGCAGGGTGGTGTTCTCGAAAATGGGGCGGCTGAGGACGAGGCCTTCGGAGCGGCGCTCGCGCGGGATATAGCTGACGCCGGCACGCCAGGCATCGGCCGGGCTGCGCGGGCGATAAGGGGCGCCATCGAGGGTCATGGTGCCGCCGCTGGCGGCAAGATCGCCAAACAGGGTGCGCAGCAATTCGCGCTGGCCGGCATTGGCGATGCCGGCGATCCCCAGCACTTCCCCGGCATGGACGGCAAAGCTCAGCGCCTTGCCGCCGCGCGGGGTGAGCGCCTCGGCGGCGAGCACCACGGCTTCCCCGGGGGCGGTGGTGCGCGGCGGATAGGCCTCTTCGACGCGGCGGCCGATCATCAGGGAGACCAGGTCATCATGGGTGATATCGGCGATGCGGCCGGTATCGATGCTGCGCCCGTCGCGGATCACCGTGGCCATGTCGCAGATGGCCATGACCTCATCGAGCCGGTGCGACACATAGAGCACGGCAGCGCCCCGGGCGCGCAGCTGGCGCAGCACGGTGAAGAGGCGCTCGGATTCGCCACGGCTGAGGGCGGCGGTGGGCTCGTCGAGCACGTAAAGGCGGGCCGGGGCGTCGGCCTCGCCGATAAAGGCGGCGGAGATGCGCACCAGCATCTGGTCGCCCAGCGACAGGCGCCCGAGCGGGGTGGCGGGATCGAGATGGGTGATACCGAGGAGCGCGAGGGTTTCGCTTGCGGCCTGGTTCAGGCGTCGCCAATCCACAAAGGCACCGGCGCGGCGCGGATAGGGGCGCCCCAGAAAGATGTTTTCCGCCACCGACAGCGCCGGAACGACATTGAATTCCTGGTGGATGAAACGAAAGCCGAGCCGATAGGCTTCGCGCGGGCTGCCGATGCGGATCGGGACGCCGTCGAGCACGATCTCGGCGGTGTCGGGGGCAACGACGCCGGCGAGGATCTTGATCAGGGTGGATTTGCCCGCCCCGTTCTCGCCCATCAGCGCATGGATTTCCCCGGCGTTGAGATCGAGATCGACACCGCGCAGGGCGGGCACGCCGCCATAGGCCTTGGCGACGCCGCGCAGCCGCAGCAAGGGCGAAGAGGAGGGAACCGGCGGCGCTGGGTCGCCGGGCAGGGGATGGCTCAGCGTTTATTCCTCGCCCACATTGGCCGAGGTGATGAGCTTGGAGGGCACATAGATGACGCCCTGGACGATCTCTTCGCCCGCCAGCACACGTTCGACGGCGTCAGCGGCAGCGGTGCCGATGCCGGCAAAATCCTGGGCGACGGTGGCTTCCAAATTGCCGCCGGCGCGGATGGCGTCGCGCGCCTGGGGATTGGCATCGATCCCGGTCACGACAATGCCCTCACCTTCGCGGCCGGCCGCCTCGATGGCCTGCAGCGCGCCGAGCGCCGGCTGGTCCCAGGCGGCCCAGACCGCCTTGATGCTGCCCGGCTCGGGATTGGCCGCAAGGATGGCTTCCATCTTGGCGCGCGAATCGGCAATGCCGCCATCGGACACATCGGGGGTGACGCGATCGAGCACGGTGATATCGGGGAAGTTGCCAAAAACCGCATCGGCCACGACGCCGCGCACCTGGACGGGCGGGAAGGCCTCGAAAACGAACATCACGATATTGCCCTCGCCATCGATCCGGTCGGCGACATAGGCCGCGGTTTCGGCGGCCATGGCATAGCCATTGCTCGTGACATTGGTGACGAGCAGCGGATCGGAGCCGGCATCCATGCCGATCACCGGAATGCCGGCATCCTCGGCGGCGCGCAGACCGGCGGTCACCTGGGTCGGATCGACATTGAGCACGATGGCATCAACGTTCTGGTTGACCATGTCTTCCATGCGGCTGATCACGGCCGCGACGTCGCCAGCGGTGTCGATCACATTGACGTCCCAATCCTTGCCTTCTGCGGCCGCCTCGAAGGCTTCCACATAGAACTGCGTGCCGGGCTGGGCCAGATAGGGGGTGATCACCGCGATCTTGGATTGGGCGAGGGCAGCGCCCGCGCCAAGGCTGGCGGCAAGCAGAACAGTGCCGGCGAGCAGGCGCCGCGTCGTGGCCCGGGTAATGGTCATGTGCTGGTGTCCCCCAATGCGGCGGGCCGCAAGGGCCCGCGCGTGTTTCCTTTTTCTAGCCGGCACCATATGGGAGAGCCCAGAGATCGGCTAGAGTTTTGAGGACCGGCGCGTGGCGAAAAGCACACTTATCGGCGTGGATGTGGGGACAACCGCCACCAAGGCCGTGCTGATCGGGGAAGGGGGCGAGCGGCTGGCCGCCTTTTCGCAGGCTCACCCCACCCACCGCCCGCAGCCGGGCCATGCCGAGCAGGACCCGCGCGACTGGATGGCCGGCGTGCTGGCCGCGCTCGAGCGCTTTGCCGCCGAACATGACTTGAGCGGGCTGCAGGCGATCGGCATCTGCAGCCAAGTCAACACTCATGTGTTCGTCGATGGCGCAGGAGAGCCGCTCCTGCCCGCGATCACCTGGCAGGATACGCGCACCGCCCCCGATGCAGCCGCGCTCGAGGCGCAGGTGACGCCCGAGCAAAAGCTCGCCTGGTTCGGGGGCCCGGTGCCGATCGATGCCAGCCATGCTCTGTCACGCATGGCCTATGTCCGGCGCGTCGATCCCGCGCTTTATGCCCGGACAGCGCATGTGCTGCTGCCCAAGGATTTCTGCGTGCTGCAGCTGACTGGAGCCGTGGTGAGCGATCCCGTTTCGGCCGTGGGCATGGTCAATGAGCAGGGCTATGTCGCTGATCTGCTCGATCTCGTGCCCGGTGCCGCTGCCAAGCTGCCGCCGCTGGCGAGCTTTACCACCGTAGCCGGACGGGTGCGGGCCGGGCTGCCCTGTGCGGGCACCCCGGTGGTCGTGGGCGCCATGGATGCCTGGGGCGGCATGTTCGGCGTCGGGGTCGTGGGCAATGGCGATGCGATGTATCAAAGTGGCACCAGCGAGATTGCCGGGATCGTGTCCGCAACCGTGGTGCCGACGCCGGGGGTGATCCTGTTTCCGCCCTATGAGGGGATCGTCATGCATGCCGCGCCCACGCAAATGGGCGGCGCGGCGCTGGGGTGGTTTGCCGGAGTGCTGGGGCGCAGCCCGGCCGACACCGCGGCGCTGGCAGGGAGTGCCAAAGGAACGGTGCCGCTGTTTTTGCCGCATCTGCAGGGGGAACGGGCGCCACTCTGGGACGGGCAAACCAGGGGCGTCTTTGCCCGGCTCGATCCGAGTGCGGGCGCGCCCGAAATGGCGCGCGGCGTGCTTGAAGGTGTGGCCTATGCGGTGCGGCTGGCTTTTGATGCGCTGCGCCAATCGAGCGCCGTGGAGCCCGCAGTGATCAATATTGGCGGCGGCGGCGCCCAATCGGACCTCTGGTGCCAGATCCGTGCCGATGTGCTGGGCACGCCTCTGCGGCGCTGCGTGGCGCCGGAATCGGCAGCGCTTGGCGCCGCGATTTTGGCCGGGCAATCGCAGGATGCGAGCACGCCGCTCGCCGAAGTGGTGCGCCGGCTGGTGCGGTTCGACCGGGTGTTCGAGCCGGATCGGGGGATGGCGGATTACCATGCTGCGCGCCTGGGGCAGTATCGGCGACTTTATGAGGATCTGCGCGGGTTCAATAGCGGGTTTTGAGGTTTTTTCTCGCGTGCAGGAGTGGGCTCTCCCTCCTTCTGAGGGGAGGGCTGGAGGGGGTGGTTCTGGTGATCACTGATGGACCCTCACCCCCGGCCGCTCCCCTCAAGGGGGAGGGTGGTGCCCAGACCGAGAGCCCCGATGCACACCCTCCCCCTTGAGGGGAGGGATGGGGTGGGGGTTCTGGCCTGTCCAGCCAGGTGGGTGGTTGCTTGAGTCCCGGGAAAACAAGCGCCTGGCACAAAACTCCACTCGCGCTCCGACGCCTGCACCCCCACCCTAGCCCTCCCCTCAAGGGGGAGGGGACGGTTCGCGTTTGTGGCGGGGCTGGGTTCAAGCCTGGAGCTCTTTTGTTCTTCAGCCTCCATGCCGGCAGTCTGGCCTCCCTCCCCCTTGAGGGGAGGGCTGGGGAGGGGGTGATTCTGGTGATCACTGATGGACCCCCACCCCCGGCCCCTCCCCTCAAGGGGGAGGGGAGGTACGAGCCCGGAGCATGGGTCTCGTGGAATGACCCTAAAGCGTCAATGTCGTCCCCAGACCGAGAGCCCCGATGCACACCCTCCCCCTTGAGGGGAGGGATGGGGTGGGGGTTCTGGCCCGTCCACGAGTGGTTGCTTAAGCCCTGGAAAATTAGGGCGCTCCGCACAAAACTCCACTCGCGCCGCGACGCCTGCACCCCCGCCCTAGCCCTCCCCTCAAGGGGGAGGGGACGGTTCGAGTTTGCGGCTGGGCCGGGGTTCAAGCCTGGAGCTCTTTTGTTCTTCAGCCTTAATGCCGGCAGTCAGGCCTCCCTCCCCCTTGAGGGCAGGGTCGAGGAGGGGGTGGTGCGGTGCGTTGCTGAGGGACCCCCACCCCCGGCCCCTCCCCTCAAGGGGGGGGGAGGCGTAACCCTTGAGACTCGTTCTTGTGGGAGGGCTGGGGAGGGGGAGGCGTGAGCACCTCGTTCTGTGCAATTGCCCGCCTACACCCGGAACCAATCCAGGCATCCCAGGGGCAGGATGGAGTTGCTGACGAGGAGGGCGCCGTTTTGGTAGAGGGCGGTGGTGTCGCCGCCCTGGGAGAGGTCGACGGCCCAGAGCTGGTTGTTGGGATCGCTCCAAAGGAGGCGGGCGCCTGATTGCTGGATGGCGGTGAGCGCCTCTCCGGGGGTGATGCCGGGGCGGAACATCACCATGACGCTGTCCTGACCCGGCGCCGGAAGGGCGGCGAGGGGGGCGGCGACGACGACGGCGAGGACCAGCGCCAGGGGCGAGCTCATCAGCCGGCGCCCGCCGGTGGGACGGCGGCGCAGGAGGAGGCCGGCGACAAAAGGAATGATGCCGAAGATTGCCAGCCAGAGTAGGTCCCAGAACAGGGGATTGTCCACATCCATGCGGATGCGGTGAATGCCCAAGAGCCAATGGGACAGGACGGCATCGATGATATGCCAGGTGCCAAAGCCGAGGAGGGCCATGGCAAGCAGTAGCCGGTCGGCGCCCGGTTCGGCAAAGGCCTGGCGCGAGCGCCAGAGCAGCCATAGGCCAATGGCGGTCACGATATACATGAGGAGGTGGAACAGCCCGTCGGTCATCACCAGCACGCGCAGGTCCTGGCGGGCCTGTTCGAGCCCGCTCAGCAGATGGTGCCATTGCAGCACCTGATGCAGCAGGATGCCGTCAAAGAACCCGCCGAGTCCGAAGCCGATGGCAAAGCCGGCCCAGCCGAGGCGCCCACCCAGGTTCCTGCCTTCGGTTGCCGCCATCGCCTGTGCCATTCCTTGCCTCCGGATTTAAGGGTGGCTCAGTAGGTTGCGCGGCCACCAGACAGATCAAACACCGCCGCCGTGGTGAAACTGTTTTCCGCTGACACAAGCCAGGCCACCATATTGGCGGCTTCCTCGACCTCGAGGAACCGGCCGCGCGGAATGCGGCTAAGCATGTAATCGATGAACTCGGGCTTGAGTTCATCGAGGATGCGGGTTTTGGCCGTCGCGGGGGTGATCGCATTAACGGCGATATTGTATTTGGCCACTTCCTTGCCCACGGCCTTGGTCATGCCGATGACGCCAGCCTTGGCGGCAGCGTAGGCGGCGGCATTGGGGTTGCCTTCCTTGCCGGCGATGGACGCGATGTTGACGATGCGCCCGTAATTGCGCGCCTTCATGCCCGGCAGCACGGCGCGATTGACGTGAAAGGCCCCGTTGAGATCGATATCGATCACCCGGCGCCATTCATCGAGTTCATATTCGTCGAGCGGGGCGTTCTTGCCGGCGATCCCGGCGGAATGCACGACGATATCGAGGCTGCCGGCTTCCTGTTCGACCTGGGCGACCGCTGCGGCCACGGCATCGTAATCGGTGATGTTGAGGGTGATGGTCGAGGTGGCGCCGCCAAGGGCGGTGCGCGCCGCTTCCAGCAGCTCGCCGTTGATGTCCCACAACCACACGCGGGCGCCCGAGGCGACCAGCCGCTGGGCAATGGCAAAGCCCAACCCTTGCGCCCCGCCCGTCACCACAGCCACGCGTTCGCGCAAATCGATCTGGTTCATGCCTTGCTCCTCCGGCTTGTTTGACCCTCCCAATTCCCCCCTTGCGGCACTGGCTGTCAACACCCGGCAGGGGCCGTCCACTGTCTGCTGGCGTACGCAACGGGAAGGGGCGGCGCATGGGGTGGAGGGGATAACCGTTCGTCTGTCAGTGCGCGTGAATGGTTGAGAGACGTCGTTTGCTCTTGACCCAGGATAAGAGCCAATGAAACTGCAGCAGTCCACCATCCTCAACCGTCTGCTCGCCCTGCTTCCGGTCGCCGAGTTTGCGGTGATTGCGCCCATGCTCGAGCCGGTTCAACTGCCGCTGCGCGCGGTTCTGGCCGAGCCTGACCAGCCGGTGGAGCATGTGTTTTTCGTGGAGCGCAGCCTAGGCTCTATCCTAGCAACTTCCCCCGAGGGGCAGCAGGCGGAAGCCGGCATCTTCGGGCGAGAGGGGTTTGCCCCGACGGCGCTCGCGTGTGGGCTCCGACCGCACCATCATGCGCTAAGGCGTCAGGCGGGCAGCAGCCAGCGTAGCGATTGCTGCAATTGCTGCCTGCCGTTCTGCTCGAACCAGCGGCCATGGGCAAAGATCACCCGTTCCGGATCCAGCGCGACGAGCCGCGCCGCGGCCGCCGATGCCGCCGCACCACCGGCCTTGAAGGCGGCACGGGCATAAACCGGCGCTTTGCCGTCGGGCGCGGCCGAACCCACCAGCTTGGCGCCGATCTTCATCAACGGGGGCAGCTTTTCGGGCTCCACATTGACCACCAGATCGGTGAGCACCAGGCTGTGCGAGGGGCGGTGGAACAGGGCGGCTTCTGCAATGGCGCCGCCGCGCACCACCACCACTTCGACCTCACCATTCCATTCGCCAGGCGCCCCGTCTTCCAGCACCCGATCGAGCTTTAGATCGGCCTTTTGCACCGCCGGCCGCTCCTTGAGCGTCGGGGCACCCCACGAAACGACGCCGGGATAATGCTCCTGCCATTCCTTCATGAATGACCAGTGCACGGTGTTTGGTGCCACCAGATGCCCGATGCGGCCGATCGTCTCCAGCCGCGCGCGCAGCTCGAAGCTGAACTGAGTGGGTGAATGGAGCACCAGCTCCCCATTGCCAAGCCGGATCACCGTCATGCGCAGGGGAATGGGCATGCCGGCCAGATGCATGGGGCCACTATCGACGATCCAGAGATCTGGGGCGACGGGCTTGGGCTCGTTGATGGGTAGATAAGCAACGCTCGTCATGCGGACCTCCGGAGTGGGAGGTTGGATAACGCCCCCGCGCCGCAAAGGTCGCGCCGCTTTACCTGGAGCACCTCAGCGCGGCGCCGGCGAGGTGTAAAGATCAACCAGCGCCTTGGCACGCTCGACCACGAGGTCGAGCCCTTCTTCATAGGAAGCGGAAACCTTGGTGGGCAGCAAGGCGCGGGTGGCCTGTTCGGTCACTTCTGCTGTCAGGATCTTGTCTGCCAGAACCACGATGACGTGCCTTTTGTAGTAAACCAGCAAGAACCCGACCCTTGAACATTGCGCCCGACAACGCAGAGGGTGGCTGGTGGTTTCGGCCGGTTTCTTGGGAAATCGAGAAAGTTTGCCGGGCGAGAGTGTTGACAACCCGGGAACCGCCGCCCCGCCTCGTGTTTTCTATGCCATTGGAAAATCACAACATTGCGTGGCGATGAGGTGACCAGCGCGGCCGCTAGCCAGGACGTGACGGGTGGTGGCCACGCGTGCAGGGGTGTAGTAGCCATTCCCATCGAGCTCCTTTTTGAGCCAGGTTTCTCCCGCAAACGAGTATCGCCCTCGATGAATCCCGTTCTTTCCACCCGTATGGCCAGGCTGCGCGAGCGGATGGCTGCCACTTCCACCGACCTTGTGGTGATCGGCCCGTCCAGCCACATGCTCTATCTGGCCGATCTGTCGCCCCATGGCGACGAACGCCCGGTGCTGCTGATGGTCAGCCAGAGCTTTGCGGGTTTCCTGATGCCGGCGCTCAATGTCGACAGCGCCCGCCAGCACACCGATCTGCCGTTCTTTCCCTGGGCCGATGCCGAAGGGCCCGATGCCGCACTCGAGCAGCTGCTACAGGCGACGGGCGTGCCGCGCAGCGGCGCTTCGGTCGTGCTCGATGAAACCATGCGCGCCGATTTCGCCCTGCTGGTGCTCGATGCGCTGCCGGGCGCCCAGCGCCGCTTCACCGGCGATACGGTGAGCTATCTGCGTTCGCGCAAGGACGAGGCCGAATATGCCGCGCTCAAAGCCAGTGCCGTGCTCAACGACGCCGCCATGCTCGCGGGCTTTGCCGCGCTGCGGCCGGGGATCACCGAGCGCGAAGTGGCCGATGTGATCGGGCAGTTCTACAAGGATCATGGCGCGGCGCGCGAATTCACCAGCATCTGCTTTGGCCCCAATGGCGCCTTTCCCCATCACCACACCGGCGACACCCAGCTCAAGGCGGGCGATGCGGTGCTGATCGATACCGGCGCGCGCATCGGCGGCTATCCCTCCGACATGACGCGGGTGGGCTATCTCGGCACGGCGCCGGAAGGGTTCGACGAGATCCATGCCGTGCTCGACCGGGCGGTGGAGGCGGCGATCGCGGCGGCCAAGCCGGGCGTCCTGGCGCGGGAGGTCGACAAGGCGGCCCGCGATGTGATCACCGCGGCTGGCTACGGCCCCAATTTCCTGCACCGCACCGGGCATGGGCTGGGGATCGACATCCACGAAACCCCCTATATCACCGCAACCTCCGACACGGTGCTGGAAGAGGGCATGGTGTTTTCGATCGAGCCGGGGATTTACCTGCAGGGCCGGTTCGGCCTGCGGCTCGAAGAGATCGTCATCATCCGCAATGGCGTGGCGGAGATCTTGTCGGATCTGCCGCGCACGGCGATTGCCGGCGGCGCCTGAGCGAAGGGGCAAAGAAATGGGGAGGGCGCCGGGCGCTCTCCCCATTTGGTCGGCACTGGCGGCGCGCCTAGAAGGACCAGCGCACGCCTAAGGTATTGGCATTGGCGCCTTCGCCCATATGCCCAAGCGTATTCCAGCCGCCCGAGCGGTGCTGCAGGCGCCAGAAAAATTCCATATCCGGATTGTCGTGGGTGGAGATGCTGAGCTCCGGGGCCATGTAGAACAGGAACGTGCTGTCGCCATCGCGCTTTAGCTCGCGCACCACTTCGACATCGAGCGGATTGGTGATCAGGGACAGCCCGCCGGTGATGCTGGCCGAGATCTTGATCTTGTCGGTGTTGATGAACCCGTCCGAGCGCGCCACGACGCCTGCCCACACTTCGCCGGCAAAATCGGGGCCCTTGCGCACGGCCGCGCCGCCCTCGAGCCCGAGGCGGAAGCCGTTTTCCTGCCCAAGGAAGAAGTGCTGATAGCCGGCGCCCAGCATATAGGCGTCCTGATAATCGGTGGCGATGAAGTTGAAGGTTTCGCCGACCGATTCGCTGGAATAAACGCCACCGAACAGGAACACATTGCCGTTCTTGTCGAGAGCGGGAACCTCCACTTCCTGGGCAAGAGCCGGCATCGCCAAAGCCCCCACAAGCAAGCTGCAAACCGCAAAGCTGATCACGCGTCCCAAACGAAAACTCCTTACTGCAAGCCTGGCTCACCCAGCATCTCAGATGGTTCAGTCAAAACCAAGGCCGAATTGGCAATTGTACCCGTCGCGGAGCCGCTTGTGTCGGGAGCGCAACAAGAGAAAGCGGCACCCTTAAGCGGAGGGCGCCTTGAGCGGCAAGGCTTCGGTGTTGCCGCCCATGGTGGAGCGCCGCACGATGAGTTCGCCACTGAGCGGGTTGTGGGAAGGCGCAAGCTCGGGATTGGCGAGCTGGCCCAGGATCAGCTCGACGGCCTTGTCGACCATGGCATCCACTGGCTGGCTGAAAGTTGTGAGCGAATAATGGGGCCAGCGCGTGAGCTCGACATCGTCGAACCCCGCTACGGCGATGTCCTCGGGCACGCGCAGGCCGGCCGCCTCAGTCAGCGCATCCATGCCGCCCGCAGCAAGGATGTCATTGGCGAAAAACACCGCGTCGGTGGCTTCGCCGCGCGCGATCTCGAGAGCCGAGCGATATCCAGCCTCATAGCTGTATTCACCGCCCGCAATGCAGTGGCTGAGGCGCATGCCGAGTTCCGCCACCCGGGTGACATAGGCATTCTGGCGCTCGAGATTGGTCGAGGTATGGGGCAGGCCGGCCACATAGGCGACGCGCTGCCGGCCGATGGCATAGAAGTGGTCGGCAATAGCGCGGGCCCCCTCGATGTTGTTGCAGCTGACGGAAGTTAGGCTGAGATCGGGAATGGTGCGGTTGACCAGCACCGCTGCCCGTCCTTCGGTGGCCCAGCGCAGGGAAGCGCCGGACAGCACGGTGGCCGAAATGATCACCACCGCATCGACATTGTATTTCCGCAGGGCCAGCAGCTGCTCTTCGATATTGGACCCGCGGGTGATGTTGAACATGAGGCTCTGCAGACCCACCCGCTGCAAGCCGCGCGAGAGCTTTTCGATCAGGCTGGGATAAAACGGGTTCTGCATCTCCGACACGACAATGCCCGCAATATTGCTGCGTCTGGTGGAGAGCATGGAGGCGATGGCATTGGGCTGGTAGTCGAGCTCTTCGGCCGCCCGCAGGATGCGCTGCCGCAATTCCGGTGAGATCGAACTGCCCGGCGTGAAGGCGCGCGACACGGCTGACTGGCTGACACCCATCAGGCGCGCCAGTTCACGCGCCGTACGGGGCTTATGGCGCAGTTGCAGTGCCTCGGGGTCGGTCTTGGTCATCTAGCGTCTCGATTGTCTGGGCAGCATAGCGCATCGCTCCAGCTTAGGACATATCTTTGCATACGGATGCAAACAAGCGGTTGCATCCGTATGCAAGCGTGTTATCGTCGAGCTGTGGCAGGCCAAAGACTTCGTAGAAAAGTCCGGCCAACGCCGATCCGTCCGCGCCATTGGTGCGGCAGGGAGGTGAGTGCGCTGCAATCCTGTTTGCTTGACTTGTCATTGGGAGGGGCCATGACGGGCGCCTTGGACCACCTGCGCGTGGTCGATTATTCAGATACTCTGGCCGGGCAATATTGCGCCCGCCTGCTGGCCGATTACGGCGCTTCCGTTATTCTTGTGGAAGGACCGGACGGCTCGCCCGTCCGCCGCATGGCCCCGTTTTCGCGCCACGGCGATTCCCTGCAGTTCTTCCATCTCAATTCGGGCAAAAGCTCACTGGTGCTCGATCCCGATGCACCCGATGCCGCCGAGCGGCTGGCCATGCTGCTGGTCGGCGCCGACATAGCCGTGCTGCCCCCCGGTGCCGATGCGCAACGGATCAGCCGGCAGAACCCCGCCTGCATCGTGGTGCAGCCCTCGAGCTTTGGGGCTGATGGTCCCCGCGCCCAGTGGCAAGGCCCGGAAATCGTGTTGCAGGCCCTGTCAGGCATGATGCACAATAATGGTGCGGCCGGACGCGAGCCGCTGTTTGGCACCGGCAATCGCGCCGCCATGGCCAGCGGCATCGGCGCCTTTATTGGTACGCTTGCCGCGGTTTATGCTCGCGGCGAAACCGGTCCCGGCCAGATCGTGCAGATCGATGCCGCCGAAACCGCCGCCGCCATGTGTTTCCCCTATGTGATGCAGCATATCTATAATGGCTCCGTGCGGCAGCGCACGGAACAGGCCGTGCAGGCGGGGCAGGTGCTTTGCCGCGACGGCTGGGTGTGCATCTGGATCTATAACTTCCGCTGGCATGCACTGCTGGGGGCGCTCGAGCTCCCCGAGCTCGAGCATGATCCGCGCTTTGCCGATCCCGCCGACCGGCGTGCCAATTGGGATACGCTGTTTGCCATCTTCCAGGCTAAGGTCGCCGATCTCGAGGCCGAGGCGCTGGTGGAACGGCTGCAACAAGCGCAGGTGATTGCCGCCAAGGCTTATCGCCCATCCGAATTGATCAACAGCCGCCATCTGCGCGAGCGCAATTATTGGCAGACCCTGGACGGCCGGACCGTTCTGGGGGCGCCCTTCCGCTTGTCAGCGACGCCACGCCAACTGCGCTCGCTGGCACCGGCACTGGGTGCGGGCCCGACCGAGAACCTCCCATCGGCGCGGCCCGCGCCCAGCGCGCCGCCTCGCCACGACAAGCCCCTGCAAGATATCCGCGTGATCGAGTTGACGACCGCGTGGGCTGGGCCGATGGCCGGCCGGGTGCTGGCCTATTTCGGCGCTGAATCCATCCATGTCGAAGCGCCCAACCGAGTCAATTCCTGGCGGCTCAACAAGGACAAACCCAATCCGGTCAACTTCCCAGATCGGGAGCCCGGGGCGCGCTGGTATGATCGCTCGTTCCTGTTCAATTCCCAGAACGTCAACAAGCTCAGCTGCATCCTCAACCTCAAGACGGAGGAGGGCAGGGCGACCCTGCGGCGCCTGGTTGAGGTCGCCGATGTGCTGATCTGCAATTTCCGGCCCAATACGCTGAAAAAGCTTGGGCTCGACTACCAAAGCCTCGCCGCCATCAAGCCCGATATCATCGTGGCCGAACTGCCCGCCTTTGGCGTGACCGGACCGATGTCCAACCATGCCGCGCTCGGGCCCACCATGGAAATGGCGGCCGGCATGTCGGCGATGATCGGCTATCCCGGCGGGCAGCCCGAAGTCACCGGCCCTTCTTATCTGGACCCCATCGGGGGCTTCAATTCGGCCGCTGCGATCCTCACGGCCCTGGTGCATCGCCAGCGCACGGGGGAGGGGCAATATGTGGAGATCCCGCAGGTGGAAGCGGCCATGCACCTGATCGGTGCGGAAATCCTCAAGGCCGCTGAAACCGGCGATGACCCGCCGCTCAACGGCAACCGCGTACCCTACGCGGCCCCGCATGATGCCTTCCCCGCGCGGGGGGATGATCAATGGATCGCCATTGCCGCCATGGACGAAGCGCAGTGGCAGCGCCTCTGCGCCGAAATGGGTGCGCCGGAGCTGGCGAATGATCCGCGCTTTTCGAGCCTGGATCGCCGGCGCGACAATGATGAGGCGTTACGTGCCATCATCAGTGGCTGGACGGCCGACAAGGACAAGCATGCCCTGGCCCAGCAGCTGCAAGCCGCCGGGATTGCCGCAGCGCCGGTGCAGAACCCCAAGGATCTGGCCGAGGATCCCTATCTCGGTTATCGCGGCTTTTTCACCGAGCTCGAGCATCCCGATGCCGGCCGGCACCCGCATCCGAGCCTGCCCATTCACCTCAGCGCCACGCCCGGCGCGCAGATCCGGTCCGCCCCCACGTTCGGCGGGCACAACCGGCATGTGCTGCAATCCATTCTGCGCCTGCCCCCCGAGGAAATCGCGCGCATCGAAGCGAGCGACGCCATGGGCACCGAACCTTTGGCGGGGGCTTGAGCCATGCTCGACAAAGCCGAATTTCCCCGCGAACTGAGCGTGCATGTGCTGCTCGACGATGCCCCGCATTACAAGGGCTCGATCCATGATGATGCGGTGGCGCGGGCGCGCGGCTACAAGGCCGCGCTGATCCCCGGGGCGTTTGTCTATGGCCATATCAGCCGGCTCGCGGTTGAAGCCTGGGGCATGGACTGGGCGGAGCGCGGCGCCATGTCGGCCCGGTTCCGCAAGCCGGTCTACAACCACGACGATCTGATCGTGAAGGGCGAGGCGCTGGAGGATGATGGACAGTTCCTGCGCAGCGCGGTGACCGTGCTGAATGGGGACGGTGAAACCGTCGCCGCCGGTTCCATTTCACTTGCCCATGCGCCGCAAGTGCCGGCGCCGGGGCGGGATCTGAGTTTGCTGCTGCCGCCCTCCGAGGCGCCGGCGGTCAAAGCGGGCGAGTTGCCGGTGGGGGCGCCGCTGCATAGTCGAAATCGCGTGCTGACTCCCGAGGACGTTGCCGTCTCCAAAAGCGCCTTTGCCGAAAACCATCCGCTCTATGCACAAAGCGGCATCGTGCATTCGGGCATGCTGATGCGGCTGGCAATGGGCGACACCAATAGCGGTTGGAAGTTTCCGGCAGCCGTGGTGCTGGTGGAAACCGAAACCCAGCATTTCCGCCCGGTTTATCCCGGCCAGGGCATCCGCACCGCCGGCTGGATCGCCCAAACCTATGAGCGCAAGGGCAAGCACTACTTCGTGGCCGAGGAGTATTTCCTCGCCGATGGCGAGATCGCGGCGCGCTTCCGGAGAACGCAGATCTATGGCTGAGAACTGGATCGAAACGATTGAGGGCTTGTCGGTCAGCTACACCGCTTCCCCCAGCGCCGAGGATGTGGCGCGCTTTGTCGAGCTGAGCGGGGACGACTATGAGGCCCATACGGACGAGGCCTTCATGGCCCGCTCCCAGTTCGGGCGGCGTATCGCGCATGGCGCATTGCTGGTTGGCTATATGTCGGCCGCTGGCACCAAGGCGATCCGCGCGTCGCAAGGGCGGGGCAACACTACCGTGCCGGTGTCGCTCGGCTATGACCGGATGCGCTTTGTAGGGCCAGTGTTCTTTGGCGATACCATCACCGTGACCTACACGGTAACCGGTGTTGACGCGGAGCGCCGCCGCTCGGTGGCAACGCTCGAAGCGAGCAATCAGGACGGGCAAACCGTGGCTTTGGCCGAGCACATCATGAAGTGGCTGCATCCGGATGCAAACTAGCTGTTCGGGCCGCTTGCATACGGATGCATATAATGTAAGGTGAATGCAACGCATGGATAAGAACGGCACGCCAAGCCGTCGCCATGCCGCAAAGGGAGAGGCCCCATGACTGGAGCGGAGTTGGCCATGCCTGCTCGCGCGCGCGGCTGAGCGATGGAGCGTCAGCCACCCGCCCGCCGCGCCGACTACCGCTGGTTCTGTGTTGTTTCGCTGCGCTGGAACGACATCGACATCTTCGGTCACGTCAACAATGCGCGCTATTACGAGTTCTTCGACACGGCCGTGTTGCAGTTCCTGCACCAGCAAGATTTCGGCATCGGCACGGGCGGAGCGAGCCTGGTCGTGGCTGAAAATGGCTGCCGCTTCGTGCGCGAAATTGTCTTCACCGATCGGCTCGAGATGGGCCTGCGGGTGGAGCATGTCGGCTCCTCCTCCGTGCGCTACGGGCTTGCCGCCTTCACCAACGAGAACGAGACGGCCGTGGCCCAGGGCCATTTCGTCCATGTGTTCGTGGACACCCAAACCAAGCGCCCGGCGCCTTTACCCGAGCCGCTGCGCCAGCATCTGCAATCCATCCACCATCCCGCCTGAAAGATCCGACCGTGGCTACAGCTTCAACCATCAGATCCGTCGATGCCTTCCAGGTCGCCTGGAACCCCGGTGATCCGCCGGGCCGCCGCACCGCCTTTGTGCGGGTCACCACCACTGAAGGGCTGGTGGGCTATGGCGAAGCGTCGCCCATGTATGGGGGCGAGCACTCGCTTTGGGTGCTACGGGATGCGGCGGACTCGCTGGTGGGGGCCGATGTGCTCGACCATGGGGTGATCTATGACCGCCTGCTGCACCGCTATATCAAGCTGGGGCCCGAAGGGGCGGTCACCGGCGCCTTGGCGGCCCTCGACATCGCCTTGTGGGATCTCAAGGGCAAGCTGTTCAACCAGCCCATCTACAAGCTGCTGGGCGGCGCCTGGCGCACCGAAGTGCCGTTCTATGCCTCGATCGGGGGCAACGCTAACCGTAGCGTCGATGAAACCGTGCGGGTGGTGGAACAGCGCTGGCTCGCCGAAAAGCCCGCAGCCATCAAGATCCGCTGGGACGGTGACCGCACCCGGCAGGACTATGACATCCAGGGCGACATCGCCAAAGCCAAGGCCGTGCGTCAACTGGTAGGCCCGGACTTCCCACTCGCCTTTGATGCCAATAATCAATACTCGGTCGGCGGCGCCATCCGGGTTGGCCGGGCCCTCGAAGAGCTCGGCTATATCTGGTTCGAGGAGCCGGTGCAGCACTACGATGTGCGAGCCATGGGCGAGGTGGCCCAGCGCCTCGACATCACCGTTTCGGCGGCCGAGCAGACCTATACGACCCAGGCCCTGGTCGACATGATCAACGCCGGCGTGCGCATGGTGCAGCCCGATATCGTCAAGATGGGCGGCATCACCGGGCTCATGCAATGCGCGGCCATCGCTTACGCCCATGGCGTGGAACTGGTGCCGCACCAGACCCAGCCCACGATCGGCCACATGGCCAATCTGCATGTGCTCGCGACCATCATGCACCTGACCAAGCCGGCCGAATTCGCCGACCCCGACACCCGCATGTATCCCGGCTTCCGCAATCCGCCCAAGCCGGTGGATGGCAAGTTCCAGATCCCCTCGGCTCCCGGCCTCGGGCTCGAACTGATCGATGCCGAACTCGAACAACGGCGCGTCCGCTAGAGCCGCGCGACCACAAGAACAAGAGGAGACCCCAATGACCCTGAACCGCCGCAACTTCCTGGAACTGGCCGCAGCCGGCACGGCGCTTTCCGCGCTGAGCATTTCGGCCGCCCATGCCCAAGGCGACGATACGATCCGCATCGGCATTGCCGCCAACAACCCGCGTCACTCGGACCCCAACCAGACCACGCAAGGGCCGGACAACTGGGCCGTCGAGCAGATGTACGAGCAGCTCGTGCGTCCCGAAGATGGCAAGTTCGCGCTGACGCCGGAGGACTACCAGCCGGTGCTGGCCACCGAATGGACCATGTCCGAGGATGCCAAGACCTGGACCTTCAAGCTGCGCGAGGGCGTGCAGTTCCATCGCGGTTATGGCGAGATGACCGCCGACGACGTGGCGTTCACCTTCCTCAAGGCCAAGGATTTCGGCACTGGCCGGGTGATCTTCGCCAACATCGCCGATGCGGTGGCCAATGGTCCCTATGAAGTGGTGATCAGCCTGCACCAGCCCGACGTCAACTTCCTGGGCACGACGGTCTTCTCGCTCAACGCCAATATCGTGTCCAAGAAGGCCTATGAGGAAATCGGGGTGGAAAAGTTCACCACCGACGCCGTCGGCACCGGACCCTATGAATTGGCCAAGTACGACTCCGAGAGCGGCACCTATCTCAAGCGCTTTGAGGACTATTGGGGCGAGCCGGCCAAGGTCGGTAATATCGAGTGCCTCTATATTGCCGATACCACGGCGCGCACGCTGGCCCTGGTGTCCGGGCAGGTCGACATGATCGAGGCGGTGCGCGCACCAGGCTGGATTGACTCGATCCTGCAGCGCGACCCCAACATGAAGATCGACATGACGGTGCCGGGTTCGTTCAACACCCTTCATGTCAATCTCACCCGCGCGCCCTTTGACAATCTCCTGGTGCGCCAGGCGCTGATGCATGCGATCGATCGCAAGACAGTGGCCGATGCGCTGGCACCCATGGGTGGCGTACTGGTCGGCTTGCAGCCCGACTTCTTCCCGCCCGGGCTCAAGACCGAGGACCTGCCGCCCGAGCTGCGCTACGAATATGATCCGGAAAAGTCCAAGGCCCTCCTGGCTGAAGCGGGCTTCCCCAATGGGGTGAGCTTTGATGCCCTTTGCAGCCAGCGCGAGGATTATTCCTCCACCATGCTGATCGTGCAGGAGCTGATCCGCCCGGCCGGGTTCAACATGAACCTCATCATCGGCGATCACACCGCCTACCACGCCGACAACCGCTCGGACAAAAACACCCTGGCGATGCATGCCTCGAGCTATCCGCCGATTCCGACCCAGATCTACATCCAGCAGCTCTATTCCAAGGCTGAGGTGAAGGCCGATGGCTCGGGCGGCGGCAATTACAGCCATTATGGCGTGGCCATCCCGGGTGTTGATGCACTGCTCGAGCAGGCGCTCAGCGCCACCGACTACGACACCTATCTGCAATTGTGCCGCGAGATCGAGCTGCAGGTGCTGCGCGACCTGCCCCTGATCGGTCTGTCGACACTGTCCTACACCATGGTGCGCAATCCGCGCCTCGAGCTCGGCTACGAGGTGGAGAGCGGCTACGCACGGTGGCGACTGCATCGCGCCACCAAGGCGTGATCCATGCCGGCGCCGGACCCATCCGGCGCCGTTCAACCAGGGAGGAGGAACCCATGGCTTTGAACAGACGGAGTTTTCTGGAACTAGCGGCAGCCACCACGGCTTTGACAGCCATTGGTGTGCAGGCCAGCCACGCGCAGGACGCCGATACCCTGCGGATCGGCATTGCCGCCAATGGCCCCCGTCACTCGGACCCGAACCTGACCACGCAAGGTTCGGACAACTGGGCCACCGAGCAGATGTATGAGCAGCTGGTGCGGCCCGACGATGGTCGCTTCGCGCTGACTCCCGAGGAATACCTGCCTACGCTTGCAACGGAATGGACGCAATCAGAGGATGCCAAATCCTGGACGTTCAAGCTGCGCGAGGGGGTGCAGTTCCACCGCAATTACGGCGAGATGACTTCGGAGGACGTCGTCTTTTCGTTCGAGCGGGCTATCAAGGAAGGCACCAACCGCACCATCCTCTCCAATATCGAGAGCGTTGTCGCGACCGGGCCCTATGAGATCGCCATCACCCTCAAGCAGCCCGATGTGAACCTGCTGGGCACTTCGATCTTCAACAACAACACCTCCATCGTCTCCAAAAAGGCCTATGAGGAAATTGGGGGCGAGGCTTTTGCCACCGATGCCGTGGGCACCGGGCCATACGAGTTGGTGCAGTTCGACCCTGAATTCGGCACCCGCCTCAAGCGCCATGAAGGCTATTGGGGCGACAAGGCCAAAATTGCCAATGTGGAATGCGTTTATATCGCCGACACCACCGCCCGCACCCTGGCGCTGTTGGCTGGCGACGTGGACATTATCGAAGCGGTCCGAGCGCCTGGCTGGATCGACTCCATCCTGCAGCGTGACCCCACGCTCAAGATCGACATGACGACCCCGGGCTCGTTCAACACGCTCCACATCAACCTGACGCGCAAGCCCTTCGACAATCTGCTGGTCCGCCAAGCGTTGATGCATGCGATCGACCGCCCGGCGGTTGCCGCGGCACTGGCGCCGATGGGTGGGGTCATGGCGGGCCTGCAGCCCGATTTCTTCCCCGCCGGCTTCAAGACCGAGGATTTGCCGGCAGAGCTGCAATATCCCTACGACCCCGAAAAATCCAAGGCATTGCTGGCCGAGGCCGGTTTCCCCAATGGCATCAGCTTTGACTCGCTGTGCTCGCAGCGGGAGGATTATTCCTCGACCATGCTGATCGTGCAGGAGCTGATCCGCCCGGCCGGGTTCAACATGAACCTCATCATCGGCGATCACACCGCTTATCACGCCGATAATCGCTCGGACAAAAACACCCTGGCGATGCACTCCTCCAGCTATCCGCCGATCCCGACCCAGATCTATTTCCAGCAGCTGGCCTCGGCTTCGGAAGTGAAGTCGGACGGCTCAGGCGGGGGCAATTACAGCCATTATGGCGTGGCCATGCCCGGCATCGACGACCTCCTGAACCAGGCGCTGACCGCTTCGGATTACGAGACCTATCTAGACCTGTGCAAGCAGATCGAGCTGCAGGTACTGCGTGACCTGCCCCTGATCGGGCTCTCGACGCTGGGCTTTACGGCGGTGCGCTCGGCCAAGGTCGACCTCGGCTATGAGGTCGAGAGCGGCTATGCGCGCTGGCGGTTCCACCGCGCGACCAAGACGGTCTAACCCAATCCCCTATCCGGGCTCCCGACGGGAGCCCGGCCACTCCAAGGCGGTGCACTCATGGCCAGATATCTGCTTCTTCGATTGGGCGATGCCATCCCAACCCTGTTCCTGGTGTTGACCCTGGTCTTTATCGCCATGCGCATCCTGCCGGGTGATCCCGCGCTCGCCGCGTTGGGTGACGCAGCCTTGCCCGAACAGCTGGCTGAGTTCCGGGAGCGCATGGGCCTCAATGTCCCGCTCTGGCAGCAATATTTCAATTTCCTCGGCGGCGTGCTGACGCTCGATTTCGGCCGCTCGCTCCTGTCCAACACGCCCGTGCTGACGCTGATTGCGCAGAACCTGCCCTATACGATCGAGCTGACCCTTGCTGCGATGGCCATGGGCATCGTCGCCGGCATTCCCATGGGTGTTTTGGCCGCCACCAATCGCAACAAGCTCCCCGACGCTGGCGTGCGCCTGTTTTCACTGATCGGCTATGCCATTCCCGACTTCTTCCTTGGGGCGCTGTTGCTGATCACCTTTGCGCTCAATCTGGGGTGGTTCCCGATCAATGGCGCGGGCACCGATTTTGCCAGCCGCATGCACCACATCTTCCTGCCGGCGCTGACCCTCGCCTTCGTCAAGGCCGCGTTTCTCGGCCGGCTGACGCGAACGAGCCTGCTCGAAGTGCTGGGCAAGGACTATGTGCGCACCGCCCGCGCCAAGGGCGCCCGCGAAAAGCGGGTGATCTATAATCACGGGCTGCGCAACGCCATGCTGCCCATCACCACCGGGCTGGGCCTCAGCCTGCTTTCGACGCTCTCGGGCTCGGTCGCGGTGGAGCTGGTGTTCAACCGCCCGGGTATCGGGCGCCTCTTGATCGATGCCATCGCGCAGCGCGATTACGCGGTGATCCAGGGCGGCGTGCTGGTCTTTGCGGTTTTCGTGGTCCTCATCAACCTCCTGATGGACCTTGTTTATGTCGTCGTCGATCCTCGTGTGCGGGTGAGCTGATATGACTGTCGTAACCAACGATCCCGTTCGCCTCGCTCCCGCGCAGCCCAATGCCTTCCAGAAAGTGGGCAAGCTGCTGTTCGGGCGCATCGAAACGACGCTCGCCACCATCATGATCGGCATTTTCATCCTGGTGGCGCTGCTCGCGCCGTGGCTCGCGCCCTATGATCCGCTGGCGCAGTCGATCCTCAAAATCAACCGGCTGCCCAGCGCCGAGAATTGGCTCGGCACCGACCAGTTCGGCCGCGATGTGCTCAGCCGCCTCATCTATGGTTCGCGCAATTCGCTACTGTTCGGCTTCATCTCGCCGGTGCTGGCTGCCTTGTTCGGCACCTTGCTGGGCGTGACTGCCGGCTATTTCGGGGGCGTCACCGACCGCCTGATTTCGCGTGTGATCGATCTCTTGCTGGCCTTCCCCGAATTGCTGCTGGCGATCCTGATCGCAGCCGTGCTCGGGGGCGGGTTCTGGAACATCATCGCGGTGATCACGGTGGCCTTTATTCCCGGCTTTGCCCGTGTCGCCCGCGCCCAGACCCTGTCGATCAAGCAGGAGCCCTTTGTGGAATCGGCCATCGCTGTTGGCGTGCGCACCCCGGTGATCATCATCCGCCACATCATCCCCAACATCATGGCTCCGATCGTGGCGCTGATGACGCTGTGGGTAGCCTCGGCCATCCGCATCGAGGCCTCGCTGAGCTTTCTGGGCATCGGCACGCGCGCGCCCAATCCAAGCTGGGGCAACATCATCCGCGATGGTCTCAATAGCCTCTTTGGTTCGCCCTGGCCGATCATTGGCGCCGGCGTGGCCATTACGCTCGTGGTTCTGTCTTTCAACCTGGTCGGCGATGCCATCCGCGATGCGCTCGACCCCTCGACCGCCCGATAGGAGTGGATATGGCCAATACGGGTGCTCTTGCTGTTGAACGCGTCGTGCCCGATCCCGCGGCCGGGTCGGTGCTGTCCGTGCGGGATCTGCGCACATCCTTTCTGACCTCCAATGGCTGGGTGGAGATCGTCAAGGGCCTGTCCTTTGACATCGGGGCCGAGGAAACGGTGGCCGTGGTCGGGGAATCCGGCTCGGGCAAATCGGTGACCGCGCTTACGATCATGCGCCTGCTTGATCCGGCCGCGAGCCGCGTCGAAGGCTCGGTGCAGTTGGAGGGTCGTGAACTCCTGACACTGCCGCCAGCGGAGATCCGCACTGTGCGCGGCCGGCAGATGGGCATGATCTTTCAGGAGGCCATGACCAGCCTCAACCCGCTCCAGACCGTGGGCCAGCAGATCGCCGAAGTGCTGACCATCCATGGCCGGCATTCGGGACAGGCGGCGACGCAGGAAGCGTTGCGGCTGCTCGAGCGGGTGCGCATCCCGGGGGCCGCGTCCCGCCTCAAGGATTATCCCCATTCGCTTTCGGGCGGCATGCGTCAGCGCGTGATGATCGCCATGGCACTGGCTTGCAAGCCCAAGCTGCTGATTGCCGACGAGCCCACGACCGCACTCGACGTCACCATCCAGGCCCAGATCCTGCAGCTGATCAAGCAGCTGCAAAAGGAAGAAGGCATGGGCGTGCTGTTCATCACCCATGACATGGGCGTGGTGGCCGAAGTGGCCGACCGCACCGTGGTGATGCTGGAAGGGCGCGCGGTGGAGTCGGACACCACCGAAGCCATCTTTGCCCGCGCGCAAAACCCCTACACCCGCGCCCTGATCGCCGCGGTGCCCAAGCTGGGCGAGGGCAGTGAACACGGGCCGCAGCATTTTCCCATTCTCGATCGCGCCACCGGTGTGATCGTGCCGGGTCGGCAGCGTCCCGATACTGTGCGCCGCGACGCCGAGCCGGTGTTGCGGGTGCGCGAACTGGTCAAGCGCTTCGATATCCCGGGGGGCCTGTTTGGTGGGCCAACGGGCCGCGTTCATGCCGTCGAAAAAGTGAGCTTTGATCTGCGCGGCGGGGAAACGCTCTCACTGGTGGGGGAATCGGGTTGCGGCAAGTCCACCACCGGACGGGCGATCATGCGCCTCATCGAGCCGCAAAGTGGGGAGATCAGCATCGGGGGCACCGATATCCGCGCGCTCGACAAGGAGCGGATGCGCGGCATGCGCCGGCATATCCAGATGATCTTCCAGGATCCCTATGCCAGCCTCAATCCACGCATTACGGTAGGTGACGCCATTGCCGAGCCGTTCCTGACCCATAAGCTGGGCACCAAGGCCCAGGCGCGCGACAAAACCATGGACCTGCTCAAGCGGGTCGGGCTCACCCCGGAAATGGCCAACCGCTATCCCGCGCAGTTTTCGGGGGGGCAGCGCCAGCGCATCTGCATCGCCCGGGCGCTGTCGCTCGAGCCCAAGGTGATCGTGGCCGATGAAAGCGTTTCGGCGCTGGACGTCTCGATCAAGGCGCAGGTGGTCAATCTGATGATGGACCTGCAGGAGCAGTTCGGGCTTTCCTACCTCTTCATCTCCCACGACATGGCGGTGGTCGAGCGCATCAGCCACCAGGTGGCAGTGATGTATCTCGGCGAGATCGTCGAGAAGGGCCCGGTCGCGGCCGTGTTCGGCAATCCGCAGCACCCCTATACCAAGCGCCTGATGGCGGCCGTGCCCGTGCCCGATCCCGCCCGCCGCTTGCAGGTGCGCCCCGTCAACAATGACGAGATCAAAAGCCCGCTGCGTCCGGTGGATTTCGAGCCACCCAAGCGGGAATACCGGGAAATCTCACCCGGCCATTTCGTGCAGATCTGGGGCGACGACTGGAAGGTCTAGCGCCTTCTTCGTCCCCCGGCACCGAACAACAAGGATGTTTTCATGAGTTTTCAGGCCCTCGTTACTGACCGCAGCGCTGATGGGAAGGTTTCCTCGGCGCTCCAGACGCTCACCGACGATCGCTTGCCCCAAGGCAATGTCACTGTGGATGTCGATTGGGCAGGGCTCAACTACAAGGACGGGCTGTGCCTGACCGGGGCAGGGGGGCTGGTGCGCAACTATCCCCATGTGGCGGGTATCGATTTTGCCGGTACCGTGCGCGACAGCGAAGACAGCCGCTACAAGGCGGGCGACCCCGTGGTGCTGACCGGCTGGCGCGTGGGGGAAGCCCATTGGGGCGGCTATGCCCAGCGCGCCCGCGTCAATGCCGATTGGCTGGTGCCGCTGCCGCAGGGGCTGACCACCCGCGACGCCATGATCGTGGGTACGGCAGGGCTCACCGCCATGCTCGCCATCAACCGTCTGGAAGCGGCGGGTCTCAAGCCGGACGCGGGCGAAGTGCTGGTCACCGGCGCCGCTGGGGGCGTGGGTACTGTCGCCCTGTCGCTGCTGGGCAAGCTTGGCTACAAGGCCGTGGCGCTCTCCGGCCGTCCCGAACATGGCGACAGCCTCAAGGCGCTGGGCGCTGACAGCATCCTGCCGCGCGACGAGTTCCTGGCCCAACCCGACAAACCGCTGGAATCCGCGCGCTGGGCGGCGGCCATCGACAATGTGGGTGGCCCCCTCCTCGGCAAGCTGCTCAAGCAGGTCAAATATGGTGGTGCCGTTGCGGCCATCGGCAATGCGGCGGGCATCGAACTCAATACCAATGTGCTGCCGTTTATCCTACGGGCCGTATCGCTGCTGGGCATCGACAGCGTGATGCAGCCCTATGAGGCGCGCATTTCGGCCTGGTCCCGCATTTCCCAAACCCTTGATCTGGCCGCTTATGGGGCCATGGTCGAGGAGATCGGGCTCGACGGGCTGCCCGAAGCGGCGGGGCGGATCCTGGCGGGCCAGGTCAAGGGCCGCGTTCTGGTGCGGACCCGCTGATCGATGACCCTGGTTATCGCCCACCAATACGGCGAGCGGCTGGCCGCTTCGGTGGCCGCCGAACTGCCCGAGGAAGTAAGCTTTCACGGAATGGAGCCGACGCCGCAGACCGCCTGGCAAGTGCCGTCCGAAGCCGAGGTGCTGCTGGTCAGTCAGGATAGCGCCGCGGTGGGGCTCCATCCCAACATGCCTGAGCCCGCCGGCTGGCCGTTCAATTTGCGCTGGGTGCATCTGCGCTCCACCGGCATCGACAAATACCCGGCCTGGGTGTTTGCCGTGCCCAAGGTGACGGTGAGCCGGGGCACTTCGGCGGTGCCGATCTCGGAATATGTGCTGGCCGCCATGCTGAGCGTTGCCAAGCGCATTCCCGAGATCTGGACCGATGCGCGCAGCGTCTGGCGGCACCACAAGCTGGGTGAGTTGCATGGCAGCACGCTGGGGATCATCGGCTTTGGGGAGATCGGCCGGGCGGTCGCCGAGCGGGCGCTGCCTTTTGGCATGACGGTGCTCGCGACCCGCCGCTCGCCCCGCCCCAGCGGCATGGATGGCGTCGAGATCGTCTCGCTCCCAGATCTGCTTGGCCGTTCCGACCATATCGCGCTTTGCGCGCCGCTGACGCCGCAAACCCGCGGCATGCTTGATGCAGACGCCTTCGCCGCGCTCAAGCCCGGCGCCCATCTCATCAATATCGGCCGGGGCGCGGTGATCGACACCGAGGCGCTGCGCGCCGCGCTCGATGGGCCGCTGGCCTGCGCCACGCTCGATGTCACCGATCCCGAGCCGCCACCGGAAGGCCATTGGCTCTACACCCATCCAAGGGTGCGGCTGTCTCCGCATATTTCGGGCAGTTCGCCCGAGAGTAATCGCCGCACCACGGCGTTCTTCATCGCCAATCTGGAGCGGTTCATGCGCGGGCAGGACCTCGAAGGTGTGGTCGACCCGTCCGAGCGCTACTGAGCGCCAGCCCGCTTATTCCCTTTCTCCCTTCCACAAGGATGCACCATGCCCCAATGGCTCAAGCGCGGAAAAAATGTTGAGGAGCGCGCCGCCGCCGATCGGCAGGTGCGCGCCACAGTTGAAACCATTCTGGCCGATATCGAAGGGCGCGGCGATGCGGCCGTGCGCGAGCTCTCGGCACGCTTTGACAACTGGGATCGTCCCGATTTCCGCCTGACCCCGGCCGAGATCGACGCCTGCCTCGCCCAACTGACGCCGCAGGACCTGCACGACATCGAATTTGCCCAAACCCAGGTGCGCAACTTCGCCCAAAAGCAGCGCGCGACCCTGCAGGACCTCGAAGTGGAAACCCTGCCGGGTGTGACGCTGGGGCACCGGCATGTGCCCATCAATGCCGTGGGCTGCTATGTGCCGGGCGGCAAATATCCGCTGCTCGCTTCCGCGCATATGTCGGTAATAACCGCCAAGGTCGCCGGCTGCGCGCGCGTGATAACCTGTGCGCCGCCCTTCAACGGCAAGCCCGCCCCGGCGATCGTTGCCGCCCAGCACATGGCCGGTGCCGACGAAATCTATGTCCTGGGCGGTATCCAGGCGATCGGCGCCATGGCCATTGGCACGCAAAGCATCGATCCGGTCGATATGCTGGTGGGCCCTGGCAATGCCTTTGTGGCCGAAGCCAAGCGACAGCTTTACGGCCGGGTGGGGATCGATCTGTTTGCCGGACCGACCGAAACCCTGGTCATCGCCGACGACACGGTGGATGGCGAAATCTGCGCCACTGACCTCTTGGGCCAGGCCGAGCATGGTCCGACCTCGCCGGCGATCCTGTTGACCAATTCGCTGGCACTTGCCCACGAGACGATGCGCGAGATCGAGCGCCTGCTGGGCATCCTGCCCACCGGCCCGGTGGCCCGGCAGGCCTGGGAGGATTTCGGCGAGGTAATCGTTTGCGATAGCTACGAGGAGATGTTGGCCGAGGCCGACCGCATCGCCTCCGAGCACGTTCAGGTGATGACCGATCGTGACCTCTGGTTCCGCGACCATATGAGCAATTATGGCGCCTTGTTCCTGGGCCCGCGCACCAATGTCGCCTATGGCGACAAGGTGATCGGCACCAACCACACCCTGCCGACCCAGAAGGCGGCGCGCTACACCGGAGGGCTATGGGTGGGCAAGTTCCTCAAGACCTGCACCTGGCAGGAGGTCACCACGGACGAGGCCTCGGCAGCCATCGGCGAATATGGCTCGCGCTTGTCCATGCTGGAAGGTTTTGTGGGTCACGCCGAGCAAGCCAATCTGCGCGTGAGGCGCTATGGTGGCCGCAATCTGCCCTACGGCACTGCCGCAGCGCCGCGCACTCAAGCAGCCGAGTAAGCCATGAAAGCCGTTATTGCCGAACTTGAACACAAGCGGGCGGGAGCGAGACTGGGAGGCGGGCAAAAGCGCATCGACACCCAGCACGGCAAGGGCAAGCTGACGGCGCGCGAACGGCTCGATGTGCTGCTCGATCCCGGCAGTTTCGAAGAATACGACATGTTCGTCACCCATCGCGCGACCGAATTCGGCATCGGTGAAACGGTGATCCCCGGCGATGGTGTGGTGACGGGCTGGGGCACGATCGAGGGGCGCCTGGTTTATGTGTTTTCCCAGGATTTCACCGTCTTTGGCGGCTCCCTGTCGGAAACCCATGCCGAAAAGATCTGCAAGATCATGGATCTGGCCATGCAGAATGGCGCGCCGGTAATCGGGCTCAACGACAGCGGCGGCGCCCGCATCCAGGAAGGCGTGGCTTCGCTGGGCGGTTATGCCGATGTGTTCTGGCGCAATGTGCAGGCTTCGGGCGCCATTCCCCAGATCTCGGTGATCATGGGGCCTTGTGCGGGCGGGGCGGTCTATTCCCCGGCGATGACCGACTTCATCTATATGGTCAAGGACACCAGCTATATGTTCGTGACCGGCCCCGACGTGGTCAAGACGGTCACCAATGAAAGCGTGACCCAGGAAGAGCTGGGTGGAGCGTCGACTCACACCAAGCTCTCCTCGGTGGCCGATGCGGCCTTCGAGAACGACATCGAAACCCTGCTTGAAGTGCGGCGCCTCTTCGGCTTTCTCCCGCTCGCGGCCGGGCAGAAGCCGCCGCGCCGCCCGACCCAGGATCCGCTCAACCGCGATGATCCTTCGCTCGATACGATCATTCCCGACAGCGCCAACCAGCCCTATGACATGCGCGAAGTGATCGAGAAGGTTGCCGATGAGGGCGATTTCCTCGAGATCGGCAAGGATCACGCCGGCAATATCCTCTGCGGCTTTATCCGGCTCGATGGCCATCCGGTGGGGGTTGTGGCCAACCAGCCGCTGGTGCTCGCGGGGTGCCTCGATATTTCGGCGAGCAAGAAGGCCGCCCGGTTCATCCGCTTTTGCGACTGCTTTGAAATTCCCGTGCTGACCTTTGTCGATGTGCCCGGCTTTTTGCCGGGCGTGGCGCAGGAATATGGCGGCATCATCAAGCATGGCGCTAAGCTCCTTTTCGCCTATGCCGAAGCCACGGTGCCGCTGGTCACCGTTATCACCCGCAAGGCCTATGGCGGGGCCTATGACGTGATGGCGAGCAAGCACATCAAGGCCGATGTGAACTATGCCTGGCCCTCGGCGGAAATCGCGGTGATGGGCGCCAAGGGTGCAACGGAAATCCTTTATCGCTCGGAGCTGGGGGACAAGAACAAGATCGCCCAGCGCACCGCCGACTACGAAGCGCGCTTCGCCAACCCGTTCGTCGCGGCCGAACGCGGCTTCATCGACGACGTCATCATGCCCCACGGCACCCGGCGGCGGGTGATCCGGGCGTTCTCGACCTTGCGGCACAAGCAAAGCCATGCGCCGCGGAAAAAGCATGGGAATATTCCGCTGTGAGGGGGCTCGAAATACCCCCACCCCAGCCCTCGCAACGTGGGGGAGGGAGGCGCGCCGGTGCACTGGACGGCCCACGCATGACTTCTGATGAGGACCAGCAATGACCATCACTAAACTCCTCATCGCCAATCGGGGCGAGATTGCTTGCCGCGTCATCAAAACAGCCAAGCGGATGGGGATTGCGACGGTCGCGGTTTATTCCGATGCCGACCGTGATGCCCTACATGTGCAGATGGCCGATGAGGCCGTGCATATCGGGCCGTCGCCGGCACGGGACTCTTATCTCCAGATCGACAAGATCATCGCCGCCTGCAAGCAAACCGGGTCGCAGGCGGTGCATCCCGGCTATGGGTTCTTGTCGGAAAATCCGCGCTTTGCCGAGGCGCTTGAGGCCGCGGGGATCATCTTTGTCGGCCCGCCGGTCCGCGCGATCGAGGCGATGGGTGACAAGATCACGTCCAAGAAGCTCGCGGCCGAGGCGGGGGTGTCAACCGTGCCCGGACATATGGGGCTGATCGAGGATGCCGAGGAGGCGGTCTCGATCAGCCAGTCCATCGGCTACCCCGTGATGATCAAGGCTTCGGCCGGCGGTGGCGGCAAGGGCATGCGCATTGCCTGGACCGATGGCGAGGCGCGCGAGGGCTTTGAGCGCTCCAAGTCGGAAGCGGCCTCGTCCTTTGGCGATGATCGCATCTTCATCGAGAAATTCGTCACCGAACCACGCCATATCGAAATCCAGCTGATCGGCGATAGCCACGGCAATGTGCTTTATCTCAACGAGCGGGAATGCTCGATCCAGCGGCGCAACCAGAAAGTGATCGAGGAGGCGCCATCGCCCTTTCTCGACGAAGCGACGCGCCGGGCCATGGGCGAGCAGTCGGTCGCGCTGGCCAAGGCGGTGGGCTATACCAGCGCCGGCACGGTGGAGTTCATCGTCGATGCCGAGCGCAACTTCTATTTCCTCGAAATGAATACCCGCCTGCAGGTGGAGCACCCCGTCACCGAGCTCATCACGGGTCTGGATCTGGTGGAGTTGATGCTGCGTGTCGCCGATGGCGAAGCGCTGCCCCTGACGCAGGACGAGGTGCAGCGGAACGGCTGGGCCATTGAATCGCGCCTTTATGCCGAAGATCCCTATCGCAATTTCCTGCCTTCGACCGGGCGGCTGACGCGCTATCGTCCCCCGGCCCAAAGCCACACGCCCGAGCTCGTGGTGCGCAACGACACGGGCGTGTTCGAAGGCGGGGTAATCTCGACCTTCTACGATCCCATGATCGCCAAGCTCTGCACCTGGGCGCCGACCCGCATCGAAGCGGTGGACGCGATGGCGGTGGCCCTCGACAGTTTCGAGGTGGAAGGGGTGGGCAACAATTTGCCGTTCCTTTCCACCGTTATGGACCAGGAGCGCTTTCGCGAGGGGCGGCTGACCACCGGCTATATCGCCGAGGAATTCCCCGATGGTTTTACCGGCGCGCAATTGCCGCGCGGCCGGCTGATCGAGGTGGCGGCAGCGGCGGCCATGCTGCGGCTGACCGAGGAGGACCGCAAGGGGCTCGTGTCCCATTCCCCCATTGCCGGGGCGGTGGAAGTCTATGGCGAATGGGTGGTGGTGATCGAGGGCGAACAGGTGCCAGTCAAGCTGCGCCGGCTCGATCCGGCCGGCAGCTGGGAGCTTAACCTCTTTGATACGGCGCTGACCGCCGCAAGTTTTGCCTGGCAGCCCGGCGACAGCCTCGCCACCATCGAGTGGCCGACCGGCGAAACGGCAGTGCTGAAGGTCGAGCCGACCACATCGGGCTGCCACATCCGCTATCGGGGGGCCGACCTCAAGCTTTTGGTGCTGCCGCCCCATGTCGCGGCGCTGCTCAAATACATGCCGGTCAAGACGCCGCCCGATATGAGCCGCTATCTGCTCTGCCCCATGCCCGGCCAGGTCGTGCGTATCGACGTGGCCGAGGGCGAGGTCGTGGAGGACGGCCAAACTCTGGCCATCGTCGAGGCGATGAAGATGGAAAACGTGCTCCGAGCCGAAAAGCGCGCCCGCGTCAGCAGAATCCACGCCGCCCCCGGCGCGGTGCTGGCAGTGGATGCGGTGATCATGGAATTTGAGGCGGTGTGATGGGGCTGGTGTTTGTGGAGAGACACCCCCTCCCTGGCCCTCCCCACAAGGGGGAGGGTGACACCGAGTATGTGGCACAGTCTCGCCCCAGCACTGGCATCACCCTCCCCCTTGTGGGGAGGGAAGGGAGGGGGTAGCCGATGCCCACGCGCGCGCAACGCCTGCGCAAGAACCCGACGGCAGCCGAGATCCGCTTATGGCGCCTCATTGCGCCCTTGCGGCTCGGCTCATATCACTTTCGCAAGCAAGCGCCGATCGGCCCCTATATTGCTGATTTTGCCTGCCACCATGCCAAGCTGATCATAGAGATCGACGGCGAGAGCCATTTCCTCGGCGCCGGGCCTCAGCGCGACGCAGCCCGAACCAGCTTCCGTCAGGCTGAAGGATACCGGGTGCTGCGCTTCACCAATCTTGACGTGCACGACAACCCGGATGGCGTTTACGCCAGCGTGTTGGCTGCCCTTGCAACGGATACCGCCCATGCCCGCTAACTTCACCCACTGGGCCACCCTCGCCCAAAAGGAACTGCGCGAGACTCCGGTGTCCGCGCTCAACCGGGATTATGGCGGCACGCCGGTCAAGCCGGTGTATTTCGCCGAGGATGCGCCTCCAATGGACGAGGTGCCGGGCGCCGAGCCGTTTACGCGCGGCATTCGGGCGACCATGTATGCCAACCGGCCTTGGACGATCCGGCAATATGCGGGCTTTTCCACCGCCCGGGAGTCCAACGAATTTTATCGCCAGGCGCTGGAGCGGGGTCAAAAGGGACTTTCGGTGGCGTTCGATCTCGCGACCCATCGCGGATATGACAGTGATCATCCCCGTGTTGTGGGCGACGTCGGCAAAGCGGGGGTGGCCATCGACAGCGTCGAGGACATGAAGATCCTCTTTGCCGGCATTCCGCTCGACCAGATGAGCGTGTCGATGACCATGAATGGCGCGGTGATCCCGGTCTTGGCCATGTTCATCGTGGCGGCCGAAGAGCAGGGCGTCCCCCAGGCCAAGCTCGAAGGCACCATCCAGAACGACATCCTCAAGGAGTTCATGGTCCGCAACACCTATATCTATCCGCCCGAGCCCTCCATGCGGATCGTGGGCGACATCATCGCCTACACCGCCCGGCACATGCCGCGCTTCAACTCGATCTCGATTTCGGGCTACCACATGCACGAAGCCGGGGCGACGGCGGTGCAGGAGCTCGCCTATACGCTGGCCGACGGCATCGAATATGTGCGGGCGGCGCAGGGGCGCGGGCTCGATATTGACGCCTTTGCCGGGCGGCTGAGCTTTTTCTTCGGCATCGGCATGAACTTCTTCCTCGAGATCGCCAAGCTCCGGGCCGCGCGCCAGCTCTGGAGCGAGATCATGACGGGGCTGGGGGCCAAGGACCCGCGCTCCAAGATGCTGCGCACCCATTGCCAGACGTCGGGCGTGTCGCTGACCGAGCAGGACCCGCACAACAACATCATCCGCACTACGATCGAGGCGCTGGCGGCCACGCTGGGCGGCACGCAGTCGCTGCACACCAATTCCTTTGATGAAGCCATTGCGCTGCCGACCGAGTTTTCCAGCCGGATCGCGCGCAATACCCAGCTGATCCTCCAGCACGAAACCCGCATCACCGATGTGGTCGACCCGCTGGGCGGCTCGTTTTATATCGAGGCGCTGACGGCTGAACTGGTGGCCGGCGCCAAGGCGCTGATCGGGGAAGTGGAAGCCATGGACGGCATGACGGCGGCCGTGCAAAGCGGTGGCCCCAAGCTCGCCATCGAAACGGCGGCCGCGCAGCGCCAGGCCCGCATCGATCGCGGCGAGGACGTGATCGTGGGCGTCAACCGCTTCCGGCTTGATGCCGAAGAGCCGCTCGCCACCCGCCAGATCGACAATGCCAAGGTTCGCGACGAACAGGTCGCGGTCCTGGAGCAGGTGCGCCGCACCCGTGACGAGGCCCTGTGCCAATCCATGCTCGCGGCCCTGCGGGAGATGGCGGCCATGGATGAAGGCAATCTGCTGGCGGCGGCCATTGCCGCGGCGCGCGCCCGCGCGACCCTCGGGGAAATCAGTGGGGCGCTGGAAGATGTGTTTGGCCGCCACTCCGCCACCAACCGGGTGATTTCAGGCATCTATGCCGCCAGCTACGAGGGCGACCCCGAATACAGCACCGTCGCCGAGCGCGTTTCTGCGTTCAAGGCGAGCCGGGGCCGGGCGCCCTCGCTGCTGGTGGCCAAGATGGGGCAGGACGGGCACGATCGCGGCGCCAAGATCATCGCTTCGGCTTTCGCCGATCTGGGCTTCGCGGTGCATCTGGGGCAATTGTTCCAGACGGCGCAGGAGGTGGCCGATGATGCCGCCAGGCTCGATGTCGATGCCGTTGGCGTATCGTCGCTGGCGGCCGGGCACCTGACGCTGGTGCCTGAATTGATTGCGGCCCTGCGCGAGCGGGCACTTGGCGACACCACCGTGATCGTGGGTGGCGTGATCCCGGAAGGGGATTACGCCTTCTTGCTGGATGCTGGCGTGGCGGCCATTTTTGGCCCCGGCACCAATGTGCTGTCCGCTGCCTTTGCCCTCCTGGACCAGATCGAGGGCCGGCTCAGCAACCGCTAACCGGTCAGTTCTTGTCGACGGGCCTCGAGCGCATGCGGGACACCGTTTCGCGCTCCGCCCGCTTGCCGCGCAGCGGCGGCAGGCCGCGATCGAGCAGCGCCATATCCTCGAGCACCATGTCGCCCATGCGCTTGAAGGCGATATCGAGGGCCCCCGCCCGATGCGCCGAGCGCAACAGTCCCTCAAGACTGCGGGCGGGATGATCGAGGGGCAGCGGCTCTTCGGGGAAGACATCGGTTGCCGCCCGGATATGACCGCTGCGCACCGCCTCCATCAGCGCCTCGAAATCCACCACGTCGGCGCGGCTGAGAAGGATGAACGCGGCGCCCGGGCGCATGCTGTTGAAGGCCTCGGCGCCAAGGAACGCCTTGTTTTCCGAGGTTACGGCAGCGACGACGAACACGAAGTCGCTTTGCGTCAGCACGTCGTCGAGCGTCGCCGGCACGACGCCATGCTCTTCGAGCAGCGATGGTGGCAGCCACGGGTCGAACACGCGAACCCGGGCGCGAAAGCCGGCGAGGAGCCGGTTGAGCGTGCGGCCCAGATCGCCAAAGCCGATAATGCCGATCTCCGAGCCGCTCAGCAGCCGGGCGCTCCGGTTGCCGTCGCCACCCCAAAGCTCGGTGCCGGTGCCGAAGGCCGCATCATTGCCGCTGATCCCGCGCGCCAGATCGAGCGCCAGGCCGAGGCCCAGCTCCGCTACCGGCTCGGCAAACACCGCTCCGGTGGTGACCACATGGATGCCCCGCTCGAACAACGTGTCGTAGGGCATGTTGTTGATGAGATTGCTTTCGACATTAAAGACGCAGCGCAGATTGGTGAGCTGGTCGAGAACCGCCGGGGAGATGGGCGGCTGACCCAGAATATAACGCGCCGCGGCGAGACTTTCTCCGGGGACGGCATCGAGCGCGGTTGGCTCGATCTCGAGCACCCGATAGCGGGCCAACAGCGCGGCGCGCGCTTCGGGCGTGAAGATGAGATCGATGCTGCGGGGATGGGGCGCGCTGATGATGAGGGGTTTGGCGTCGGAGGGCATAGGGCACCATGGCGAGGCAAAGGCGTGCCGGGGCGCGCTCGCCGCCACGGTCACACCCGGTCTGCCGGTTGTTGAGAGAAAGGCAGGCGGCGGAACGCTCCGGGAGCGCCCCGCCACGGCGATCACTGGGCTGAACTATTGGCAGGCGCCGGGATCGGCCTGGGTGCACTTGTTGAATTCGAGATAGGTGAATTCTTCCACCGGCTCGCCTTCGATCAGCTTGATCATCAGGTCAGGGGCTTGGTGGCCCATCTCGAAGGGCTGCTGGGCCACATTGGCGTGCGAACGGCCTTGCTTGAACGCCTGGACCTGGGTGTCAAGCAAGTCGGAGGATACGATCACGATCTCCTTGGATTGGAGCTTGTCCATAATCGGGTCGGTGACCTGGGTATAGGCCTGCGGGCTGAACTGGGCCCAGCCGCCAACGAGGAAGAGGGCGTCGATATCGGGATTGGCGGTCAGCACGTCGGTGAGCTGGGTATTGGCCAGCGCCGAGTCGTCATTGGTGTAGACGGGGCAGCCTTCCACTTCGGTCCAGCCACCCTGGCCGGTGAGGCGGTCGGTGTTTTCGGCGCCCGCGAGCGTGTCGCGCGCGCCGGCGACGCGCTCATTGATGTTGGCCGCCGCCACATTGCCGAGCTGGAAGCAGACCGTGCCGCCCTCGGGCTTGAGCGCCATCAGCTCCTTGGCGATTTCCTCGCCCAGCAGATAATTGGAGTGCCCAATGAAGCCCTTGCGCAGCGATGCATCGGCTTCCAGCAGATCGGCATCGATGGTCATGATCGGGATCGTGGGGGCACGCTGTTTCAGCAAGTTCGCCATGGCGGGTGCATTGGAGGGCGAGATCGCCATCGCAGCCACCCCACGGGTCAGCAGATCGTCCACGATCTGGACCTCGCCCGCCTCATCCGATGACAGGGCCGGGCCGGTATAGGTGCAGATATATTCGGAATCCGGGTTTTCCTCGTTCCACAACTCGCAGCCCTGGTGCATCTCCTCGAAATAGGGATTGTCGAGGCCCTTGACGACGATGGCGAGTTCTTTCTTGTCCTGCGCCATAACCGGGTTGCAGGCCATGACGAGGGCGCTGCCGGCGAGCAGCAGCCACAGTTTGGTGTTCATTGTCTCACTCCCATATTCTCAGTTCGGGCTCGTTGGCCCGCAACAATAAGCAGACACGGGCAACACGCCCGCTCCTCAGTCGGCTTCAATAAAGTAGGGGTCTTCAACTGGCGGAAAAGCCGCCAGCCTCCTCACAATACAATGCTTAGTACCCGCAAGCGCGAAGTCAACTGGCTAGTTCGAGCGGTTGTGCTTGGCTCAGCCAAGCAGGAGCATTGACGTGCCCGACTGGGCCAACCTAAGCTTGCCGGCAAAGGAGGCGGGCAAACCGCCGGGGCGAGGAGCGATGGCATGAGCGTGTTGGAGCTGGACCACGTGTCCAAGCACTATGGTGCGATCCAGGCCCTGAGTGATGTTTCCCTCACGCTCAAAGCCGGGGAATGCGTGGGGCTGGTGGGCGACAATGGCGCGGGCAAGTCGACGCTGGTCAAGATCATCGCCGGTAACTTCCACCCGAGCAGCGGCGAAATCCGGATCGATGGGCAAAAGACCGATCTGCATAGCCCTAAGGACGCGCGCACCAAGGGAATCGAGATCGTCTACCAGGACCTGGCGCTGGCCGACAATCTGACCGCGGCCGCCAATATCTTCATGGGCCGCGAGCTCACCAATGGCTTTGGCATTCTCGATTATCGCGGCATGTACAGGCGGGCAGGGGAGCTGTTTGCCGAGCTGAAGTCCGAAACCCGGCCGCGCGATGTGGTGCGGCGTATGTCGGGCGGGCAGCGCCAGGCCGTGGCGATTGCGCGAACGCGGCTATCCAACCCCAAGATCGTGCTGATGGACGAGCCGACGGCGGCCATCAGCGTGCGCCAGGTGGCCGAAGTGCTCAACCTCATCCGGCGCCTCAAGGACCAGGGCATGGCCGTAGTGCTGATCAGCCACCGCATCCCCGATATTTTCGAAGTTTGCGACCGGCTGATCGTGCTGCGGCGGGGGCGTAAGGTTGGCGACAAGCGCGTCGCCGACTCCTCGCCCCAGGAGGTCACCGGCCTCATCACCGGCGCCATCGAACAGGTCTAGGGAGCAACAGAGATGGCCGCCGATTCATCCCTTTCGAGCGCGATCGACCAGCAAACCCATCGCGGTTTCCTGCCCTGGCTGCTTAGCCGGCAAGTGTTCTGGGTGGTGGTCGCTACCCTCGGGGCCTGCCTCTTCCTGTCGCTCTACACCTCGACTTTTGGCACGGCGCAGAACCTCTTTAACGTCACCCGCAATTTTGCGTTTGTCGGCATCATCGCGCTGGGCATGACGGCGGTGATCATGACGGGAGGGATCGATCTTTCGGTGGGCTCGACCGTGCTGGTCGCCGCCATTGTCACCAGCACGCTGATGGCCAGCGGGCTGCCATTGGGTATCGCCATGCCGGCAGCTTTGGGGGCAGCGCTGCTGATCGGCCTCGTCAACGGGGTCTTTGTCGCGGTTCTGGGCATGCCGCCTTTCGTGGTGACGCTGGGCATGATGTCGATCGCCCGCTCGCTGGGCATGGTGCTGTCCAACAACAAGCTGATCTACGAATTCGGGCCCGACCAGGGGCTGCTGTTTGCCATTGGCGGCGGCTCGGTGGTGTTCTTTGGGCTCCCCGTGCCCAATCCGCTGCTGGTGATGATTGCCCTGGCGCTGGTCACCGGCTTTGCCTTTCGCTGGACCAAATGGGGCCGCCATGTGCTGGCCATCGGCGGCAATGAACATGCCGCTGTTCTCACCGGCATTCCGGTCCGCGCCGTCAAGGTTTCGGTTTATATGTTCGCCGCCTTCACCGCGGGCCTCACGGGCTTTCTCGAAGTGGGCTGGCTCGGCGGCGTCAGCACCGGGCTGGGCACCGGCATGGAGCTGACGGTGATCGCGGCGGCCGTGATCGGGGGCGCCAATCTCTCCGGCGGCAGCGGCTCGGCGCTCGGGGCGGTGATGGGCGCGGCGCTGATCGAGGTGATCCGCAACAGCCTGATCCTCCTGGGGATCAGCACGTTCTGGCAGGGCACCTTTGTGGGCTCGGCCATCGTGCTCGCGGTCGCCTTCAACAAGCTGCGCGACAAGGACACCAGCGAGTAGCGGGGCACGGAAGCCCCTAACTCTCGAGGATCTTGCGCGCGATCGCGGCGGCTTGCACCCGGATATCGGGCACGGCCTCGATCTCGAAGAACCGCCCGCGCGTCAGCGGACCGAGCGCCAGCAGGTGCCGCGAGGGCTGCCCTTCGGCATTGACCACAAAGCAGTCGGGGCTGACATCGAGCCCGATATGGAGCGGGTCGGGGCGGGCGGCGCCGCTGGCCACGAGGTCGCGGATCACCGGATTGGAGCTCGAAAGCACATCGACGCTCACCCCGCCGCAATCATAGACCCGGGCGATATCGAGCGTTTCGCGCTCCTGCGTGCCCCGGCGGCGGATGGTGGCACGGACCCCTTCTGGAGCGCGGTCGATGCCGACAAACTCGGCCGCGACGAGGCTCACCTGACCCTCGGTGACCGCTTCCTCGAGACGCTGATGCAGCTCAGGTGGCAGCCGGTGGCGGTGAATGTTCCACCACGGCCGCAAATGGCGCAGCGCCTGGCGACGCGTGTGATCGGACCAGCTCTGCCAGATGCGCTGGTTATAAGGGCGAAGGCCATCAACGACGCTGCGCCAGTCGCCACCATTCGCTTCGGTCTGCGCCACAAGGCCCCGGAACCAGCCCATGAATTCGGGCAGGGACGCGCCAAAGGGCACATCGGCCTCCGCGATGCTGAGCGGGGGAATATCGCGGTGCCCCTTGGGCAGCAGCCCATTGCGCGACACGACGAGCGTTGGGCCGCGATGCTCGGCTTTCGCTAGGGACAGCCAGGCATCTACCATGGAAAGACCCGAGCCCAGGATCATCACCGGCGCATCTGGATCAAGCGGCGTATCGGCCTCCGAACCGACGCGCACGGCAATGCCGCGTCCCCGGGCCGGCTGGGTTTCGTGACCCACCGTCAGCACGGCAAAGCGGCTGGTAATGCTCGACCCATTGGCGAGCAGCGTTTCCACCTCGTGGCGCCCTTCGGTGAGGCGCACAACTTCTTCGCTCTGCACCACGAGCCGCCCCGGCCGCGCGCGAGCGGCTTCCGCCAGCACATCCTCAAGATAGGCGCCATAAAGCCGACGCGGCACGAACACCCAGGAGCCGCTCTCGGTGGGGTAGTTCCTCGCCTGCAGCCAGCGCCAGAAATGGTCGGGATCATCGGCAAAGGCGCTCATGCCGCGGGCCGGCACATTGACCTTGTGGTCGCGCTGGGTCGCGGAATAAGCGACGCCTTGCCCAACCTGTCCCCGGCGCTCCAAAAGGGTCACGCGGATATCGGCGGCCGGATCGCGCAGCAAATGGGCGGCCAGCAACACGCCGCTGGCACCCCCGCCGATGATAGTCACTGCCAGCTCTCTGTTGCTCATCGAGAGCCTCCCTAACTATGCCCGGCTATGGACCCGTAGCCTCTAGCGACCCAAGCGCGCACAGACAAGCCACGCAGGGATGCCGCGCTTCCGAGGGGAACGTCCATTGAAGCATCGACGTTGCCACCTCACTGTTCCCGAGGAGCCTTGGACCTGAACCTCAAGAGCTCTAAACCTCAGGGCCATACGACCAAAGCATAGCTTTTCACGCCGCGCGGCAACTGGTCTCAAGAAGCTGCGCTTGCGCAGCGGCAACACCAGAGGTGTTTTGCCATGCCCTGGCTGCGCGTGCATGTTAACGGCGGAACGGCTCGCCCGAACTGCTGCCGAAAAGGAAACCACCCATGGCTGACGACAACACCACGAGCCTGCGCGACGCCGCGCTGCATTTCCACGAATATCCCAAGCCCGGCAAGCTCGAGATCGTGGCGACCAAGCCCCTCGCCAATACCCGTGATCTGTCGCTAGCCTATTCGCCCGGCGTGGCGATTCCCTGCGAGGAAATTGCCGCCGATCCCCAGGCCGCCTACAAATACACCTCCAAGGGCAATCTGGTTGCCGTGATTTCCAACGGCACCGCCGTGCTGGGCCTGGGCAATATCGGCGCGCTGGCTTCCAAGCCGGTGATGGAAGGCAAGGCGGTACTGTTCAAAAAGTTCGCCGGCATCGATTCCATCGATCTCGAGGTCAACGAGCAGGACCCCAAGCGTTTCATCGAGATCGTGGCCCCGCTCGAGCCCAGCTTTGGCGGCATCAATCTCGAGGACATCAAGGCCCCCGAGTGCTTCGAGATCGAGGTAGCGCTGCGCGAGCGCATGAACATCCCCGTGTTCCATGACGACCAGCACGGTACCGCCATCATCGTGGCCGCCGCCGTGATCAACGCCATGCGCCTTGTGGGCAAGGACATCGCCAAGGCCAAGATCGTGACCTCTGGCGCGGGCGCTGCCGCCATTGCCTGCATGAACATGCTGATCGCCGTTGGTGCCAAGCGCGAAAACATCTGGATCGCCGACAGCAAGGGCCTCGTCACCCGCAAGCGCGACAACTCCGTCGATCGCTGGCGCGGTGCCTTCGCGCAGGATACCGACAAGACCGAGCTCAGCGAAGTCATGGCCGGGGCCGATATCTATGTCGGCCTCTCCAAGGCCGGCGCGCTCAAGCCCGAGATGATGCGCGACATGGCGCCCAATCCGCTGATCCTGGCGCTGTCCAACCCCATCCCCGAGATCATGCCCGAACTCGCCCGCGAGGCGCGGCCGGACGCGATGATCTGCACGGGGCGCTCGGACTATCCCAACCAGGTCAACAATGTCCTCTGCTTCCCGTTCCTCTTCCGCGGCGCGCTCGATTGCGGCGCCACCGTCATCAATGAGGCGATGAAGGCAGCCGCGGCCGAAGCGATCGCCCAGCTTGCCCATGAGCCCGGTCTCGAGGCGAGCAGCCATGGCGTGCCCGCTATTTTCGGGCCGGACTACCTCATCCCCAATCCGTTCGATCAGCGCCTGATCCTGCGCATCGCCCCCGCTGTCGCCAAGGCGGCGATGGACACGGGCGTCGCCAAGCGCCCGATCGAGGACTGGGCCGCCTATCGCGATACGCTGCATCGCTTTGTGTATCGCTCAGGCCTCGTCATGAAGCCCATGATCGAGCGGGCGCAGGAAAGCCTCAAGCGCATCGCCTTTGCCGATGGCGAGGACGAGCGGGTGCTGCGCGCCACCCAGGTGCTGCTGGAAGACAAGATGGGCCGTGCCATCCTGATCGGCCGCCCTTCGGTGATCGAGCAGCGCATCGCCCGGTTCGGGTTGACGCTGCAGGCCGGGCGCGATTTTGACGTCATCAACCCCGAGGACGATCCGCGCTATCGCGACTATGTGGACCTGTTCCACTCGCTGGTGGGCCGCAAGGGCGTCACCCCCGACACCGCCCGCACCATTGTGCGCACCAACACCACCGTGATCGGGGCCTTGGCCGTCAAGCGCGGCGAAGCCGATGCACTGATCTGCGGATTGCAGGGGCGCTTCATCAAGCATGCGCGTGATATCCAGTCGATCATTGGCCTCGCCCCCCAGTCGCGCCAGCTTTCGGCGCTTTCCATGCTGGTGATGAGCCGGGGCGTGTTTTTCCTCGCCGACACCTATGTCAACATCGATCCCAGCGCCGACGAGATCGTGGCCATCACGCTGCAGGCGCGCGACCACCTCAAGCGCTTCAATATCGAGGCGCGGGCGGCGCTGCTGAGCTATTCCAATTTCGGCTCGCGCGACGGCGCCACGAGCCTCAAGATGCGCGACGTGTTCGAAAAGCTGCAACAGGTCGCACCCGACCTTGTGGTCGATGGCGAAATGCAGGGGGATCTGGCGATCAACGAAAACCTCCGCGAGCGCTATGTCCCGAACTCGCTCCTGCGCGGCGAAGCCAATCTGCTGATCTTCCCCAATCTGGAAGCGGCCAACCTGTCCATGACGCTGCTCAAGGAACTCAACAACGCCCTCCCGATCGGTCCCATCCTCATGGGCACCAACCAACCCGCCCACATCCTCGCCCCCTCCGTCACCAGCCGCGGCATCGTCAACATGGCCGCAGTCGCGGCCAGCGAAGTGGGGGTGGGCTAAAGCCACACCCGTGCGCAGTCCGGTGATGGGCTGCGCCTTTCATTGCAGGAGGGGCTAGGAAGCCGTCGCGCGCGCTTGCACAAAGCCGAGCAGCGCCGCGTCCGCGCGATCGGTCACCTCGGCAATGACCCGGTCTGGACTGAGTTGCGGCTCGGCTCGCGCAATTGCGGAAAGTCTTCTGGCTGCAAGCTGCGTCAGTAGCTTGTTGGGTGCTCTGGCGGCCGGGTGATGTATCAAGAGATTGGCACGGCCTTCGTAATACTTCTTGCCGCCCGTGATCTTGAAATAAAGCTCTTTCGCATTGGTGGGAAAGAGCTCCTTCCATCGGATCTGCGTGCTGAGTGCCTCAGACCAATCGAGCCATTTGGTGTGATGCAAGGGATGAATAGGCTGGGCCGCAATCCATGGCGTTCGCAGCGCATCGGCGACGATGGCACCGTGCATGGCTTCGGTAACGAGACGCTCCAGACCGGCAATAGTGCTGAGCGTTTGCTGCACAGGTGCCGTGGGGTCGATGAATTTCACGCCCGCAAGGGCACAAGCCTCTTGCCAGTGGCCTCTCGCAAGGCTTTCAAAATGCGGCATGAAGCCAGTGCCGGATCGGCTGGCTCGTCCGATGGGGTAGATCTTGCGTAACAGAACGGCGCTGTCGCAAATGGCGAGCCCGGGGGGAAGTCTGAGCAGCTGTGCCGTGCGCGGTCCGCGCACGAAGACGGGCGACCAGCTGCCATCATGCAGATTGGGCAGCTTGCTATAGCCGCCATAACCCGAGCCGATAATGAATTTGCGCGAGGTGGAGGGCAGGAAATCCCAGATGATCGAGCCGATGCCGAGAAAGAGTTCGCTATCATCCTCGTCCAAAAATCCGCTGGGCAACAGGTGGGGCCACAGATAGGTGTTCAGTTCATCGCCGAAATTGGGCGTGTGGCCGCGGTAGTAAACCAGCTTCACTTGCTGCTTCTCCGCTTTGAGATCATGTCCCAGATTGCGTGCAGCTGCCGGTGCGCCAGCAACCAGGCAACGCTGCCATACATTAAGGCGCCGACCGCCACCGCCGCGATTATCCGCGCCGCCGGGTCGGTGAGTGGCCAGGCCGCCGACGTAAATTGAATCGAAACGGCCATGGCCAGCGTAGCGAGAACGGGTACCCGGAAGCCCCAGAGATAGCAGAGCATCGGCATGTTCAGAATGCGCGCCACCATATGCACGGATGGCAGCCACATCAGATAGGTCTGGATGGCCAGGCCAATGCTGAGTTCGGCAACGCCAAAGCGGAAAAGCAGGACGATACAGATGCCGGTCGCCAGCTGGCGACCCACCAAATAATAGAGCCACAGATCCGCATCGCCATTGCTGTTGATCAGCGAGCCTTGCAGCACCCCGATACAGGCCAGTAGTCCAATGGCACAAAATGCCTGCACCACCGGCACCGCCTCACGCCAATGCGCACCGAAAAGGAATGGTACCAAATCCGGTGCGATAAGCGCCACGCCGGTGAACACGGGAAACGACACCGAAGCGGACAGGAACGTAGCGATGAGAAAGGCCTTGCGCCGCAACTCCGACTCGTCCTGCATGGAGGACAACAGGGAGAACGAGACCGCGTTGAGCGGTCCGGCCATGACATCGCTCAACAACTGGAAAATGCGCCGCGAGAAGCCGAACAGGCCTAGTGCATAGGGACCCAGCAGGCTCCCGATCAGCAATTGGTCGATGTTGATGCTGTTGATGAAGTTAGCGCCCGTGGCAAAGCCACCAAAGCGTGACAGCTCCTGCAGGGCTGACCGGCGGAAGGAGACGCGTGGCAGCCATTTGGCGCTGACCAGGCAGGCTAGGGTGGCCGCGGCCGAGGAAACAAGCTGGGCCAAGGCGAGCGCCCAGAGCCCGTAGCCGGCAAACAACACAGCCAGGCAAACCACAGCGCCCGCAAGCGAAGCCACCACGGTGCGCAAGGCGAGTTTGTGGAACAACATGGTTCGAACAAGCAGGGCGTTCGGCACGATGGCGACGAGGTCGAGCACGATCTTGATCCCTAGCACGGGCATCAGCACTGCAAGCAGAGGCTGACCCATGGTCTCCGCCAGGGGTCGGGCGAGCACGCACACCAGCGCATAAAGCAATGCGGCCAGCCCGGCACCCAGCCAGAACACGACGTCAAGATGCGCCGCGGTGATGTTGGCGCGCTGAATGAGCGCTTGTCCGAAACCGGTCGGCGCCACCGCGCCGAGCAGGGCGATGATCGTGCTGGCAAAGGCGACGATGCCGAAATCATCGGGACCAAGGGCACGCGAGGTTGCCAGAAACACTCCGGCACTAACCAGCCCTGGCATAAGGCTGCTGAAAACCGACCAGAGCACCCCGACAACGGCCGAGCGGCTGCGGGAGCCGGCGAGATGGAGGTCTACCTGCGCATCATAGGCCATCAGACACGACTTCCCGGGTGGTCTTGCAGAGCCACACAGCCGCGTGCCCTACCAATTGGCAGCGTCTCGACGCGCCGTTGCGATGGCGGTGCAAAGCGTTACGGGGAACCGGAACGGAAAGGACGGGTCGGCTGCCGCAAGCTTTCGCAGCATTCTGAAATTGGGCAGCGACAATCGGATGAGCTGGCGCAGCATGATAAACGCGTAGGCTCGCTCGATGAGCTTGAGGGTGCTCTTCGCTATTGCCCGTTGTTCATCGTCCAGTTCCACCTCGCTCAGGACGCGATGCCAGAACAGCTTGAGATAAACGTAGCGGGCCACGGTTTCCTTCTTGGACCAGTCGAAGGCGGAGAAATAGATGTTGATGCCGGTGCCGCAGACAACATTGACCGAGCAGGAGAAAGCCGCCCCGTCGGCCAACTGCCCCAGCTTGATCCAAAAAAGATGGTCCTCTCCTGCAGCGCGCAGCCCGGTGTCAAAACGCAGATCGGGAGCGGCCCGCAGGCGATACACGACGCACGAGGTCTGACTGAGATACTCCCGCAAGTAACCGGTTAGCAGGGTGCTGGAGTTCACGAGCGCCCTTGTTCCGCGCCAAACGACACCCGATGCGCCGCGTTGCCAGTCTGCCATGGTGTCGAGTTCGCCAAAAAGGCTGTGCCCCCAGACCGACCGCGTGTGATCGCAGAAATAAAACGATGCCTCTGACCCGAGGCACTGCAGCGCCTCCTGCAGATGATGTGGCGCCCATTCGTCGTCCGAATCGAGGAAGGCGATGAAGTCGGCACCCAACTCGACGGCCCGATCGATTCCCGTGTTGCGGGCGGCACCGGGACCACCATTCGGCTGTTCGATCGGGATGAGCTCGTGCGGGAAACCCGACCATACGAGCGCGAGTTCGTCACTTGCCCGGATCGGGGACCCATCATCGACAACGATCACCGTCAGCTTGATTGCGCGCCCGAGCTCCTGCGCGGCAATCGAACGGAGCGCCCGCGCAAGTATACCCGCCTCCTTCTGGTAGAAGGGGATGATGATTGCGACGAGGGATTGTTCGCCGCTTGTGCTGTCATGGCCGGGCAAAGTACTCGCTCCGTAGTTTGGGGGTGAGCAGGCGCAGCTGGGCGAGAAGCCGGAGCTGAGCCAGAACGCGACGCCGACGGGGGCGGAACTGGCGCCATATCGCGCTCGATGCGCTGACGGCATTGTCATGCCCTACTCGGTAGATGGCTCCGGGGAATGGTAGTGGTGCGAGGGGAGTGCCAGCTTGGGCGAGACGCCGCTTGGCAAATTTGTGGCTGCCGAACCACTGGCGCAGATAGGTTTCGTCGGCGGCTTCCAGCGTGGGCGGCAGCACCAGCCGATCGGCATGGATGATCAGGGACGTGCCGCACAGCTCGTCAAAGCCTGACCCCAGCCGCATCAGGGTCGATGAGCCGTCATAGAGATAGCCGCTATCGACAAACCAGCCTGGCTGGGCAGGGTGAGCTTCGGCGAAGGCGGCGAGGCGATTGCTGACCAGATCATCGTAGTCGACGGTCATCACATAATTGTCCGGATCGACGGAAAGAATCCCCGCAAGCACCCGGCGGCCCTTGTCTGCCCGGATCGCCTCGAACCGGTGCTCCATATTGGCCAGGGGCGGCAACGGCGCCGGTGTGGGCAGATCGAGGCGATGCACTTCGATCTTGCCGGGCAAGTGCGGCAGGGGAGAATGGCGGCTCGCCACGACAATGCATCGCCAGCTCGAGCTGGTTTGTGCCGCGATCGAGGCTGCGGTAGCCTGCAGATTGCGCATGGCTGCAGGCCAGTCGGCCACACCGGCATGGTCGCGAATTGGGATGACGAAGCTCAGAGCTGGCATATGCTGGCCGGGGTTACAAAGCCGGGTGCCCGCACCCGTTTCCCGGTTTTAGCAGGCGCATTGCCACCAACTCAGCGCACAACTACTTACGCAATGCCCACCTTATGTATCGGGAGGGCTGCCCCTCCAACTATCCCACCCGCCAGCCATGCGTGAACACCTCGAAGCCATCGTCTCGCGCCACGCCGAGGAGGGTGATGTTGGCCGCTTGGGCGGTTTGAATGGCGAGGGTGGTGGGGGCGGAAATGGCGAGGAGGATGCCGGTGCCGAGCACGGCGGCTTTTTGCACGAGCTCCACCGAGATGCGGCTGGTGAGGAGGAGGGCGGCGTCCGCAGCGGGGAGGTGCTGGCGGCGGGCGGCGCCGGCGAGTTTGTCGAGGGCGTTGTGGCGGCCGACGTCTTCGCGCAAGGCGACAAGGCCCGCCTCGGGATGCCAGAGCGCGGCGGCATGCACGGCGTGGGTGAGGGCGTTGAGCGATTGCGCCGGCCGCAGCGAGGCGATGGCGGCCATGATCTGGTCGGGCGACAGGGTGAGCCTGGCCTCCACCCGCGGCGTCGTACGCAGCGCCTGTTCGAGGCTTTCGATGCCGCATAACCCGCAGCCGGTCGGACCGGCCATGGCGCGGCGGCGGGCGGCGAGGGCGCGCGCCCGTTCCTCGGCGACCCAGAGGCGTGCTTCCATGCCGGCGGCGTGCTCGACGATTTCGAAGCGCTCGATTTCGCCGAACTCGGCAATCATCCCCTCGGTCAGCGCGAAGCCGATCGCGAAGTCTTCAAGATCGGCCGGCGTCGCCATCATCACGGCATAGGTCGAGCCATTGACCACCACGGCCACGGCCGCTTCGGTGGCAATGTCGCGCCCGGCCGGGTCAAACTGCCCGGCCCAGCGCTGATGCTGCACGGACTGATGGGTCGGGATCACGCCGGCACGATCCGCACCGGCACCGACTTGGCGGCCGGCACATGGCTCTTCTCGGCGTGCTGGTAGACTGGGATCAGCACATTGCACTCGGGATAATAGCCGCCGCAGCTGCCTTTGGGCATGTCGTATTTAATGGCGCGCAGCCCGCCGAGACGACGCGGCACGCCATCATCGGCCACCGTTTCGAGGGCGACAGTGCTGCCATCGGCAATGCCGAAGCGCGCCATGTCTTCGCCATTGAGAAACAGCACGTCGCGGGTGCCTTCCACGCCGCGGAAGCGGTCGTGATACCCATAAACGGTGGTGTTGAACTGGTCATTGCTGCGCAAGGTGATGAGGCGCAGCACATCGGGATCCTTGCCATCATCAAAGCTGCCGCCCAGAGCCGAGGGCACCTTGAAATTGGCTTTGCCCGTCTTGGTCTTCCATTGGCGGTGGCTGGCGGCGATCGGGCGGCGGAAGCCTTCGGGCTTTTTGATGCGCTGGTTAAAGTCCCTGAACATTTCGGGCCAGGTGCGCTCGATGGCGTCGCGCACGAGGCTATAATCGCCCACCCACTGGTCCCAGGGGACATTGGGATTGGGGGGCAGGGTGGCCTTGGCGATCTCGGCCACGATGCGCGGCTCCGACAGCAGATCGGGGCTGGCGGGCTCGTTGATGGCGCGTGACTGGTGGATCACGGCGGTGGAATCCTCCACCGTCACCACCTGCTTGCCGGTGGCCTGCCGGTCATATTCGATCCGTCCAAGGCAGGGCAGCAGGAACGCCGTCTTGCCGCAAAACAGTTGGCCGCGATTGAGCTTGGTGGCGATCTGCACGGTCAGGCGCATCTTGGGCCAGTGCTCTTCCATCGGCCCATGATCGGGCACGGCGCGCAGGAAATTGCCGCCAAGCCCGATAAAGGCGTCGATCGTGCCATTGATGATGCCCTCGCAGGCTTCCACCGTGGTGGTGCCTTTTTCTCGCGGTGCCTTGAACTGGTAGAGTTCCTCCATCCGGTCGAGCGGCACGAGTTCGGGCTTTTCAGCGATGCCGACGGTGCGCTGGCCCTGCACATTGGAATGGCCGCGCACCGGGCAGATGCCGGCGCCGGGCCGGCCGATATTGCCGCGCAGCAGCGCCAGATTGACCAGCATCTGCACCGCTTCGACCCCCAGCTTATGCTGGGTGATGCCCATGCCATAAACCACCATGGCGGCCGGGGCGGCGGCATAGATGGCGGCAGCGCGCTCGATCTGAGCGCGGGTGAGCCCCGTTTCGCGCTCGAGATCGGCCCAATCCTGCGCTTCGGCAAAGGCGCGGAACTCCTCCATGCCATGGGTGTGTTCGGCAATGAAGGTGTGGTCCAGCACCGGCTGGCGGTTCTCGGCTTGCGCCTTGGCGTCGGCCTCGAACAGCCATTTGCACATGCCGATCACCACCGAAATATCGCCGCCCGGGCGCACCTGGTAGTATTCCCGGCTGATGCGGGTTTCGTGCTGCGTCAGCATCTGCACCGGGTTCTGCGGATTGACGAACCGCTCGAGCCCCCGCTCCTTGAGCGGGTTGAAGCTGACAATTGTCGCGCCGCGGTCGCTGGCTTCCTGCAACTGGTGCAGCATGCGCGGGCTGTTGGAGCCCACATTCTGGCCGAAAAAGAATAGGGCATCGGCGGATTTGAAATCGTCCAGCACCACCGTGCCCACCGGCACCCCGATGCTTTCGGCCAGACCCACCGAAGTGGACTCGTGGCACATATTGGAGCTGTCGGGCAGGTTGTTGTTGCCATAAAGGCGCGCCAGCAGCTGATACATATAGGAGGTTTCAAGCGACGCCCGGCCAGATGCATAGAACACCGTGCGCTTGGGATCGATGTCGCGAATGGCGGCCAACTCGCGTCCGATGCTGGCAAAGGCTTCGGTCCAGTCCACGGCTTCATATTTATCGGTCTGGGCGTTATAGCGCAGCGGTGTCGTTAGCCGGCCGATGGCCTCGAGGTCATGGTCGGGCCAGGTCTTGAGTACGCTCACCGTGTGTTCGGCGAAGAAACTGGGCGTCACCCGCTTACGCGTCAGCTCCCAGGCGGTCGCCTTGGCCCCATTTTCGCAGAACTCGGCGGGATGGGATGGCACCGGCTTGGCCCAGGCGCAGCTGACACAGGCAAAGCCCTCGGGCTTGTTCTGCTTGCGCAGCGCCAGGGGGCCCGTCGCCAGAATGCCTTCGCTGTCCAGATATCTGCCGACGGACTTGATTGAACCCCAGCCGCCAGCCGGTCCGCTATAGGGCGCGATGGTGATTTTTCTGGCCATGAGACGCTCGCTTTCATCGACAGCTTGGTTAAGTTCAAACACCCCCGACGCTAACCGGTTGCGGCGCGAGCGGAAAGACTGCCCGCAACGGAAAATCGGCTTTCTCCCTTGCGCCGATCAAGAATAGAAGCCAACAACTGCAGTCACTTGGCGCAGTTGATTGATTCCACCCTGGAGCTTGGCCACTGTCCGACAAGCAAACACAACTGGGTGACGCCTCCGTTCGAGTGGCTCGGAAGGCCGATATTGTCGTGATTGGCGCTGGGCAGGCGGGTTTGTCTGCCGCCTATCACCTGCGCCAGCGCGGCATTGTCCCGGGCCGCGGCTTTGTCGTGCTCGACAGTGCCGATGCCCCAGGAGGCGCTTGGCAGTTCCGCTGGCCCTCGTTGACCCTTAGCACCGTCAATCGCGTCCATGATCTGCCGGGGCTGGCTTTTGGCGACGCGATCGCGCTGGATGACCCGCAGGTGCAGGCCCGGGTGGCGGTGCCGCAGTATTTCGCTGAATATGAACGCAGGTTCGAGCTCCCGGTGCTGCGGCCGGTCAGCGCGCGCTGCGTGGTCAGCCGTGGCGAGCGGCTGCGGATCGAAACGGACCGGGGTGTGTTCTCGGCCCGGGGCATCATCAATGCCACCGGCACCTGGACGGCGCCCTTCGTGCCGCATTATCCGGGGGCCGAGACGTTCGGCGGCGAGCAATTGCACACCGCCGACTATCAGGGGGCCGAGCACTTCCGCGGCAAGCATGTGGTGGTGGTTGGGGGCGGCATTTCGGCCATCCAGCTGCTCGACGAAATCTCGCAGGTGACCACGACGCTCTGGGTAACCCGGCGTGAGCCGCAGTTCCGCACCGGACCCTTCGACATCGAAGCCGGCCGGACCGCCGTCGCTATGGTGGAGCAACGCGTGCGGGCCGGCCTGCCGCCACTTTCCGTCGTGTCGGTGACGGGGCTGCCCGAAACGCCGGCGATATCAGCGATGCGGGCGCGTGGCGTGTTGCAGCGCCATCCGATGTTCAGCGAGATTACCGAATCCGGCGTGCGCTGGAGCGATGGAAGGGAAGAGCGGGCCGATGTCATCCTCTGGTGCACCGGCTTTCGCTCGTCGCTAGATCATCTTGCCCCGCTCGACTTGCGCGAAGAGGGCGGTGGCATCCGCATGGGCGGGCGGCTGGCCACCCAGGTCTTGCGCGATCCGCGGGTTCATCTGGTCGGCTACGGCCCGTCGGCATCCACCATCGGCGCCAACCGCGCGGGCGCGGCGGCCGCGGCCGAATTGATCGCGACGCTTGGCCTCGGCAAAGCCATGGGCTAGCGCCCGCGCAGGCGGCCGATCAAGAGGGTAATCATCTCCATGCCCTCGGGCGTGAAGCTGACCGAATTGTCTTCGCGCGTGGCGAGGCCAAGCTCTTCGAGTTCGGCAACGGCCTTTGGATCGGCGTGGTGGCCCTTGCCGTCATCGGCGATCACTTTGGTGACGGGATCGCCGCTTTCGAGCTGGTGATAAATGGCAAAGGCGAATACTGCGAGGGCCGCATCGCTCAGGGTGTCGGGCGTGGTCATGGCTTGATCCTTGCTGGCGTGGAACGCGCCCGGGCGCGCTCCCGCGTGATCCGAGCTAGCTAGTTCTTGGGTTTTTCTTCGGTGGGGCGCTGATAGGTGCCCACCACTTCGCCCTTGGCCAGCACATGGCCTTCCATCGCCGCCAGCACGTCCTCGCGTTTGGCCCCCAGTTCCACCGGCAACTCGGCCAGATCGAGCGCAAAGACCTGGAAATGGTAGTTGTGGGCGGGATCCTCGAGCGGCGGGCGGGGGCCGTAATAGCCGGTCTGGCCGCGGCTATTGCTGCCCTGCTTGGCCCCTTCGGGGTCCTGCAGCACCGGATCGGTGTTGATGCCCTCGCGCAGGGTCGTGACGTCAGCGGGGATGTCGAAAAGCACCCAGTGCACGAAGGGCTTGGGCTCGTCGGCATCGGGATCATCCATGATCACGGCGAAGGACTTTGTGCCTTCGGGCGCCTCGTCCCAGGAGAGGGCAGGGGAGGCATTATGCCCTTCGGCGGCATGGGCGATGGGGATCGCACCATTATCCGCAAAGCTGGGGCTGCTGACAGCAAGCGTGCCATCGGCCTCCACGAGATTGATCGCGGTGTCGGAAGGCGCGGGTGTTTCGACCAGATTGGGCGTGCTGGACGCCGCAGCCGCATCGCTGCCTGCCCCATCCTCGCCCTCATAGCTGATGCGGTAGAGGATGCCGTTGAAATCGTCGGCCAGCAGCAGCGAGCCATCGATATCCTCGGTCAATCCGGCAAGCCGGGCGAGGAAGTCATAGCTTTGATCATCGTTCTCGATCAGCCAACCAGTGGCAAAGGAGGTCCAGTCCTTGGGCTCGCCGTCCTCGAAATCGACCCGGGTGATTTCATAGCCGCTCGGCGGGCGGCGGTTCCAGGAGCCGCGCATGGCGATAAAGGCGTCGCCGCGATATTCCTCGGGAAAGGCCTCGCCCTGGTAGAAGGTCATCTGCATGGGGGCGGCATGGGCGGTATAGCCGAGCAGCGGTTCCTCGCTCGCCTCGGCCCATTCCTCCAGCGTAATGCCCTCGGGCGGATTGTCCTGCGGATTGAAGTTGGAGAAGTCGTAGATGTAGGGCCAGCCATATTGCTTGCCCTGCTCGACGAGGTTGAACTCTTCCTTTTGCTCCTCGTCGCCCAGCCAGTCGGTGCCGTGATCGGCGCCGTAAAGCTTGCCCGTGCCGGGCTCCCAGCCAAAGCCGATCGTATTGCGCAGACCGCTGGCGAAGATGGTGCGCGTCTTGCCGTCGGGGGTGGCGCGCAGAATGGTGGCGCTTTCCGGGTTGGACTCGTCGCAGGCGTTGCAGGTCGAGCCCACGGTTATGTAGAGCATCCCGTCCGGGCCGATCGCCAGGGTGCGGTTGGGGTGCTGGCCGGCATCGGGCAGATCGTCGATGATCCGCGTCAGTTCGCCAAAGCTGCCATCGTCCTCGATTGGTGCAGTGAACACCTCCTTGGCGGTGGCAAGGTAAGCGGTGTCGCCATCGATAAAGATGCCGTGCATGCCCGGGCGGCCGGCGACCTTGGCGAAATCCTCGAACTTGCCATCGCGATCGGCGTCGATCAGCCGGATGACATCGCTTTCCTGGCGGCGGGTGGCATAAACATGCCCGTCCTCGTGCACCGCCAGCATGCGGGTATTGCCGAGATCCCGGCCCACCACCTCGACGGTGAAACCCTCGGGCACCGTGATCTTCCCGGCTAGCTCCGCGTCATCTTCAATCTCGACCGGGCTGGGCTCGAGGATCGACCCCTCGATAGTCACATCGGAATATTGTCCAACAGTGCCCTGCGGCTGGGCGGCGGCCGGAGTGGCCAAGGCCAGCAACACGGTTGCGGAGGTGGCGAGGGCGGAAGAAGCTCGGGTCATCGGGGTTTCGTTCCTGAGGGGTTTGGTTAATCCAACTCCTCAGGCCCGGTTCCCGATCCCCGCCAGCAAGAATTTGCTGGCACCAGAGGCATAAGAGAAGGCAGGCGGGCGCCCGATAGGGCGCCAACCTGGGTTAAGCGCCGGGCTTCATCACCACCTTGATGCAGCCATCTTCTTTGTCCCGGAACTTGCGATAAAGCTCGGGCCCTTCCGATAGATCGGCCTGGTGGGTGATCACGAAGGTCGGATCGATTTTGCCGTCCACCACCAGCTGCAGCAGCGGCGCCAGATAGCGATGGGTGTGCGTTTGTCCGGTCTTGAGCGTCAGCCCCTTGTTCATGAAGGCGCCCATGGGCACTTTGTCGAGCATGCCGATATAAACGCCGGGCATCGAGATGGTGCCGCCCTTCCGGCAACACATGATGGCCTCGCGCAGCACATGCGCCCGGTCGGTGCCGAGACCCACCTTCTGCTTGACGTTGTCGATCACCGAATCCGGTGCGCCGCTCGCATGGGCCTCGGTGCCCACGCAATCGATCACCCGGTCCGGGCCGCGCCCATTGGTCATCTGGAACAGCACGTCATAGGGGCTGGCGTTGTCGAAATTGATGGTTTCGGCCTTGCCATGCACCTCGGCCATCTTGAGCCGCTCGGGGACATTGTCGATGGCGAGGACGCGGCCCGCACCCATCAGCCACGCGCTCTGGATGGCGAACTGCCCGACAGGGCCGCAGCCCCAGATGGCGACCGTGTCGCCCGGCTCAATCTCGGCATTTTCCGCGGCCATATAGCCCGTGGGGAAAATGTCGGACAGGAACAGCACCTGCTCGTCGGTGAGTTCCTCAGGCACCTTGATCGGGCCGACATCGGCAAAGGGCACGCGCAGATATTCGGCCTGCCCGCCGGCATAGCCGCCCAGCATGTGCGAATAGCCAAAGAGGCCCGAGGGCGAATAGCCCATCGCGGCGCGAGCGATCGCCGCATTGGGATTGGAGCGATCGCACAGAGAGAACATCTGGTTCTGGCAGAACCAGCACTGCCCGCAGGCAATGTTGAAGGGCACGACGACGCGGTCGCCGACCTTGAGCTTGGTGTTGTCCTTGCCGACCTCCACCACTTCGCCCATGGTTTCGTGGCCGAGCACGTCCCCTGACTCCATCGTGGGCATGAACCCATCATAAAGATGCAAATCCGAGCCGCAGATCGCGCAGGAGGTCACCTTGATGATGGCGTCCTGGCCATGGACGATCTTGGGGTCATCGACGGTATCGTAGCGAACATCGCCTTTGCCGTGCCAGCACAACGCTTTCATTGGGTTCTCCAGGGTTGGTGCGGCCAGCGCCAGTCGCGCCTTCCGCAGGAATAAGCCTCGGAACCGAGCCGATGCTCGTTCCCGCTGGCCTTTGCTGCGTGGTTAACGCGCGCTCGCCGTGATCCGATCCAGTCCCGGCAACACCTTGGTGCCAAATGCCTCGATAAACTCCGCCTGGTTGCGCCCAACTTGGTGCAGATGCACTGCGGTCGCCCCCAATTCGCCGTAAGCCTCGATAGCGGCGCGATGCCGGCCAAGATCGGCCGACACGAACACTGCTTTGGCCATGTCTTCGCGTCGCACAAAGCGCGTGGCCGCATCAAAGTCGCTGGGACGGCGCAGATCCCAGTTGACCTCGCCGCCAATGACATTGGCCGACCATTGATCCAGCGCCTGCTCGAACGCCTCGTCCTCGGTCGCCGCCCAGCACAGCGCGTGCTGGATATGAACGGGCTTGTTCGCACCGCCATTGTCGCGGAAGGCCTCAATGGTCGGACGGATCTCCTCCACATCGCCGCCGGTGATCAACAAGCCATCGGCCCACTCGGCAACAAACGCTGCGGTCTTGGGGGTAATGGCGGCGCCAAATAGCGGCACCGGCTGGGCGGGGCGGGAATAAAGCTTGGCCTCCACCACTGTGACCCTGCCGCGATGGGTGACGGTTTCGCCGGCAAACAGCGCCCGGATGACCGCGGCACACTCGGCCAGCACGGCATTGCGCTCGGCCTTGTTGGGCCAATAGGTGCCGGTGATCGATTCATTGAGCGCTTCCCCGCTGCCGAGAGCCAGCCAGAACCGGTTAGGAAACATTTCCCCCAGCGTTGCCGCGGCCTGCGCGACGATGGCCGGGTGATAGCGATATCCCGGGGCCGAAATGGAGCCGATCGGAAAATCGGTCACTGCCATGGCGGCCCCCAGCCACGACCAAGCAAAGCCCGAGTGACCCTGCCGCTCGCTCCAGGGATGAATATGGTCCGATGATTTGGCGCAGGAAAATCCCGCTTCTTGCGCCTGTTGCACCAGCTTGAGCAGGCTCGAGGGAGCAAACTGTTCGTGGGAAGCGTGATAGCCGATCTGCATGGATTATCCCTCGCGTCGCCATTGATCGAGCACGTCCTGCGTGGTGCAGGCCGTCAGCTGGATGCCAAAGCGGCTGTCATAGATGGAAAGCATTGCGGCGTGAGTTTCGGCCGCCGAGCTGCACACCGCATCCTTGGGCAATACAACGTGGTATCCCAGATCGATCGCGCCCATGAGGGTGGACAGCACGCACACCTCGGTTTCGCCGCCGGTAATCACCAGCGTGTCGACCCCTTTGGCTTGCAACTGCTGGTGCAGCGCGCCTGACCACCAGGGTGAATAAACCGGTTTGTCGATCACTGCGGCCGGCGGAACAAAGCGCTGCAGCGAGGGGACCAGGTCCACCATCTCCGGCGCCATGCGCTCGCGCAGCATATTGGGCCAAGCCTCGTAATATTCTTGCCAGCTCCCCTGCGCGTCTTCAGCCCGCTCCGGCGGCACAAAGCGGGTGAATACCGTCCGCGCGGCGTGAGGCTCGGTCATTGCCTCGATCGCGGGCAGCACGCCGGCAAGCGTTTCGACATGCCAGTCGGTCTCCTCCGCGAACATGCGTTGCATGTCCACGCAGAGATGCACACAATTGGTGAAATTCATGGTTGATCCGCACAAGTAAGTGCCGCGTCAACGCCACCCCATGGCGATTGTTCCCGGACGGAACACACCTCCACCCCCGGCATTATCGTTGCAAACGGAGACGGCAAATGGCCAAAGACGCACCCACCACCGACCAGTTGCGCCAGGAAATCGACAGCGGAGCGACCGGCGAGAAAATCGGCTTCCCCGATCCCGCCGCGGCCCCGCTCGGGACCGATGCTGAAGCAGGTGGAAGTCCCCCAACCGCCTCGGAGCGCAAGCTGGACGCCGCCAGCCGGCCGAAATACCGCCAGGGACCCAAGATGCCTGGCACTGCACTTTATGCGATCTTTGTAGCGATCGGTGCGGCCGTGGTGGTCGGCGCCACGCTGCTTGGCACCATGGGCTGAGCCTTAGGCGTCGCGTTCGCCTTCAATTCCACGCGCGAGGTTGTAAACCTCGCGCGAATTAAGGTCCGTGTCGGAAACATCGCCAATCGGTTCCCGGTTTCGGTCGGCCGCGATCTCGCCCCATGCCGGGTTCCAAAGCAGATCGTCCTGCAGCACCACGACGACTTCGGCAAAGCCATGCAGCTGCCGTGCCGCCTCGGCGGCGGCAAAGGCGCTCGCGACATCGTCATATTGTGCTTCGTCGCCGTCCACATCGCCGCTTGCCGGCCACCAGACCGCAGCAAATGGCCGGCCATCCGAACCCGCTTCGATCCCGACGGTTACGGCATTGCCAGCGTCTTCCCCAACAGCGATCCGCCGATAAGAGCCTTGTTCGCCCGCCATCTCGCCCACCCTATTGTTGATCGTTGTAGCGCGGCTTGGTCATCCCCACGGTACGAGCCAGCTCGGTGAAGTCAGCCGTTTCGGGAGACTCAAGGGCGGTCTGCAACAAACGGATGGGAAAACACACGGCATCGCGCTCGGCTGGAGACAGGCTGTTCATCCGCTCGGCCCCCATTGCCATGGCTTCGGTCTTGCGGAACGCCAGGTCGAGCTGCTCGGTGCTGACAACGCCGGCATCGATCAGGGCGCGGTTCACCGCGGCAAGCGCCAGGTAAAGCCCTTCGAGCTGTAGATTAGCCGTATTCAATTTCCCCTCCATGCTAGACACAAAAAACCGGCGGCAGAGCGTGGCTCCGGCCGCCGGCGCATAAAACTACAGGCGCGTCGTCGTGGTGGTGCCGCGCTCGGCGATCACTTCGTCCGTGGACATGGCCTTGAAGAACGGCACTAGCTGGTAGATGGCCGACAGGCCGACAAGCACGTAAACAATACGGGCGATTGCCCCGTCCTGGCCGCCAAACAGTTGTGCCACCAGATCGACCTGGAAGGCGCCAACCAACAGCCAGTTGATGCCGCCGATGATGATTAACAGTAGAGTAATCAGATTGAGAGCCTTCATAAGTGCCTCCTGGGCAGGTTATGAACAAACAAGCACGCCCGGACCCTTTGGGTTCCGTAAAACCGCGCAGCTCTTTAGTATTACCCTAAATACCGGGCGCGATGGCGTTGTCAGCCCATCGACATGTAAAAGATCGTCCCCGCAACAACGATAAAGACGATTACCGCCACGACGATGCGGACAATGCTGCCGCGTGGGTCCTCACCCAATACGGCGCGTTCTGCCGGGCCACGTCCGCGGTCGGTCACGGTCGCCGAAGTCTCTGATTGCGGCTGGTCGCTGGGGGTCCCGTCCTGTTCCATTTCAACTCCCATGTTGCTGCTACTGCAACCGCCGTGGGCCTAGGCAGTTCCACTCTTCATTGGGAAACCAGCCCCACCGGGTCCCGATAACGTGCGTTAACTGGGAGAACAGCGATGAGCAGCAGTAAAGCGACTACCGGCGCCAACGACCGTCCCAAGGACGAAACCATTGCCCAGACCGGCGCAGGCCTTCCTGACGATACCTCCTTGCCGGTCGATGTCAGCGACGAGGACGTGGAACGCGCCCGTCAGAAACTGACTGAGGGAACGCCATTTGCCTCGGGCCGTCAAAAAACACGGGGCGCCTAGTGGCCCACTGCTCTGCCTTGACCATCCGCAGCACAAAGGAACCACCATGGCTGTTCAGATCCCCCTGAGCCAGGACGCTCGAGCCGACGAAACCAAGCAGGACGAGCATTTGCGCGAACTGGCGCCCGATCTAGCTTACCTGCGCATCGTCATGGTCAATGTGGTGTTCATCGGCGCCCCGACTGGACCCTGGGTGCTGGTGGATAGCGGGCTGCCCGGCTCGCGCAACAAGATCCTGGACGCCGCAGAGTCGCGCTTTGGCGCCGTGCCGCCTTCGGCCATCATCCAGACCCACGGCCATTTCGATCATGTCGGAGTGCTGGAAGATCTGGCCCGGCACTGGAATGTGCCCGTATACGCCCATGCCCTCGAAGCGCCGTTCCTTTCAGGGCAAGAGGCCTATCCACCGCCAGATGCGGCAGCCGATGGCGGCATCATGCCCAAGCTGGCACCGCTGTTCCCGCGCGATCCCGTCAATGTCAGTCAGTGGCTGCAGTTCCTGCCGCCCAGTGGCGCCGTGCCGGTGCTGCCCGGCTGGCGTTGGCAGCACACCCCGGGGCACACCCGAGGCCATGTTTCGCTCTGGCGGGAAGCCGACCGGACGCTGGTGGCGGGCGATGCGATCATCACCACCGGGCAGGAGTCGGCCTATGAGGTGCTGGTGCAGGAAGCCGAAATGCACGGGCCACCGCGCTATTTCACCCCGGACTGGATCGCGGCAGAACATTCAGTACGCACCCTGGCAGCCTTGGAGCCCGAACTAGTGGTCACAGGTCATGGCCGTGCCATGAGCGGCCCCGAAATGCGCGCGGCGCTGCATCGCCTCGCGGAAAACTTCCGGGAAATTGCCGTACCGCGCAGCCAGAAATAGGCTGCGCGGCAGAGGATCAGATCAGGCGACGGTGCGGCGCGGTGGGATTGTGTACCGCGCACCTGGCGAAACCACATCGATCACATGGCCATCGAGATCGCGCAGCACCGCGCGCGTCAGCGGGCCAAAGGTGGTGGGCTCCTCGATGATCTCGGTACCGAACGGGCGAATGGCCTCGACGGCTCCCGCCACGTCCTCGACGACCACTTCGAGATAGGCGCCTTGCGGTTCACCCCGCGCGGCGCGGGGCACGAACTCGCTCACCCAGTCGATCAGCCCAAGTTGAAACTGGCTGTCCGGGCTTGCCGCCAGCACCACATACCAGGCTTCCTGGTGCACGATCTGAAAGCCACAAAGGGCTTGGTAGAACGCGATGTTGTCGGCGATATTGCGGGTCAGCAGATTGATCGAAATACGCTGCGCTATGGGCATGAAAACCTCTTGTTGGGCGGAAAAAAGGGAGGGGCAGGGTGCCTGCTCCTCCCGGGTGCCGTTAGGGATTGTTATCGTCTTCGGCCTCGGCACCGATCGGGCCATCGGCCCCCGGCACGTGATGGTCTGAAGTCTTGCCCTCGCTGGGCTTGTCTTTTTTGGGCTTGTGGTCCGCCCCTTTAGCGGGGACGTCATCGGTCTTGCTGTGGCTTACGGGAGTTTTGCTCATTTGCTTCTCCTTGCCGGCGATTCCGGCGCGATTACCTCTTGGCCGTTTCGCCCACTTCGCGCAGCGCTGCATATTGCAGGGTAACTGGCTCGATATGCTGGTCGAGCCATGCCGCCATGTCCTGCTCTTCGCGCAGGTTCTGCGTCAGCAACTCAACGGCGCGCGTGTCGCCGATATGGTTGGCCAGCGCCAGCAGCGACTTGTAGGCGGCGATTTCGAAATGCTCGAACGCGTAGTTGGCAAACGAGTTCTTGACGATCTCGTCGGGCGCGACCGTGTGGCCAAGGGCCGCCATCGCGCCAGTGAAGGACAATGCCATGTCCTTGAGCGTCGAATTGTCTCCACCCATGCCCTCGAGCAACTGGTCAAGGCGTGAGAGTTGCACTTCAGTCTCGGCGATATGCTGCTCCAGCCGGCGTGCCACCTCGGGATAGTTCTCGATGCGGCTCACCTGCGGCTTCATGATGGAAAGGGCCTGGTTCTCCATGGCATGCGCATTCCGAAGGCCGCTCAGGAAGATGGAAGATACTTCATTCATGATGTTGTCCTCAGGTTATGGCAGGGTCGAAACACCAACTCTCGCCTGGGGTGAGGGTTCCCGTATCGGCGCCCTGGCTAGTCGTCCTCGCTCGTGACCCGCCGGCGAAAGTGCATCAAGGCTGGGCACAACAACTCGTGGCGTGCTGAAAGCGGCCTCCGGCGCCACCTCCTCCCACAGTCGCTGCTTTGCTTACAGCAGGCTCGCTCCGGCCCATTTGTTTGCTATATGAGCCGCGATGCAGCCCGGTCTGCCCGAACAATCAGCCGTGGATCTCGGCTCAACAACACGGACCTCCGCCCATGAGCGATCTTCTGGCCATTTCCGGCGCTCCGATCTTTGATGGCGAGCGCTGGCATGAGAATGCAGCATTGCTGGTGGAGTTCGGCCACGTCTCCGCGATCGTGGATGCACATCAGATTCCCGGCAATGCCGAGCGCGTCGTGCTGGAGGGCGGCAGCGTCGTGCCTGGGTTCGTTGATCTCCAGGTCAATGGCGGCGGTGGCGTGCTCTTCAACAATGATCCCTCCCTTGAGGCCATCCGCACGATCTGCGCCGCCCATGCCCAGTTCGGCACCACCGCGCTGTTGCCGACCTTGATCACGGACACTCCCGAGGTCAACGAACGCGCCATTGCCGCCGGGGCGCAGGCCGCCTCTGCTGGGGTGCCTGGTTTTTTCGGGCTGCATCTGGAAGGCCCGCACCTCGCCGTGGCGCGCAAGGGCACGCACGATCCCAGCCTGATCCGTCCGATGACCTCTGCCGATCTCGCGCGACTGCAAGCCGCTGTAACACTTCTCCCGTATCTGATTTGCACGGTAGCCGCTGAAACCGTCACTCCAGAGCAGATTGCGGCGCTGGCCGAGGCTGGCGTCACCGTCAGCATCGGCCATTCCGATGCCGACTATGCCACCGCTTCGCGCGCCTTTGCCGCGGGAGCTACCATGGCCACGCACCTGTTTAATGCCATGAGCCAGTTGGGCCATCGGGAGCCGGGAGTGGTCGGTGCCACGCTCATGCATGGCGCAGTGTTCGCGGGTCTCATCGCCGACGGGATCCACGTCCATCCCGCCGCCATTTCCGTTGCGCTGCGCGGCAAGGCCGGTCCGGGGCGCATCTTCCTCGTGACCGACGCGATGTCGCAGACTGGTACCGACCTGCGCACGCTGACACTTAATGGCCGCACCATCTATCGCGCCGATGGCGCGCTGCGCCTGGCTGACGGCACCCTCGCTGGCGCCGATCTCGATATGATCGACGCCGTCCGCTTCATGCATTCCGAGATTGGCGTGGCTTGGGAGGAAGCATTGCGGATGGCCTCGCTTTATCCAGCCGAAGCTATTGGGGCCGAAGCCGAGCACGGCCATCTCCGCCCCGGCGCCGTTGCCAGCTTTGTCCATCTCTCCGCGTCGCGAGAAGTGATGGCCACCTGGATCAACGGCACCGAGCAATATCGAGCTTAACTAGCCCCGGCCAATATACGGCATGGTGGTCGCCATCACCGTCATGAACTGCACATTGGCCTCGAGCGGTAAACTCGCCATATAGAGCAAGCCCTCCACCACATATCGTAGATCGAAAGTGGGCTCGGGCGCGATCGTCCCGTTAGCCTGCAGCGCTCCGCCGTTCATCCCGCTCGTCATGTCAGTGGCGGCGTTGCCGATGTCGAGCTGGCCACAGGCAATGTTGAACGCTCTCCCGTCCAGCGAGATCGCCTTGGTCAACCCGGTAATCGCGTGCTTGGATGCAGTATAAGAGGCAGCGCCCGGGCGGGGCGTATAGGCCGAGATCGAACCATTATTGATGATGCGCCCACCCTGGGGCGTTTGGCTGCGCATCTGCCGAAAGGCTTCGCGAGCAACGTAGAACGCGCCGTTGAGATTGGTGTCGATCATTTCCCGCCAGGTTTCCACGGGCAGGTCACCGAAATTGGTGGTGGGCGCAAACCGCCCCGCATTGTTGAAGACGAGGTCGATCCGCCCGTAACGCTCCACTACGCCGGCAAAGAAGGCCGCGACCGCCCGGTCATCGGTGACATCGCAGCGTGCCCAATGGCCATCAATCGAATTGGCTACGCTCTCCAGCGCTTCCGCGTTTCGTCCGCAGATCGCTACCTGATAGCCTGCTTCTGCCAAACCCCGGGCGGCCGCAAGGCCGATTCCCGAACTCCCACCGGTTACTACCGCAACCTTGCTCATGCTCACCCTCGCCCAGTTCCCAGCACAATGCCGCCATCTTTTGCCAAAGCATGATGCCACACCAAGCAGTCAAAACCACCGCTTCAACTCGTTAAATCTTTCCCGATCCCCTGCTAAGTGGCTCGCGCGGCAAGCAATTTAACCCGATGTTAACGACTATTAACAGGAAGTTCACGTTCCTGTGCTGAATCTGCAACATCCACTCCGCAACCATATTGGTGCGGCGGCAAAACGGCCTGTCTGTGATTGCGTACTCTGGGCGTATGCGTAGAGTGGGTCTTGCGAATCCATGCATGGGATCGTTTGTCGGTCGCGACGCGACGGCAACACACTGCACCACGATAGTGTGGTCGCGTTACGGCACCGCTGGGCAACCGGCACCAAGAATTGACTTTGGAGGTCAACAACAATGAAACTCAAGAGCCTTATCCTCGGTTCTGTTGCTGCTGCCGGTCTCTCGACCGCTGGCTTCGCCGCCGACCTGGGCGTTCTCACTTCGCTCGACGTTTGTGACTCGCTTGGCCTGTCCGGCCTGACGATCTCGTCCGACACCAACTGCCTGCAGATCTCGGGCGGCGTCGCTTACGAATTCCGCTTCGGCGATTACCGCGCTGCTGACGACATCGTCCTGACGCCAATCGGCAACGACTACAACCTCCCCACTTTCGGTAGCCCCGACTTCATCGGTCCCGACTCCGGCCCGCTCGGCTCGAATGACTGGCAGACCAAGGTCACTGCATGGCTGAAGTTCGTTGGCACCGCTTCGAGCGACTTCGGTCCTGCCAAGGCCGTCCTGACGCTGAAGCAGGTTGAAGCTGTTCGTTACCGCAACGAAGCTCGCGACACCTGGGGCGACAACGAGCCTCTGCACATCGACGAGGCCTATGTCTCGATCGGCGACACCACCACCATCATGGCCGGCCGCAAGTCCTCGATCGCCTTCTTTGGCGACAGCCAGCCGCTCAACTTCCTGGGCACCTTCGGCTATAGCGGCGTCGATAACGGCGTGATGTTCGACAATGACGACGAGCTGGATGTGCTCGGCGGCCATGTCATCCAGGTTACCTCGGATGTCGGCAACGGCGTCAAGGTTGGCGTTGGTCTCGAAAACCTCGACGGCCTGGACGACTCTGGCTTCCAGGATACCGATCCTTCGCGTACCGGTTCGCTGGTCGGCGTTGTCAGCTATGCTGGCGAAAACATCACGGCTCACCTGACCGGTTTCGGTATCGGTGTGCTGGATGGTGAAATCGACGAGTGGGGCGCTCATGCTGGCGTCACCGGCAAGTTCGACGCCTTCCGCGTTACCGCCGCTGCTGGTTATTACAACAACGACATCATCGACCTCGATAAGTTCCATGGCCTGGTGTCGGGTGCTGCCACCTTCGACATGTTCACTCTGGCTCTGACCGGTGAATATCAGCGTGCGGAGAGCGACGGCCTGGTTAATGACGGTTACGGCATTGCCGGCTCCGTTGGTGCCAATGTCACCGAAGGCGTCTCGATCAACCTCGGCGCTCGTTACTTCTCCGCTGACTTCGAGCTTCCTCCAATCGATGGTCCGTTCGTCGGCATCACCGAGAACGAAGCTCTCCAGGTTGCTGCTCAGTTGATCTTCGCGGTCACCGAGACCCTGAAGCTCACCGGCGAAATCGGTGGCTACTTCGGCGAAGATACCCTGCCGCTGGTCACTGCCGATGCAGACGACAATGTCTACTACGGCGCTGCTCGTCTCGATTGGTCCCCGAGCACCGACTTCACCTCGGGCGTTCAGGCTGAAGTTTACTCGAACGAGGCTTACCGCCTGACCGTTCGTGCACAGAAGACCTTCGAATAAGCTGAGCTAGCTTCGGCTACTCGTTTGAAAGGCCCGGCATTGCCGGGCCTTTCTTTTTTGCCTGCCGCATTAATCGGGGCTTCACTCGTGTCGCCGATGCTGCCCTCGGCATTCGGACAGCGGCTGGCGCGACAAAGTGGCCAATCCCACCATTGCCGCAGAAAAAGGCCGTAATTAGCGGCAAGCATTGAGCTATCAGGAAGCGAGCACCAGCCGTGAGCAGATCCGTTCCCCTTCAACAGGTCCTTCAATCGGCGTTGCTGCTGGTGACCGTTGTTTCGTTGCCAATCGGGATGGCGGCCAGCTCCGCGGTTTTGGCTCAGGCGCAAGTGGCCCCGCGAACCTCGCAATCCATTATCGACCTCCCCGCGCCGCGGGTAGAGGACTACTGGATCTCGGCGACGCGGCAACCCGGTGGAGCGCTGGTCTTTGATGGCTATGCTCCCGATGAGGCCACTCGCGATCGCTTGGCTGAGGTGCCCGGTGCCGATGTGAACTGGCTCAAGCTTGGCAGTGGTGCGCCCGAGCTTTATGACGCGGGCCTGCAATTCGGGATCAAGGTGCTGGAGCGGCTAGGGGAGGGGCGCTTCGCGCTCCGCCAGAACATTGTGACGCTGAGCGGCGTGGCCCGCTCCGGCTATGATCATGATCTGATCATGCAGAGCCTTGCGGGCCTTCCGGCGGGCCTGGTGCTCGCCCGGGCGGAGATCGCGCTTCCTGAACCCGCCGCCTATAGTTGGTCGGCCAGCAAGTCCGCTGCCGGAGAAGTGCTGCTATCGGGTTCCTTGCCCACGAGGGATCTGGGTCTTGAAGCCTTGTCGCATGCCGGTCCCTCGGCAGTTGACCAAACCAGCATCGCGCCAGGCGCCCCGTCGGGCTTTGGCGAGAATATCCTGGCTGGGCTCGATGCCCTCCAATTGCTGCGCTCGGGCACCGTTCGGTTTGACGGCACTGGCTGGAGCCTTACGGGCGAACTGCCCTTGGATCGTGATGAGACCGCAGTGACCGAGGCGCTCGATGCCGGCCGCATTCCGCCGGCGGCTTGGTCACTCAAGCTGGCTCAGGCGCCCGCACCAAGGCCCCAGTCTCGCGCGCCTGCGGCTGCTGCGCCCGCCGAGCCACGCCCCGCACCCACAGCCATGCCGTCAACTTCCCCACCAGCGGAAGCACCCAGCGCTCCCGAGCCTGTCGAGGAGCCCGCCACGCCTTCAGTGCCTGCCGCACCGGCAGTGGCCCCGGTTCAAAGCCCGGCGCCCGCGACGAGCGTGCCCGCACCGGCGCAGGCGCCCGCTGCCCCACCACCTGCGCCACCCAAGGCTCCCGCAGCGCCTACGCCGCCACCAGCCGCCAAGCCAGCTGCAGCCGCCCCAACTCCCGCCCCCTCGTCCACCAAGGCAGACCTCACCGCTTGCCGCGCGACGCTGGCGGAGTTCTCTGCCCGCAATTCCATTCTCTTTTCATCTGGAGCTGCGCGGATCGCGCCGGAATCCGAGGGCGCGCTCGATGAGTTGGCTCGCGACCTCGCCGCCTGTCCGGAGGCCGTGGTGCATATCGAGGGTTATACCGATTCAGAGGGCGACGATCGCGCCAATCTGGCCCTATCTGTCGCGCGCGCCGAGGCTGTGGTTGATGCACTGATCCTGCGCCGGATCAGCCCCGATCGGCTTTATGCGGTCGGTTATGGGGAATCCAACCCCATCGCCGACAATGCCACGGCCGAAGGCCGCCGGCTTAATCGCCGTATAGTCGTCACCATTCCCGAATAGCGGGTCGCCCTAGGCCGCCTTGCCGAGCGCTTGTTTGCTGATCCCGACCAGAAAGGCGCAGATGGCCTCCATCTCTTCCTTCTGGTCGAACAGGGCCGGGGAGCCTTGCCCGGCAATGGTCAGTGCCTGGGCATCTGGCCGGCGACGGGCCATTTCGCGAAAGATTTGCGGGCGCAACTGGTCGGTAAGCTGGGTGCGCAGCAATTGCAGGGGCGCACAGCGCAGGGCGTCGAACATCGGCCATTGCGGCTCCAGTTCATCATCGATGCTGATGCTATTGAGCGCCTCGAGCAGCTTGGCGTGATAAAGGGGCTTCGCGCGGCCCCGCTGATCCACGAAATGCGTGCGACCCATCAGTGCTTCGAGCCGTGCGTCGCCCAGCCCGGGATAGTCCCCGGCCAGCATGCGCCGGAAGCTGGCCGTTAGATTCTTCGTCCCGCGCAGGCTTTCCACATGGCCCATATTGTTGCGCAGCCGCACGATCCCGCGCGCGTCGGTTACCGGCCCCGCGTCGAGCAGTACGGTCCCCGCGAGCAGTAATGGATGCGCCACGCTCAGCGCCATGGCGACTTGCCCGCCATAACCCTGGCCAAGCACCACCGCGCGATAAATGCCAAGGGCGGCGAGAACACCCGCGACGTCCTCGGCCGCCCGCACGGCGCCATAGTCGGCAATGCGTTGCGGATCGCCCGAGCGGCCGCGGCCCGGCAGATCCAGCAGCACCACTGGCCAGCGCCCCCCGTCAAACCCGCGGAAGAATGCCGCAAACTCGGTGAAATCGCTCATATTGCGCTGAAAGCCGGGGATGCAGAGGATCGGCAACCGCCGGCTCGACAACTGCCCCTGCACATGGACGGCGATGGGCGTGTCGCGTGCGGTGATGGTCTGGATCGACAAGCCGGCAAAAGCCGGATGGTCGGGTGGAACGAAGCGCTTGCGGGCCATTAAGCTTCTGCTGTTGAAGGTGGCCCCAGTTACGCCAGCCGCCCTCCAGTTCTCAAGCAAAATCGCGGCTCATCGAATGCTGCGCAGCGCTGCTTGCGCGGAAATGGCGTCATGCCCGAGCCTCTCGCGATACACGAGGTAATTGCCCATAACCCGCTGCACATATTTGCGCGTTTCGGGGAAGGGGATCAGTTCCACCCACAAGACCGGATCAACATTGTCGGCGCGCGGATCGCCAAACGCCTTGATCCACTTGTTGGCATTGCCAGCCCCGGCATTGTAAGCCGCCGCCGCCAGCAGCAGCGAGCCATCATACCGCTTCAACTGCGCCTCGAGGTAGAACGAGCCCAAAAGCGCATTATAGCCGGGATCGCTCAACAACCGTTCGGGCGAATATTCCACCCCCACCTTGGCTGCGGTTTCCTTGGCGGTGCCCGGCATCAACTGCATCAACCCACGCGCGCCCACCGACGACACGGCGTCGATCTGGAACATGGATTCCTGCCGCACCACCGCCAGTACCGCCGCAGGGTCGGCCTTGAGCTTGGCCTCGACAATGCGCTCGTCCTTGGGGAAGGCCAGGAGGTCAAGGGCGATGCCCTGCTGCTCGGCGGCCGCAGCGATGGCGATGGCAACATTCTGTGCGCCAAGTTCCTGCGCCAGACGCCCGGCCAGCAACAAGTCGCTGGGTTGAGTGAGTTCACTGCCAAATTGGCGCAACAGCGTCAGGGCCATGCCGTGCTGGCCATTGGCTTCCAGCATCCGGATCGCACGCACCACTTCATTGGCTTCAAACAGCGCAGCGCTGTCGCGCCAGCTGGGCAGGGGGCGAATGCCTGCCCCGGTCTGCCCAAGTTCGGCCCGGGCCAATTGGCCATAATAGGCGGTTGGATAAGCGGCGGCTGCCGCAAAGGCGGCTTTTGCCGCTTCCGTGTCGCCGAACTGGCCTTCGGCGCGAGCAAGCCAGTATTTGGCCTGCGACACGCTGTCGGCCAGGGTGGCATGAGTAGCCATTTCGCTGAAATGGGTCTTGGCCAGTTCCGCGTCCTTGAGGAACGACAGTGCGATCCAGCCCGCATGGAAATTTGCCTCCACGAGCCGACCATCGGAGCCATGGGTGAACCCTGCCGCTGCCGCAAAGGCGAGCTCCGGCTTGCCAGCCGCCAGCAATTGCCGGATCAGCCCGCGCCGCTCGCCCCACCACAGCGTTGCTTCGGGCACTTCCCCCTTGGCGCGATTGAGCCAGGCGACGGCATCGTCCCACAATTCAAACTGCCGCGCCCGTTGCGCCCGGGAGAACTGATAGACCGGGTGGTCCCGCACGGCAGGATCCACCTTGTCGAGCAGCGCCTTGGCATTGGGGGCATCGCGGGAAACTGCGGCGCGCGCCACCACCAGGGTTTTCTGGGCTTCGCTCAAATAGGGCAGCAGCCTTTCGCTGCCCTGGGCGCGGTCATGCATCATCAAATAGGTGGCGCGCGCCCAATGCGCTCCGCGATCCAGCGCCGAACCCAACTTGGCCAGCACGCGCGATTCCTGTTCGCGCGTCAGCGCATTTTCACTCCACACGCGCCGCGCGAGAGCCGCGCCGCGTTCTTTGTCGCCGCTTGCGAGCAGGGCCTGCGCCAGCCGGATTTGAGCTTCGAGCGTCGCGGGCTCGTCATCGAGCGCGGCAATCACGTCCGCGTCCTTGGGTCTCTGCGCCAGCAAGGCTTGTTCCACCCGGCTCTTGAATACGTTGCCGCCGGCAAACGCCGGGGCGGTCGCGGCGAATTCGGCAATATCGCTAAAGCCAACGTCCCCGCGATGGAAATAAATCGCGGCCCATTGCAGCGCCCGTCGCTCGGCGAGGTTAGGCAGGCCCTTGGCCCGCGTGAAAGCAGTGCTGGCATCGCCATCGGCGAGCGCCGCCAGTGTTTCCTGGAAGGCGGCTGAGCCTTTGGGGTCAGCTTTAGCCGCTGCTGGCACGCTGCTCGGCATTGGGCGAACTGGTGCCATGCCCATGCTGGCCATGACCGGGGGCGCGGCTGCCGTGAGCAGGGGGGCAGGGGGACTTGGCAGCGAGCCGGTGATCACCGGGTCTTGCCCCTTGTGGGCTGCCAGATGCGACACGGGGGTGGCCGGCAGCAGCGCCAGCGTCATCGCCAGAAGGCTTGCATAAATATGGCCGGTCATCGTCGTGCCTTGCTGGTTGATCCACATCTGGCCGGCGCCACTTTCTTGCGAGAAGCGCCAGCTTGCCCTATGAGGGTAAACGCTGTGTTGCTGCCTTGTCGGCTAGCTTGCCTTTGCAGGCTCCCTTGTGGTCGCTGGCGACAAAAACTATGCTGCCCAGTCTCAGGAGCCCACTATGAGTGGGTCTATTGCATTCGCCCAAGTCACAAGTGTGGCACTCAACGAGGAAATTTCCATCAAATGCTGCGAGGATCAATAACGGCACTCATCACCCCCATGCTCAACGGGGCGGTGGATGAGAAAGCCTTCTCGAGCTTTGTGGACTGGCAGATTGCCGAAGGCACGCATGGGCTGGTTCCTGTTGGCACTACCGGCGAAAGCCCGACCGTGACCCATGCCGAACACCAGCGCGTGGTCGAAATTTGTGTCGAGGTCGCCAATAAGCGCGTGCCCGTGGTCGCGGGCGCCGGCTCGAACTCTACTGACGAGGCGGTCTCGCTCGCGCGCTTTGCCGAAGCCACGGGCGCCGACGCAGTGCTCTCGGTTGTGCCTTATTACAACAAGCCCAACCAGGAAGGGCTGTTCCAGCATTTCTCGGCTGTTGCCAACGCGATCGGCATTCCGGTTATTCTTTATAGCGTCCCCAGCCGCACCACCGTCGATCTCACCGTCGATACCATTGCGCGCCTGCGCGAGGCCCATGCCAATATCATCGGCGTCAAGGATGCCACTGGCAGCTTCGAGCGCGCGGCCATGCAGCGCGCCAAGCTCGGTGAGGACTTCATCTTGCTCTCGGGCGATGACAGCTCGGCGCTGGGCTTCAACGCCCATGGCGGCCGGGGCTGCATTTCGGTGTCCGCTAATGTGGCGCCGCGTCTTTGCTCGCAAATGCAGGAGCTGTCCCTAGCGGGTGACTTCAAGGCCGCGCTCGCGATCAACGACAAGCTGGCTTATCTCCACAAGGACCTGTTCATCGAGCCAAGTCCTGCTCCCGCCAAATATGCGGCCAATCGCCTCAATCTATGCGCCAATGAGATGCGCCTGCCGATCTGCCCGATCAGCAAGCCAGCTCAAGAGGCCATGGACTTTGCAATGGCCCATGCAGGTCTTATCTAGGCCCCTATGTCCGCAAAAAATGACAAAGCCAAGAACGGCGTGATCAGCCATGGCCTCGTGGCTGAAAACCGCCGCGCGCGCTTTGACTATGAAATCGTCGACACACTTGAAGCAGGTTTGGTGCTGACCGGCACCGAGGTTAAATCCTTGCGGCTGGGCAAGGCCCAGATCACCGAAGCCTATGCCTCGCCCGAAAGGGGCGAGCTGTGGCTGATCAATGCCCATATTCCCGAATATCTGCAGGCCAATCGATTCAACCACGAAGAGCGCCGCCCGCGCAAATTGCTGGTGTCGCGCAAGCAGTTGGCGCGCCTCGATGCCGAGGTGTCCCGCGCCGGGAACACTATTGTGCCCCTCAAGCTGTTCTTCAACGATCAGGGCCGCGCCAAGGTGCTGATTGGCCTGGGCAAGGGCAAGAAGAACTATGACAAGCGCGAAACCGAGCGCAATCGCGACTGGAACCGCGACAAGGCCCGCATCATGAAGGAAGGCGGCCGAGGCTAAAGGGCTGGGGCAGGGCAGTCCTTTCCCCCGCTGGCTCTTTCGGTGCCGGAACCATCGGCGCCACCTGCATTTCTGCTGTCGCACCAAACCTTGTGCTGTTGCCGGCATTGGTGTAAGCAACCCATTCATCCCCATCCAATTTGGAGACGTCCGTGGCCCGCGTCACCGTTGAAGACTGCATTGAAAAGATCGAGAACCGTTTCGATCTGGTTCTCATGGCCGCTCATCGCGCCCGCATGATCGCCTCGGGTGCGCAGATCACCGTCGCCCGTGACAACGACAAGAACCCGGTCGTCGCCCTGCGCGAGATCGGCGATGGCGCTATCTCCCCAGAAGATTTGCGCGAGGACTTGATCCATTCGCTGCAGAAATATGTCGAGGTCGACGAGCCCGAGCAGCATGCAGCGCCCTTGATCGAAAGCGGCGACGAAGATTCGCTCAACTTCGACACCATCAGCGAAGAAGAGTTGCTGCGCGGCATCGAGAGCCTGGCTCCGCCTGAGCGTCGCGACGACTAGGAATTTAGCGGCGATTAGCCGGATCTGCAGATTGCACGATCTGGCAATATCCCTATATCACTGGGAGGCGTTCGGCAGCTGTCGAACGCCTCTTCTCATTTGCTTTCAATGCACTAAGCTCACCGCTGGCGGGGCGGCCCTGATATGATGCGGCAATACGAGCTCGTCGAACGCGTTCAGGCGTATAACCCGAACGTCGACGAGCAGCTTTTGAACAAGGCCTATGTCTATGCTATGCAAAAGCATGGCACGCAAAAGCGCGCCTCGGGCGACCCCTATTTTGCCCATCCCCTCGAAGTCGCCGCGATCCTCACCGACCTCAAGCTCGATGATGCGTCGGTTGCCGTGGCGCTGCTGCACGACACCATCGAGGACACCGACGCCACCCGCGCCGAGATCGACCAGCTCTTTGGCCCCGAAATCGGCGCCATTGTCGATGGCCTGACCAAGATTGAGCGCCTCAACCTCGTCTCGCGCGAGGAGGCCCAGGCCGAAAACCTGCGCAAGCTCCTGCTCGCCATCAGCCAGGACGTCCGCGTTCTCCTCGTTAAGTTGGCCGATCGCCTGCACAATATGCGCACGCTGCAATATATGCCGGCCAACAAGCGCGAGCGCATCGCCCAGGAAACCATGGATATCTATGCTCCCCTCGCGGGCCGCATGGGTATGCAGGACATGCGCAACGAGCTTGAGGACATCTCCTTCAAGATCCTCCAGCCCGAACATTACAAGGCTATCACCGAGCGGCTGGACCAGATGAAGGTCCATTACCGCGAAGCCATCGATACGATCTCGACCGAGCTGACCGAGCGCCTCGCCAGCGAAGGGATCACCGCGCGCGTCAAGGCCCGGGTCAAGTCGCCCTTTTCGATCTTCACCAAGATCGAGCGCAAATCCATCGCCCTCGAGCAGCTCTCGGACATGATAGGCTTCCGGGTGATCGTGGGCTCGATCGACGAGTGCTACCATACGTTGGGCGTGGTCCACACCCGCTGGAAGCTCGTGCCCGGTCGCTTCAAGGACTACATCTCCGTCCCCAAGCACAATGACTACCGCTCCATCCACACCACGATCGTGGGTCCCGGCCGGCAGCGCGCCGAGCTGCAGATCCGCACCGAGGAAATGGACCGGATCGCCGAATTCGGTATCGCCGCCCATAGCCTTTACAAGGATGGCGCCTCCGCCGATATGGGCCGGCTCGAGCAGGAATCGCAGGCCTATGGCTCGCTGCGCTCCACCATCGAGCATCTGACCGCCGGCGCCACCACCGAAGACTTCCTGGAATCCACCAAGCTGGAGCTGTTCCAGGATCAGGTGTTCTGCTTCACCCCGCGCGGCCGGCTGATCGCGCTGCCGCGCGGCGCCACCCCCATCGATTTCGCCTATGCGCTCCACACCGATATCGGCGACACCTGCGTAGGCGCCAAAATCAACGGCGCCATCCTGCCGCTTGTTACGCAGCTGCGCAGTGGCGATGAAGTCGAGATCATCCGCGACCGCAACCACCTGCCGCCCGCCAACTGGATCGGCATTGCCGCGACGGGTAAGGCCCGCTCGGCCATTCGCCGTTCCGTGCGCAACGCCGCCGCCCAGCGGGCCCTGGCGCTTGGCGAGAGCGTTCTCAATATGCTGCTCGATCGTGAAGGTGTGTCCCTCGAGGAAAGCGAAGCCAAGGCGCTGGCCGAAGCCCTGCATATGCCGAGCAAGCGCGAACTGCTGATCGCGGTGGGCGAAGGCAAGATCGGCAGCGAGCAGCTGGGAACCGAACTCGCCGCGCTCAAGGGCCTCCGCAAACGCCGCCGCAAGCTTGATCTGCCCGTCGCCGATACTGCCGATGGCTGGTTCGCTCTGCGCGCCACTGACCTCTTCCGCTTCCGCGTGCCGGGGGGCCAGCGGGCCGGCGCCCGCGCCCGAGCCGCTCTTGCCCAGCTCGATTTTCATATGCCCGTCACCATTTCGGGGGAAGGGGTCGTGCCCGGCGATCGGCTGGTCGGCATCCTGCAGCCCGATGTGCCGATCACCGTCTATCCCATCCATTCCGAAGCGCTGGTCGACCTGCACGACAGCGACGTGGCCTGGGTGGATGTGCGCTGGAACCTCGATGGTGGCGGTGAAGAGCGGCTTTACCCCACCGTAGTCACCATGGAATCGGTCAACCGCCCCGGCTCGCTAGCGCAGATCTCCTCCGCCATTGCCGCCTGCGACGCCAACATCAATAATCTGGTGATGCGGATGATTTCACCCGACTTCCACCAGATGATCTTTGAAATCGAAGTGCGCGACCTGGCCCAGCTCACCGATGTTCTGGCCACGCTCAAGCGCAGCCCGGGCCTGTCTTCGGTGCAGCGCGCCGGCATGCGCGAAGCTGGCATGATCTCGACTCTGGAATGGGATGGCCGGGTTGAACGGAGGGGCAATGACGAAGACCTGGAGTAAACCCGCCTTGCCAAACCCTGTCGCCGCCGGAGCCACGCCATGATCATCGGCCTGGGCTCGGACCTCTGCCAGATCAACCGCGTCGAGCAAACCCTTGCGCGCTTTGGCGACCGCTTCACCCAGCGCTGCTTCACTGAAATCGAGCAGCGCAAGTCCGATCGCCGCGCCGAGCGTGCCGCTTCCTACGCCAAGCGTTTCGCTGCCAAGGAGGCCTGCTCCAAGGCTCTGGGCACCGGCCTTAATTTCGGCGTCTATTGGCGCGACATGGGCGTGGTGAACCTTCCCTCAGGCAAACCCACAATGCAGCTCACCAATGGAGCGGCGCGGGCGCTGGAGCGTCTGGTTCCCCCCGGCCACGAGCCGCTGATCCACCTGACCATCACCGATGATGCCGGCTTGGCCCAAGCCTTCGTGATCATCGAAGCGGTGCCGGTTGACCAACACACCACGACGCCTTAACGCTTCGGCGTAGCTTAACGGGATTATTCATGAGCCAGCCCGCCGGAAAAACTGTCAAGAAGGCCGAAACCAACGAGTGGTGGGATACCATTGTCGTTGTGGTCGAGGCCCTGCTGATCGCCATCGTGCTGCGCTCGTTTTTGTATCAGCCCTTTTCCATCCCCACCGCCTCCATGCAGCAGACGCTGATGATCGGCGACTACTTCGTCGCCAACAAATTCGTCTGGGGTTATGGCAAGCATTCCTTCTCGCTGGGACGCTACGGCGATTTCACGCTGCTCGATTTCGAGCTGCCTATCAACAGCCGCATCCTGGGGCGTGATCCCAATCGGGGCGATGTCGCGGTGTTCCGCCCGGTGCCGCAGAACATGGAATACATCAAGCGCATTGTCGGGCTCCCCGGCGATCGCATCCAGATGCGTGAGGGCCGCCTTTACATCAATGGCACCATGGTCGAGCGCGAGTTCATCGGCACTGCCATGGATACCGACAGCGAAGGCGATACGCGCGAAGTTGCCGTTTATCGCGAAACTTTTCCCGATGGTAACGTCCACACCATCCAGGAAATCGGCGATAACGGCCCGCTCGACAACACCCCCGAATATGTCGTTCCCGCCAGCCACTATTTCATGATGGGTGACAACCGCGACCGCTCCGCCGATAGCCGCGTCCTGTCTTCGGTCGGCTATGTGCCGGCAGTGAACCTGATCGGCAAGGCTGAAGCGCGCTTCTTCTCCATCAAGGACAATATCCCACCCTGGCAGCTCTGGCAGTGGCCTGCCAATGTGCGCTGGGACCGGATGTTCCAGCAAATCGACAAATGAGCCGGCGGGCCCGTTCTCACGAAAAGCTTCAGTTCCGGCTGGGCTATCAGTTTGCCGACGAAGACCTGCTTGAACGGGCGCTGACTCATTCCAGCGCCGTTTCACCGTCGCGGCGCATCGAGCGCTCCTATCAGCGGCTCGAATTCCTGGGCGATCGGGTGCTTGGCCTCGTTGTGGCCGATATGCTTTACCGGCGCTATCCCAAGGCCAATGAGGGCGAGCTTTCGCGCACGCTCAATACCCTGGTGCGCAAGGAAACTTGCGCCGTCATCGCGCGTCAGCTCGATCTCGGCTCCGAGCTTCGGCTGGGCGAAAGCGAGGCGCGCACCGGCGGCGCCCACAAGGAAGCCATTCTGGGCGATGTCACCGAAGCGGTGATCGGCGCCATTTTTTGCGATGGGGGGCTCGGCAAGGCCTATGAATTCGTCGAGCGCTTGTTTGAGGAATTCCTGAGCGAAGGCAATGCCGGCCGCGCCGATGCCAAAACGACATTGCAGGAATGGGCACAGGCGCGCGGGCTTGAGCCACCCGCCTATACCCAGACCGAGCGCACCGGCCCCGACCACGCGCCCGAATTCACCATCACCGTTTCCCTTGGGGATTTTGAACCCCTCAGCGCCACCGGCCCTTCCAAGAAGATCGCCGAGCACAAGGCCGCCGAACTCTTCCTGGTGCGCCAGCAGGTCTGGAAGGATCCCGCATGACCGACATTACCCCCACTGACACCTCCTGCGGCTTCATCGCCCTGGTTGGCGCCCCTAACGCCGGCAAGTCGACGCTCCTCAATGCCCTTGTCGGCACCAAGGTCTCGATCGTTACCCACAAGGCCCAAACCACCCGCTCGCAGGTGCGCGGCGTCGTCACCATCGACAAGGCGCAACTGGTCTTCATCGACACCCCCGGCATCTTCACCCCCAAGCGCCGCCTTGAGCGCGCCATGGTGGATAGTGCCTGGGGCGGGGCAGGGGATGCCGATCTGGTCGCCTTCATCGTTGATGCCGAAAAGGGGCTGACGTCCGAGATCGAAACCTTGCTGGAAGGGCTGGCCAATGTCACCCATCCCAAGATCCTGATCCTCAACAAGATCGACACCATCAAGAATGAAGCTCTTCTGGCCCTCAGCCAGGCGATCAACGAGAAGGTGCGCTTTGAGGCAACCTTCATGATTTCGGCCCTCAAGGGTTATGGCGTCAGCGACTTCATGGATTGGTGCATCAAGCACATTCCGCCCGGCCCCTGGCACTTCCCCGAGGATCACCTCACCGATCTGACGATGGCGATCACCGCCGCCGAGATCACGCGCGAAAAGCTGTTCCTGCGCGTCCATGACGAGATCCCCTACAACGCTACGGTCGAGACCGAGAGCTTCAAGATCCAGAAGGACGGGTCCTACAAGATCGACCAGGTGGTCTATGTCACCCGTGATAGCCACAAGAAGATCGTCTTGGGTGCCGGCGGGCAAACCATCAAGGCCATCGGCGCGGAATCCCGCAAGGAGCTGATGGCGATGTACGAAGTCCCCATCCACCTCTTCCTCTTCGTCAAGGTGCGCGAAAAATGGGCCGACGACCCCGAGCGCTACCGCGAAATGGGCCTGGAATTCCCCCATGGGAAAAACTGAGCGGACTATCCCCGCCTCGGATGTGATTGTCTCCTTAGGCATGAGGGGGGTGGCCCCTTCGGTGCACCACCGGACCACCCCCCACCCCAACCCTCCCCCTCAAGGGGGGAGGGAGACCATGCTCCGCATCTTCAGCAATATCGCGCACATCATTGCCTCGGCTCTATTCCTTCCCTCCCCCTTGAGGGGAGGGACCGAGGGAGGGGGTCCCTCAGTGACTCGCCAGACCGTCCCCACGCCGGCTCTGCTCTCGAACCCAAGGCATTGTCCCTACCCCGCTCGGACCTCCCCCTGAAATGGAATGGACCGGCGAAGGCCTGCTGATCGGGGTGCGGCGCCATGGCGAAACCAGCCTCGTGGCTGAAGCCATGGTGGCCGGACGCGGCCGCCATTTGGGCCTCGTACGTGGCGGCCGTTCCTCCAAGCTCGCCGCCGCCCTCCAGCCCGGCAACACCGTGCAACTGGTCTGGCGCGCGCGCCTCGAGGATCATCTCGGCATCTTTGCCGTGGAACTCCTCACCGGCCGCGCCGCCATTCTCATGGCCGACAAGGCCCGCCTCTACCTCAGCCAGCTCGTCTGCGAGCTGCTGCGGCTCCTGCCTGAACGCGACCCGCATGACCGGCTCCTCGCCATGGCGCTGGGCCTGCTCGACCGCCCGCTCGATGGCATGGCGCTCGCCCGCTTTGAGATTGCCGTGCTCGACGAATTAGGTTTCGGGCTCGATCTCTCCGCCTGCGCCGCTACCGGCGTTACGGACGATCTGACCCATGTGTCGCCCCGCACGGGTCGCGCCGTTTCCAACTCCGCCGCCCAGCCCTATCTTGATCGCCTGTTGCCCTTGCCCCCCTTCCTGCTGAACGAAGACGACGCCGCGTCCCCCGCCGATCTCGCCGCCGCGTTTCGCCTGTCCGCCCATTTCCTCGATCTACATGTCTGGTATCCCCGCCAGCTGACGCCACCTGCGACGCGTGAAAGCCTGGTTGCAATCCTCACCACCGCTGCTTAGCGGCCAAGCGGGGTCGCAGCACCGCAATGTCTGGGCAAAAACCCCAGAAACCCTGCGCATTGGGGGCTTTGCGGCTATAGTGTTTCCCGATTCGTTCTCCTGAAAGTGCTGTGATGTCCGACGCCGATACACTCCCGCCCGCCGACAACCAGCGCGTTGTCGATCTGCGGCAGGCGCTGGAAGAACGCTATCTCAGCTATGCGCTGTCCACGATCACCCAGCGCGCGCTGCCCGATGCGCGTGACGGGCTCAAGCCCGTCCACCGCCGCATCATCCACGCCATGCGCCTGCTCAAGCTCGATCCCAATCAGGGCTACAAGAAATCGGCGCGTATCGTCGGCGACGTGATCGGTAAGTTCCACCCGCACGGCGACCAGTCGATCTACGACGCTCTGGTACGCCTCGCCCAGGACTTTGCCCTGCGCTACCCGCTGGTCGACGGACAGGGGAACTTCGGCAATATCGACGGCGATTCCGCGGCCGCCATGCGCTACACCGAATCGCGCATGACCGAGGTGGCGACGCGCCTCCTTGAAGGCATCACCGAAGACGCCATCGATTTTCGCCCCACCTATGACGGCGAAGACGAAGAGCCGGTGGTGCTCCCCGCCAATTTCCCCAATCTCCTTGCCAACGGCTCCACCGGCATCGCCGTGGGCATGGCGACCTCCGTGCCGCCCCATAACCTCGTCGAGCTGTGCAATGCCGCGCTCAAGCTGATCCACAATCCGGCGGCCACGGTCGATGAACTGATCCATCGCGATTTCGCGGCTCCCCCCAGCAACGAAGATCTGGTGCGCGGCCCCGATTTCCCCACCGGCGGCCAGCTGGTTGAAACCCGCTCCGCCATTGTGCACGCCTATGAAACGGGCCGCGGCTCGTTCCGCCTGCGCGCGCAATGGAGCAAGGAAGAAAAGGGCCGCGGCGTTTACAACATCGTCGTCACCCAGATCCCCTATGGCGTGCAAAAGTCGCGGCTGGTCGAAAAGATTGCCGAGCTGCTGCTCGCCAAGAAACTGCCGCTGCTCAAGGATGTGCGCGACGAAAGCTCGGACGATATCCGCCTCGTCCTTGAGCCGCGCGCGGGCACCGTCGATGCCGTGATCCTCATGGAGCAACTCTTCCGCGTCACCGATCTTGAGGTCCGCTTCCCGCTCAATCTCAACGTGCTCGATCGCGGCACGCTGCCGCGGGTGATGAGCCTGGCCGATGCGCTCAAGGCCTGGCTCGACCACCGCAAGATCGTGCTCGTGCGCCGCTCGCAGCACCGGCTGCAGCAGATCGCCAACCGCCTCGAAGTGCTCGAAGGCTATATCATTGCCTATCTCAACCTCGATGAGGTGATCCGCATCATCCGCGAGGAGGACGATGCCAAGGCCTCGTTGATGGCGACCTTCTCGCTCACCGACAACCAGGCCGAAGCCATCCTCAATATGCGCCTGCGCTCCTTGCGCAAGCTCGAGGAACTGGAACTGCGCCAGGAGCACAAGAACCTGACGGCCGAAAAGGGCCGCCTTGAAGCGCTGCTCGCTTCCGACAAGCGCCAATGGGGCGAAATCGCCAAGCAGGTCGAAGCCCTCAAGAAGGCCTATCCGCTTTTTGCGGAGGACGGCTCGCCCCATCCGCTGGGCGCCCGCCGCTCCATCCATGGCGCCGCCCCCAATGCCGATCACGCCGAAATCACCACCGCCTTCATCGAGCGCGAGCCGATCACCGTGGTTCTGTCGGAAAAAGGCTGGATCCGCAGCCTCAAGGGTCATGACGCCGCCATCGATGAAAAGGGCTTCAAGGCCGGCGATCGCCTCAAGCTCGCCTTCAACGCCGAAACCACCGACAAGCTCCTGATGCTGACCACCGGCGGCAAGGTTTATACCCTCTTTGGCGACAAGCTGCCGGGCGGGCGCGGCCAGGGTGAGCCGGTGCGCATCATGGTGGATATGGAAGAGGACCAGGACATCGTGTCCCTCTTCGTGCATCGCCCCGGCGCCAAGCGCATCATCGCTTCGTCTAATGGCTACGGCTTTGTCGTGGGTGAGGACGAGATGATCGCCAATACCCGCAAGGGCAAGCAGATCCTTAATGTCACCGCCCCCGATGAAGCGCGCCTCCTTGTGCCCTGCGAGGGCGACCGTGTCGCCGTGATCGGGCAGAACCGCAAGCTCCTCGTCTTCCCCCTGAGCCAGCTCGCCACCATGAACCGCGGTCGCGGCGTGCGCCTGCAGCGCTACAAGGATGGCGGCATTTCCGATCTCAAATGCTTCTTCATCGCCGATGGGCTGACCTGGACCGATAGCTCCGGGCGCACTTTCACCAAACCAGCCGAAGAGCTGACCGACTGGATGGGCGATCGCGCCGCCGCCGGCCGCCAGCCCCCCAATGGCTTTCCCCGCAACAACAGGTTTGTCGGCTAGCCCCGACCCGCAGCACAGGCCCGGCCATGATCCGCCATTGCGTCTTCTTCCGCTTCCGCCCCGAAGTCCCCCAGGATGAGCGCGATGCCATCTATGCCGGGCTCAATGCGCTGGTCGGCCGCCTCCCGGGCCTGCTGTCCGCCCAGTTCGGCCCCAATGCCTCGCCCGAAGGCCTGGGGCAGGGGTTTAATGACGGCTTCATCATAGATTTCGCCGATGCCGCAGCGCGTGATCATTACCTCGTCGATCCCGATCATGCGCAAGCCGGCGCCCGCCTCGTTGCCGCCCTCCAGGGCGGCCGTGACGGCCTTATCGTCTTTGATCTGGAGATGAACGGAGCCTAGACCGCTTCCTCGAGCCGGCACCAGCCCAGTGTGCCTTTTTGCACTTCCAGCGGCTGGAACTGCGCCTTGTAGGCCATCTTGGGCGAGTTCTTCACCCAATAGCCCAGATACACATAATCGAGCCCGGCGGCGCGCACCTGGGCGATATGATCAAGGATCAGGAAGGTCCCCATGCTGCGATGGGCGAAGTCCGGATCGTAAAAGCTGTAGACCATCGAGAGCCCATCGGGCATCACATCGGTCAGCGCCACTGCCACCAGCGGCATATCCGGGTGGTTGCGCAGCCGGTATTCCACCAGCACCGATTGCACGGGCGTGTCCTCGACCATGTATTCATAGTCGACAAAGCTCATCTGCGTCATCCCGCCGCCGGCATGGCGGGAATCGAGATAGCGCTTGAAGAGGTCGTATTGCTCGGAGGTCGCCGTGGTCGGGCGCACTTCGATCGCGAGGTCGTCATTGTTGCGCAGCACGCGGCGGAAGCGCTTGGACGGCTCGAAGGCATCGGCCACGATCCGCACCGATTGGCAGGCGCAGCAATTCTCACAGGCCGGGCGATAGATCAGGTTCTGGCTGCGCCGGAACCCGTTCTCGCTGAGCAGGTGATGCAGGCTCGCTGCCCGCCGCCCCGATAAATGGGTAAAGAGCTTGCGCTCCTGCTTGCCGGGCAAATAGGGGCACGGCATCGCTGCGGTCAAAAAGAGCTGGGTCGTTTCTGGTGTCTGGTCGGTCAACGCGGGACCTTTAGCTGCCAAGACGGGAACTGTAATCCGCTCCCGTCCGCCCTGCAATCGTTCAATATGCTTGGTTCATGCGCGCGCGCTGCATCCGCCAGTGCCGCTCCATGGGGGAGCGACGCAGCATCAGCGTGCCGGTCAACAAATCGTGGATCATCTGCCGACGCGGCGTGAACAGCGCAAACAGCAACGACACGGGCCAGGAGATCCAGACCGTGACCCAGAAAACCGCCGCATGCAGGATCGCCATGCCACCATTGAGCGGCTGCCCGCGCGCCGGCGTCAGCACCAGATCCATCATCTGCATGCCGACGGTCGCCCGCCGGGCCGAACCCAGGGTGACGGCATAATAAAGGATCACGGACAGCGGCACGACCAGCGCCAGGGCACCCCAGGCCAGCCCGAAGGTCAAAAACCCCGCGATCAGCCCGACAAAGCTCAGCACCAGCACGATAACGCCCATCAGCACCAGATCGACCAGATAAGCCGACACGCGCCGCGTCAGCAAACCCTGGAACAGTTCCGGGGCGGAAGCGGGATCAGGCAGGGCAGGGGCGGCAGAATAAGTTTGGCTCATGACCAACAAATTGTCATAGCCGCGCCTCTGTGCAAGACCCCCGGCGCAAGGAATGCGCAGACGGGACCCTAGTCCCCCAGCGCCCGCGCCACTTCCAGCGCATAATAGGTCAAAACGCCATTGGCGCCTGCGCGCTTGAAGCCATGGAGGCTCTCGAGGATCGCCGCGCCCCGGTCGATTGCGCCCGCCGCGGCGGCCATCTCGATCATCGCGTATTCCCCGCTCACCTGATAGGCATAGATGGGGATGTTGAAGCTGTCCTTGGCCCGCCTGATGATGTCGAGATAGGGCATGCCCGGCTTGACCATCACGCTATCGGCGCCTTCGGCGATATCCTGCTCGATTTCGCGCAGCGCCTCGTCCGAATTAGAATAATCCATCTGGTAGGTCAGCTTGTCGCCCTTGAGCCGGCTGCCCGAACCCACCGCTTCCCGGAACGGCCCGTAAAAGCACGAGGCATATTTGGCCGAATAAGCCATGATCTGAGTGTCGTCGAACCCTTCGGCATCGAGCACCTGCCGGATGGCGCCCACCCGGCCGTCCATCATGTCGGAGGGCGCGATGATGTCGGCGCCCGCCTGCACCTGCACCAGCGCCGAGCGGATCATCACCGATACGGTCTCGTCATTGAGTACGCGGCCGTCCTGCACCAGCCCGTCCTGCCCGTCGCTGGAATACTCGTCCAGCGCCACATCGGCGATGAGCCCGATCTCGGGCACCGCGCTTTTAATGGCGCTCAGTGCCTGGCACATCAGATTGCCCGAGTTATAGGCCTCTTCGGCCCCTTCGCTGCGCAGATGGTCGGGCGTATTGGGGAACAGCGCCAGCGCCGGAATGCCCGCATCGCGCGCTTCGCGCGCTGCCGCCACGCACAAATCCACGCTCAGCCGCTCCACACCCGGCATCGTCTCGATGCTCGAGCGCTCATTGCTGCCCTCGATCACGAACAGGGGCCAGATCAGGTCGGCGGGGGTAAGCATGGTCTCGCGCACCATTGCCCGGCTCCACGCCGATTGCCTTGTCCGGCGCAGCCGCCGCCCGTCAAGGAACCCCATATCGTGCTTCTGCCAATACTCGGCCATCACTAAAACTCCTTTGCGCCCATATCCATAGCAGCGCCCGCGCTCCCCCGAAAGACATTGCCTTGTCCAGTGCTTTGCAGAGGGTTAGAACTGCGCGCATGGAATTCAACGCCCGCTCCACCGCCCTTTATGTCCGCGTCATTGCCCTGGTGAGCCTGATGCTCGGCCTCAACGATGCGGCACGCCTCCTTGGCGTGCAGCTGGGGGCACAAAGCCCGATCGAAGCCTGGGGCGTCACTGGCTTTGTCTACCTCGCCATTTTCGCCGGCGCCCGGCTCTTTGCCGCAGTGGGCCTTTGGATCAAGGCGAGCTGGGGCGCGGTGCTCCTCGTCGGCGCCACCGGCGTCGAGCTCGTGCTCTACCTACTCGGCAACCCCGATGTCACCATGACCGCACCCGGCTTTGCCGTGCGCCTGTTCCTCGTCGCCGCCATCATCGTGCTCTTTGCGCTCAACTGGCGCCACCGCCGCGCCCAGGCCGCCGACTGACGCCCGCAACGCCCCCATCGGCATTGCCGCGCTCCTGCCACGCTGTTGCGAAACCATGGCACCAAGACCGCAATCAACTGGGGAGGTTTCCAGTGGATGACCTTTGGCAGATCGAGCGTAGCCTCTGGCTCGATGGCGTTGAGGCTTACCGGGCCCATATGGCCGGCCAGTGCCTGATGGCCTTCGGCCCGGTGGGGACCATGGCTAACGCGGCAATCCTTTCCAGTCTCGAGCACGCGCCGCGCTGGTCCAGCGTTGCCTTTGCCAGTCAAACCGCCATCCGACCTGGCGACGTTCTGGCTGTTTTGTCCTATGAAGCGCTGGCCGAGCGCGCCGGCGCCCCGCCTTACCGCGCTCTCTGCACCTCGACTTACCTTCGCCAGCCCCAGGGCTGGAAGATCGTGCAGCATCAGCAAACCCAGCTCTCCTGAGCCTGCCCAAAACTTTCACCCGATCTCCTGGAGTGTTCATGCAGCCCGCCGTTTTTGTCCTTGCCGCTGCTTTCCTGCTGCTGCCACTGCAGGCAACTCAGGCCAAGACCATCTGCACTGTTGTGGCCGATGCGGAGAGTGGCACCATCCTGCTGGAAGAGGGGGATTGCCGCACCCGCGTCACCCCGGCATCGACCTTCAAGCTAGCCTTGAGCGCGATGGGCTATGACGCCGGCGTTCTCTCCAATGCCACTACGCCTACCCTCCCGTTCCAGCCCGGCTACCCCGATTGGGGTGGGCCGGAGTGGCAGCAGCCCACCAACCCGCTGCGCTGGATGAAGCATTCCGTGGTCTGGTTCTCCCAGCAGATCGCCGCAAAGCTTGGCGTCGAGCGCCTGCAGGGCTACGCCCAGGATTTCGGCTACGGCAATGCCGACTTCGCCGGCGATCCCGGGCAGGACAATGCCCTTGAGCGCGCCTGGATCAGCTCGTCCCTCCAGATCGCCCCGGTCGAGCAGGTGGCGTTCTTGCGCCACCTCGTCAATGGCACTCTGCCGGTGGAGCGGCACGCAATCGACATGACCATGGCCATTGTCGAGAGTTGGCCGACCTCCGCTGGCTGGACGGTTTCTGGCAAGACCGGATCGGCCTATCCGCGCCGGGCTGATGGCTCGTTCGACCGCGCCAGGGGCTGGGGATGGTTCGTCGGCTGGGCCGAGCACAACACTCGGCGCCTGGTCTTCGCACGCCTCCTGCAGGACGAGGAGCGGCAGCGCAGTTCAGGGGGAATCCGGGCGCGCAACGACGTATTGGAGAACTGGGATGAACTTGTCGTGAGGCTTGCTCAGTAGAGCTCGCCGAGCCGACACATGAAGCCACTGCCACCCGACGTTTTCACGAGGTTTTCCTCCTTAACTCCCTCTTTAGGTTACAATTGTGTTGGTGGGTGTAACGAAGAATAAAGCCAAATTCTCGTTGTTTTCCCGTAAGATAGTTTTAAGCGTGTGGCTTAGGCGCATGTTAGCGGGGGACGCCATATTTTCCTCTCATGAGATGCGAAAAGTCGCACGGACAGCAACAGCGAGGCTCAAATGGTAGGCAAATCGAACGCCAGCGAGGCCATGGTACCCGAGCAGCCCAAGCGGCTGAAGCCACTCTATCTGGAAGCCGTTTCACGCGTTGAACGGCTGCATCGCCGCCTGCTCGACCTGATCAAGGACGAGTTTGACCGCATGGGTTGGGACGACATCAACCCGGTTCAGGCGCTGCTGATGTTCAACATCGGCGATGCGGAACTGACTGCAGGGGAGCTGCGCTCGCGGGGCTATTACCTGGGATCCAACGTTTCCTATAACCTCAAGAAACTCGTCGAAAGCGGCTATATCTTCCAGGAACGCTCGCGTTCGGACCGCCGCTCGGTGCGCATCAAGCTTTCACCTAAGGGTGAGGAAGTGGCCGAGGTGATCGACGAACTTTATGACCGTCATCTCAAATCCATCGACAAGGTCGGTGGTCTGGGGGATGACGAGTTTGACGGCCTCAACAAGGCCCTCGCGCGCCTCGAACGCTTCTGGGTCGATCAGATCCTCTACAAGCTCTAGGCTCGTCTTAGTAAAACTGTAGCAATGGTGCCACACACCAAGTGAAACGCTGGCCTCGGCCGGCGTTTACTTATTTGTGCCGCAAACTGGCGACACAGCGCTGGTTACGCGGTTGAAACCATTTCCCGCGTAATGATGGTTCCTGAATTCTAAAGCTCGCCCGTTCGGGTGACCCTGGCGGTGGGCTGCGGAACACGATGGTAAGACCCTCGCAACTCGCGACGGGCAAATTGGATGTGTTTAGATGCGGTTGAATCGACGTTCACTCCTCCGGTCCATGGCCGTTGCCGGAGCCAGCGCTGCCCTTCCTTCCGCCGTTTGGGCGCAGGACGGCAGCATCTTGGATCTGTTCTCGGGCAATCGGACCCTGCGCGAAATCGACTCCGACGGCAACACGGCCGCCGCCGAAGCCTTGATTGCGACCAATGAGCCGATCCTGTCCTTTGATACGGCCTATAATCTGCAGCTGGCGATTTCCCAGTATGAGCCCTTTGTCGCCGCCGGCGGCTGGGAAGAAGTCCCGCAGGAAGCCTATGGTCTGTCCAGCGGCAAGAAGGGCAAGCCGGCCATCGCGCTCAAGCGCCGCCTGATCTCGTCAGGCGATATGGCGCTGGTGGAAAATGTCGATGATGTAGTCGATGAAGTCACCGATCGCGGCATCCGCACCTTCCAGGCTCGCCACGGCCTCATCGTCAACGGCAAGATCGACGAGCCCACCTGGTACGCCCTCAACGTTCCCGCCCAGACCCGCCTCAACCAGCTCTACCTGAACTTCCAGCGGGTGCAGAACCTCGCGCCCAACCTGTCCGAGCGCTATGTTGTGGTCAACATCCCCGCCGCCACCATCGAGGCGGTTGCTGGCGGCATGGTCGAGCAGCGCCACGTCGCCGTGGTCGGCCGTGTCGATCGCGCCACCCCGATCATGGCCAGCAAGATCAGCCAGATCAACTTCAATCCCTATTGGCACGTGCCCAAGTCGCTGGTCCGCAAGGACCTGACCAAGTACATGCAGGAAAACCCCAACTACTTGGCCGAGCAGAACATCTTCATCTATGATGGCTCGGGCAACAAGATCGATCCCGCCACGATCAACTGGGCCAATATCAGCGATACCGAAGTCAACTACATGTATCGCCAGGAGCCAGGCGCCGCCAACTCCATGGGCCACTGCAAGATCAACTTCTACAACCCCTATGACTGCTACCTGCACGACACCCCCACCAAGGCCCTGTTCGGCGAAAATGCACGGTTCCACTCTTCGGGCTGCGTGCGCGTCGAAAGCGTGCATCAGCTGGTGAGCTGGCTGTTGCGGGACAATGGTGACTGGACCCAGGACCGGGTCAACGCCACCTTCGAGTCGCTGCAGCGTCTCGACGTCAAGTGCGAGGGTCAGGTGCCGATCCACACCACCTACATCACCGCCTGGGCCAACCGGCAGGGCACGGTCAGCTTCCGCGACGACGTTTACAACTTCGACGCGCAGGGCAAGACGACCTTCGAAGCCTAAGCGGCGCACTAATCGAGGCCCTCCTTCGGGAGGGCCTTTTTTGTATGGTCCACAATTGAGTGGAGGGCGGGAGTAGCATCCTCCCGGAGACAAGATGAACGACGTTCAGGTTCTGTTTGAATTCGTTCAGGTTGGCGCCCAGATGCGCGTCGCCGCCATCGACAGCGCCACTGGGACCGAGGTCGTGGTGATCACGCCGGCCGCCGCAACCCGCACCCAGATGCAGCAAGTGGCGCTCGCCAAACTTCGCCGGCGCCTCGCCGAAACGCCGGCACCCGCCGCAACACCACGTCTGTTCTAGTAAAAAGCCCGGGAAACCCGGGCTTTTTGGAGGAGCTAGCTGCTAGAGATTGCAGCGGTGACGATAGCCGTCATAGCCGAGGAACGTATCGGTGCGCGCATCATAGGAGCGATAGCGCGCATAACAGGCCCGCACATGGGCACTGTAGGACGGCCCGTAATCATAAACCGGGCCAATCAGGCGATCACCGCGGCGATTGTCGTTGGCGATGGCTCCGCCCACGATTGCGCCAAGGCCAAAGCCCAGCACACCGGCGGCAACTGCGCCACCGCCATTACCGCGCCAGCCGCGATGATGATGCCGACGCGGGCGCCAGTCGCCCCGATCATGCCAGTCGCGATCGTGCCAGCCGCGATCATGGCGGCTGAACAGGCCCTGCGCCTCGGCGGGGACCGATCCGGAAAAGGCCAGCAAGCCGGCCATAGCTACGGCGCCTACGGTATTGAAGATGGTTTTCATGATAAACTCCTGCCCCCACGTGGCCGGCCTATCCGGTCTCCAACTGCTAAAATGATCCAGCGGCACGCAAGTTGCGTCACATAAGCGAATAGCTAACGCGCCCTTGGATTGAGCCCGCGCTTTGTGCTACAGGCTGCGCCATACCACCCACCACAACCCAATATCTTGGATTCTGGAGTACGCCATGAGCGCTGCTGCCTCTCTTCCGCTCTTTCCTCGGTTCTTCTCCGCCGGTCTGGCAGAAACCGATCCTGAAATCGCGGGCGCTATCAGCAGCGAGCTGGGTCGGCAGCAGCACGAAATCGAGCTGATTGCTTCGGAAAACATCGTCTCGCGCGCTGTGCTTGAAGCCCAGGGCTCGATCATGACCAACAAATATGCCGAGGGCTATCCGGGCAAGCGCTACTATGGCGGCTGCCAATTTGTCGATATTGCCGAAAACCTCGCCATCGAGCGGGCCAAGCAGTTGTTTGGCGCCGGTTTCGCCAATGTGCAGCCCAATTCCGGCTCGCAGATGAACCAGGCCGTGTTCCTGGCGCTGCTGCAGCCCGGCGACACCTTTATGGGCCTCGACCTCAACTCGGGCGGGCACCTGACGCATGGTTCGCCCGTCAACATGAGCGGCAAGTGGTTCAATGTCGTGTCCTATGGCGTGCGCCCCGACGATCACCTCCTTGATATGGACGAAGTCGAGCGCCTGGCCCACGAGCACAAGCCCAAGCTGATCCTGGCCGGCGGCACGGCCTATTCCCGCTTCTGGGATTGGGCGCGCTTCCGCCAAATCGCCGACGCGGTTGGCGCTTACCTCATGGTCGATATGGCCCATATCGCCGGTCTCGTTGCCGGCGGTGTCCATCCCTCCCCAGTGCCGCATGCCCATGTGGTCACCACCACCACGCATAAATCGCTGCGTGGTCCGCGCGGCGGCATGATCCTGACCAACGACGCGGACATCGCCAAGAAGGTGAACTCCGCCGTGTTCCCGGGCCTGCAGGGAGGGCCCCTGATGCATGTGATCGCCGCCAAGGCTGTCGCCTTCAAGGAAGCGCTGCAGCCCGAGTTCCGCGCTTATGCGCAGCAAGTCGTCACCAATGCCCGTGCTTTGGCCGAAACGCTCAAGTCCCACGGGCTCGATGTTGTCTCGGGCGGCACTGACAACCACCTCATGCTGGTGGATCTGCGCAAAAAGAACGCCACGGGCAAGCGGGCAGAGCAGGGGCTTGGCCGCGCCTATATCACCTGCAACAAGAACGGCATCCCCTTCGATCCGGAAAAGCCGTTCGTGACCTCGGGCATTCGCCTCGGCACCCCTGCGGGCACCACCCGCGGCTTTGGCGTCGCTGAATTCCAGGAAATAGGCAATCTCATCGTTGAGGTTCTCGATGGTTTGCGTGAAGCCAATTCCGAAGAGGGCAATGCCATGGTCGAAGCCGCGGTGCGCGACAAGGTCGTCGCCCTCACCAACCGCTTCCCGATCTACCAGTAAGGCTTAGGCATGCGCTGTCCCTATTGCGGCGACGACGATACGCAGGTCAAGGACAGCCGCCCGACCGAAGATTCCGGCGCCATCCGGCGCCGGCGCATCTGCACCGGCTGCGGCGGCCGCTTCACCACTTTCGAACGCGTGCAACTGCGCGACCTAACCGTGGTCAAAAAGAGTGGCCGCAAGGTCCCCTTCGACCGCGAAAAGCTGGCCCGCTCCGTTTACACCGCCCTGCGCAAGCGCTCGGTGGATCCCGAGCGCATCGAGCGCATGATCTCGGGCATCGTGCGCCAGCTCGAATCGCTGGGTGACGTGGAAGTGACCTCCGACCAGATCGGCGAATATGTCATGGAAGGGCTCAAGGGGCTCGACGACGTGGCTTTTGTCCGCTTCGCCTCGGTCTACAAGAACTTCTCGGCTGCAGACGACTTCCGCTCCTTCCTGTCCGAATTGGCGCAGGCCAACAGCAGCCCGCCGCTGCCTGAAGACTGATCCCGTGTTTCACCCGGTCGCGCTTTTCCGACGCGCAATGAACCGGCCACCCCCCATTCGAGTTACCCCCTCATGGCTCAAGCCCCCAAACGCGACCCGCAAACCGACCGACCCGCCAATCAGCGTGGTGCTGCCCGGCTGGCAGCGGTGCAGGCGCTTTATCAGATGGATGTCGGGCACCAGAGCCTGGAAGACACCCTCGCGCAGTTCGGCGCCTTTCATCTCGGCCGCGAGATCGAGGGCGAGCAGTATCTGCCCGCGGACGCCGATTTTTTCCGCCAGATCGTAGTTGGCGTCGCCAAGCACCAGCTTGAGGTCGATCCTGCCGTTGATCGGGCGCTGGCCGAAGGCTGGCCCATGGAACGCGTCGATGCCACGCTGCGCGCCATCCTGCGCGCCGCCGCCTTTGAGCTGCTACGCCGCCGCGATATTCCGCCCCGCGTCGTCATCACCGAATATGTGGATGTGGCCAAGGCCTTCTACGAGGACGATGCCAGCGGGCTGGTCAATGCCACGCTTGATGCCATGGCGCGCGAACATGGCAACAACCTCAGCGAAACGCTCTAGCCAATAAAAAAGCCCCGGGAGACCGGGGCTTTTGTGTCACTGGGGCAGCCTTGCCTCAGAACGAATTGAGGATCGAATCCACAAACGAGCGATCCTCGCCAAACGACGGGGTACGGCGGCTCTCGATGGTCACCGTCTTGCCGTCGGCCAGCGAATACACCGCCTTGTCGACCACCTTGTTGTTCTTGTCGAAATACACCACCAGCACCGTGCGGGACTTGATGTTGGTCAGCCCGAAATTGGTCTGCTGCACCTTGGTTTCGACATAGTAGAAGGCCGACTGGTCGCCAAAGGTATTGGTGGTCTGGGGTGAGCCGAGCACCAGCGTCACCAGTTCCTTGCTTTGGCCGACGCGAATCTGCGCCAGCGCGCTTTCCGAAATTTCATAGCCCTGGGTCCGGTTTTTGACAAAGGCAGTGCTGCTACCGGTACAGCCGGCAAGTGCCACGGCAATCACAGCGGCGGCAGCAAACGGCATCATCGGTCCGAGGGCGAAACGCACAGGCATGAATTTGACTTTCCAGATGGCACTCGATTATAGCCGTCCCCACGAATTCGTGGTCTTTCCGGCCGCCGAAATGTGTACCTGCCAAGGCGCCAATCTGGCAAGGTGGCAATCACCCGTCCGCAGGTCCTGCTTCGTGTTTGACCGATCAAGACGCTGAGCGCAATCCATGATCCTCTCCCTGTTCCGCAAGAACCCTGCTGCCGAGCCCGTTTACGCCGTTTATAGCGCCATTGTGTCTCAATCCCGGCAGCCGCTGTTCTATCGCGACTGGGGCGTGCCCGATACCGTCACTGGGCGTTTCGACATGATCAGCCTGCATCTGGCCCTGTTGTTCCGCCGCCTGCGCTCGGAAGATGCGCGCACCAAAGAATTCAGCCAGGCCGTGTTTGACCTGTTCTTCAAGGACATGGACCGCTCCCTGCGTGAAATGGGCGTCGGCGACATGGCAGTGCCCAAGAAAATTCAGAAAATGGGCAATATCTTCTTTGGTTTGCTCGCTGCCCTTAATGTTGCCATCGACAGCAATGATCGTGCAGCTCTCGAATCGGTGCTGACGCGCAATGTGCTCGATGGCGCCGAGCCGGCCCAGGTCGCGGCGCTCGCCGATTATGTGCTGGCGCTCGATGCGGCCTTGGCGCGCCAGTCGAGCCAGGCGATCACCACTGGCACCCTTTCCTTTGAGGTAGCGGCATGAAGCACACTGATGCACCCATTATCGACGCAGTGATCCGGGTGGATCGGTTGCCTGCAACGGGCCGCGAGATCGAGGTTCACCCCCAAGCCGCAGCACTCGCTGCGCTGGCCGAGCAACTCAAGCTATCTGCCGTGGAGCAATTCGGCGCCAAACTGGTGGCGACCCCACTGCGCGGCGGCATCCGGGTGCTCGGTCGGCTGACCGCGCGCATCGTGCAGCCTTCCGTCGTGACCTTTGAGCCAGTGGTGCAGGAGATCGACGAGCCGGTGGACCGCGTCTTCCTGCCCGAGCCCGATCAGGCCCACAAGGCTACGCCCGGCTCGGAACTGTTCATCGACCTCGAGGATGATGATTTTCCCGATCACATCGACGGGCCCGAGGTTGACCTCAGCGCCTTGCTGATCGAGACGCTGGCCCTGGCCATCGATCCCTATCCGCGCTTGCCCGGCGAAAGCCTCGACGCCTTGGGTATTGTGGCGCCTCCCGAAGATCAGGGGCCGTTCGCGAGCCTGCGCCAGCTCAAGACTGGCGACGATAAATAAGAACTTGCCCTCTTGGCCGGGCTTGCGCCGACCCCATGGTGGGGTATGGTGCCGCCGAGCCTTCCGGGGACCAACCATAGGCCGAAATGACTGACACGATAACCATCTCAGTGGACGCAATGGGTGGCGACAACGCCCCCCGAGCCGTGATCCACGGTGCGCTTTTGGCCTGGCGCGAGCACCCCGATAGCCGCTTCATCTTCCATGGCCGCCAGGAACAGATCAGCCCCTTGCTCGATGAGTTCTCCGAGCTAAAGCCGGTCAGCACCGTCAATCACTGCGAAGCGGTGATCGCCATGGATGAAAAGCCGAGCCAGGCCCTGCGCAAGGGCAAGGGCACGTCGTCCATGTGGATGGCTATCCAGGCGGTCAAGGATGGCCAGGCCGATGTGGCAATCTCGGGCGGCAACACCGGCGCCCTGATGGCCATGGCAACTTTTTGCCTCCGGCCCATGGAAGGCATTGCGCGCCCCGGCATTGCGGCGATCTGGCCAACGCTGCGCACCGACATCATCGTGCTCGATATGGGCGCCACCATTGGCGCCGATGCGCGCCAACTGGTGGATTACGCCATTCTGGGCTCGGCGCTCGCTCGGGCGCTATTCAACCATGAATCCCCCACCATCGGGCTGCTCAATGTGGGCACCGAGGAAGTGAAGGGCCTCGATTCCATCAAGGAGGCCGGCCGCATCCTCGCCGATGCCAGCGGCGCCGGTTTCACCTATCATGGCTTTGTCGAAGGCGATGATATCGGCAAGGGCACGGTTGATGTGGTGGTCACCGAAGGCTTTGTTGGCAATATCGCCCTCAAGACCGCCGAAGGCACCGCCCGCCAGGTTGGCAAATACCTCTCCAACGCCCTCAAGGCCAATCTGATGAGCCGAATCGGCGCGCTCTTTGCCATGTCGGCCCTCAAGCAGCTACGCCATAGGATGGATCCTCGCACCGTCAATGGCGGCGTGTTCCTGGGCCTCAATGGCGTTGTCATCAAGTCCCATGGCGGCACCGATGAAATCGGCTACAAGAGTGCCCTGGGCCTTGCCTATGAAATGGGGCGTAACCGCCTGATCGATAAGATCGGCGACAGCATGAAGCGTTTCCCCGTCAGTGCCGTTGCCGAAACTCCACCTCCACCATCCGAGGCGAACCCGGCGTGACCAAGACTCGTTCTATTATTCGCGGCGTGGGCGCCTATCTGCCCGAAAAAATCCTGACCAATGCCGAACTGGCCAAGATGGTGGATACCTCCGACGAGTGGATCCAGCAGCGGGTCGGCATCAAGGAGCGCCACATCGCCGCCGAAGGCCAGTTCACCTCCGATCTGGCCGTTGCTGCCGCCCAGCAGGCGCTCGATGCCGCCGGCATGACGCCCCACGACATCGACCTCATCATCGTCGCGACCACCACGCCCGATTACACCTTTCCGGCCGCGGCGACCTTGGTGCAGATGAAGCTGGGCATGCATCACGGCATGGCCTTTGACCTGCAGGCGGTCTGCTCGGGCTTTGTGTATGCGGTCGCCACTGCCGACAGCTACCTGCAGAACGGCCTTGCCAGCCGCGCCCTCGTGATTGGTGCCGAAACCTTTTCGCGCCTGCTGGACTGGACCGATCGCGGCACCTGCGTCCTGTTCGGCGACGGCGCCGGTGCGGTGATCATGGAGCGGGTGGAGATCGCTGATGGCGCGCCCGATCGCGGCGTTCTTGCTTCCGCCCTGCGCTCCGATGGCCACCATTGGGACAAGCTCTATGTGGATGGCGGCCCATCCTCCACCAAGGGCGTCGGCCATGTGCGCATGCAGGGGCCCGAAGTGTTCCGCCATGCCGTCGGCAAGATTACCGATGTGGTCTACGACACGCTCGACAAGGCCGGCTACACCGTGGACGACCTCGACTGGTTCGTGCCCCACCAGGCCAACCGCCGCATCATCGATGGGGCAGGGGCCAAGCTCGGCTTGCCCCCCGAAAAGGTGGTGATCACCGTTGATCGCCACGCCAACACATCGGCCGCCTCAGTTCCCCTCGCGCTCAGCGTTGCGGTGGCCGATGGCCGCATCAAAGAGGGTGACCTCGTGATGCTCGAAGCCATGGGCGGTGGCTTCACCTGGGGTGCTTCGCTTATTCGCTGGTAAGCCTTTTTGGCTGCATTGACCTGAGGTGTTTCAAGGCGTTAGTGTTAACGGCGGGCCGGAGGAGCCCGGTGCGGCAATCGCTGGAAGCATGTGAACTGAGCGGGTGGCAACACTGTTCTGTGGCCGCTGCCCGGGCGAAACGCGCTGGGTGCTGCCGCCACAAGCAGGCAAGCAATCGGCCTGTTTGCATGGGCCGGCCCTGACGTCCAAACGGGGGTGCGAATGACTCAGAAGACAGTAACGCGGGCTGACTTGGCGGAGGCCGTTTATGGCTCGGTAGGTCTGTCCCGAACCGAATCGGCGGAATTGGTCGAGCGCGTGCTCGATCTGATCTCGGAGGCGCTGATTTCGGGCTCCAATGTGAAGCTCTCCTCGTTCGGCTCCTTCCAGGTACGCTCCAAGAACGAGCGGATCGGGCGCAATCCCAAGACTGGTGAGGAAGTACCCATCCTGCCGCGGCAGGTTCTTGTGTTCAAACCCAGCAACGTATTGAAATCCAAGATCAACAAATCTATGGTCACCGCTGAAAAGTAAGGCGTTTTTGCCAAGGGGTGTGTGTTGGACAAGTCTCCCGACGCCTTCCGGACCATTTCCGAGGCTGCTGAAGAACTCGACCTGCCCCAGCACGTGCTGCGGTTTTGGGAGACGCGCTTCTCCACGATCAAGCCTCTCAAACGCGGTGGCGGGCGCCGCTATTATCGGCCCGAAGACGTGCTGCTGCTGCGCGGCATCCGTCATCTGCTCTATGATCAGGGCTTTACCATCAAGGGCGTCCAGCGCATTCTCAAGGATCAGGGTAGTCGCTATGTCATCGCTGTGGGCGAGGGCAAGCCGGTGGAAGACATCTTGCCCATGATCGAAATGGCCGAAGAAGCCGGCGACGAAGCCGAGATCGAAGAGGCGGTGATGACCGCCAGCCCCGCGCTGGATAAGGAGGCGCGCAACAAGCTCTCCGACGTGTTGCGCGAACTCCTGGAATGCAAGCGCCTGCTCGAGCGGGCGCGCGAAACCTGATCTAGCCGAACACCACCGTCTTGTGCCCGTTCAGCATCACCCGGTTTTCGAGGTGCAGCTTGACGGCCCGCGCCAGCACCCGGCTCTCGATATCGCGGCCAGCTGCCAGCATATCCTCAGGGCTCATCGAATGGGTCACCCGAGCGGTTTCCTGCTCGATGATCGGGCCTTCATCGAGGTCCGGCGTCACATAATGCGCCGTGGCGCCGATCAGCTTGACCCCGCGCTCATGGGCCTGGTGATAGGGTTTGGCGCCCTTGAAGCTGGGCAGGAACGAGTGGTGGATATTGATGATCTTACCAAAGAGCCGCGTCGACAGCGTATCGGACAGCACCTGCATATAGCGCGCCAGGACCACAAGGTCGGCGCCGCTTTCCTGCACCAGCGCCAGCACCTTGGCTTCCTGCTCGGCCTTGTTGCCTGCATTCACCGGCCACAGATGGAACGGAATGCCCTCGTTCTCGGCAATGCGCTGCCCCTCGGGATGGTTGGACACGATAGCGACCACCTCGGCATCGAGCCACCCAACGCGAATCTGGTAGAGCAGGTGCAACAAGGCATGGTCGAACTTCGAGACCATGATCACGATCTTGGGCCGGCGCGACAGCGGCACCAGCGTGGTCTTCATCCCGAACCGCTCAATCGGAGCGCGCAGCGCCCGCTCCAGCGCATCGCGATCGACGCCCTCGGGCGCAGCAAAGGCCAGCCGCATAAAGAAGGTGCCGGTCTGCCGGTCCCAGAACTGGTTGCTTTCGGCGATATTGGCACCCAGCGCCGCCAATTCGGTGGTCACCGCGGCGACAATGCCCGGCTTGTCCACGCAGCTTAGCGTCAGCACATATCCAGCTTGTTGCTCGCTTGTCGGCGCCATTGATTCCCTCCGCCTTGTTCCTGGGCTGGCGAGGAGATAGCGCCCCCCGGCACGATCGACAACGCTTTCCCGGCGGAATGCTCAATCATTCCGAATCGATCGCCCGCCGGGAGAGGCTGGGGCGCCGTAGCGCCCCGGCTCAGCGTGACGCCGGAACGCTGCGCCCGCTATCCTGCCGCATGATGAACAGCGATGCCCCCACGATCAACAGCGCGCCGGGCCAGAACCAGAGATCTGGCGCCTGGGACAGGATGAGCCAGCTCGCCAGCACATTGAGCGGCAGCTTGAGATCATCAAAGGGTTGCAGATAGGTCGCGTCTGCCACCGCATAGGCCTTGGCCAGCAGATACTGTGCCGCCGCCGATAGGAACCCGATCAGTACCATCAGCCACAGCACTTCGCCGCCCGGAATGGCCAACCCGGTCGGGATCAGGAACAGCGCATTGGCGGGTGTCATCAGCAGCATCAGGTAAAGCGTGATCGATTCGGGCGTTTCGAACCGAGTGAGATATTTGGTCAGCAGCGACGATCCCGCCCACAGCGCGGCCGCCAGGATCGGCAGCAGTGCCGCCCAGGTAAACACCGAACTCCAGGGCTGCAGGATAATCATCGCGCCGGCAAACCCGGTCACCGTGGCCAGGATTCTCGGCAACCGCACCTGCTCGCCCAGGAACAACCAGGCCCCCAGGATAATGAAGAACGGCGAGGTCATGACGAGCGCGATCACCTGCCAAAGCGGCACGCCCAAGGCAAAGGCAAAGCCAAAGGCCTGCGCCCCCGCGGCCGACAGCACGATGCGCACGAGATGCACCACGGGATGACGCGTCTTTAGCGCCTTGAGCCCCATGTTCCACACCAATGGGATGCAGAGCAGCGCCGCAATTAGATATTGCCAGAACACGGCAGAGGTGGAGGGAAAGCCCAACTGATAAGTGGCAATGGGCGTGGCGACATTGACGCCCGCATAGGCAATCCCGGCGCCCAGCATCAGCATGGCGCCCTGGATGGAAGGTGAAATCTGCCGACGGGGGGAGGCGGAGGCAATCTGGCTCAACGAGTTATCCTTTCGCGTAAGACCCAGCTACCTCAGGGTTTACGGGAAGGAATGGCGCTCACCCCCCGCAGCGGCACAACCGCAACGAAGCTCAAGCTCCATAGCCAGACCCGTTCTCTCTCATCCGGACTATAACCGTCGGCTCCGGAATCACACCGGATCTGCTGACCCCGACCTGCGCCGGGCGCTCGCGGGCTTGGGTTTCCCCTTACCGCCGGTGGGGAATTACACCCCGCCCTGAGAACGAATGCAGGAAACATCTCCTGCATCGCCAAACATAGGGCAGGGGAGCAGGCCAGACAAGACGGGGACACCGGTGTAACCGACAGGGCTCGCATGCGTCCTAAGGCGCTCCGAACTCGGGGCGAACTTGGTTGTCATCTTCCAGCATGAAGAAGTAGTCGGCGTGAAATGCGTTCTCCAGGCGAAAGCAGTCGTCAAGATTTTGGACGCCGAATTTCTGCGGCTGGTTGTGAACATAGCGAACGCGCGGATCCCTGAGCTCCTCGAGCACACTACGCGCGCTGCCATCTGGGCAATCATCGCGCACCTCGCAGATCCATTCGCCATGGCTTTGCGCCCGTAGGCACTGAATGGCTCGTTGGAGCGGTTCCGAGCCACGGTAGGTCGGGGTCCTGACAAGCACCAAAGGCATACGACCCTTCGCCCTGACGGCTGTAACTGTTGTCCAATGTTCAGCTACTAGGCCAAATCGGCGTTGTGTTCGCTGCGCCTCAAATCAGAATACACCAGGCACCAGCCGATAAGGCACGGCAGCAGTGAAATCACGATAGCTTGCATCGCGCGCTAAGACTCTTTCCTCCGCCAAGATGCGCCCGATCTGAAAAGCAAATGCTGCAGAATAAACCGCCAAGTTGAAGACGCTCGGGTAGGAGAGGAGGAATCCAATCTGGGTCAAGATGTAGCCGGCGTACATGGGGTGGCGAACCAGCCGATAGGGACCTTTTTTCTTCACCCCCCGGTTCGCTGCCACGGCTCCGAAGCTCCGTCGCAACGTTAATTTGGCAGCGATCTGGACAGACATTCCAACCAACATCAGCGCTGCGCAAAGAGCCTGCGGAGCAAGCCCTTCATTTCCAGAGGGCTGTACCAGGAGCGGCGTTGCAGTGCCCAAAAAAGCGAGCAGCCAATCCCCAGGTAGCATCGAAACTTCGGTAGTGAAGCGCCTGAAAAGCACAAAAAAGAGAACTGCGCCTTCCGAAACAAGAGCGATAAGCGTGATGATGCTTCCGGTTGTCAACCACGATTGACCGAGCTTCCATGCGAAGAAGCTGAAAATTACACTCAGCACGACGCGCTCTAGGGCGTCCAAAAAAACTTGAACATTATTGCGGAGCGGCTGTGATGAATGCATCTTATCTCGCAGCATGTCGGGTGTACGAGCTAACAATTATCTCGTAAACGAACCCCATATCGAACTGGAATTTTGCCGAACACTTATAAAACGTACTTAACAACGGGTTTAAAGGAGCAATTCTACGTACACAGAACTTGCCTGGTAGGTGTTTGATCTGTCCCTGCCAATCCTGGGCAGTTCATCGCGCCCCAGCCTCTCCCTCCTTTGGGGTTTCGGTTAGGGTCGTTCTATTTCGATTAGCCAGATCGCCTGTTGCTTTAGCTATGGCAGGCAGGGGATGGCCTGCTGGTTTTGGTGGCAATAAGCTCAACGAGCCGATGCGGCTCTAGCGTGCCCTCTAAGAAGCTCTGATCAAGCGTAGCCTCGAACATTGCGACAAACTACTCTTTGTCCTCAGTACCTCCGGACGTCCGGGCAGGAGCCAATCAATGTGGCGCATCCTCCAACCAATCCGCTGCTCTTGTTTGGCGCTCAGTTCCATCTCCCCTCTCCCATTAGCTTTGGACCGGAGGGGTGGGAGGGGGCATCCAGTGGGTGGGGTCTCGACCGCCTTTCTCAAACTGGCAATTCCAACATCCTCCGCCCCAAACGGTCCAGACGCATCGCTGCAGGTCTGGTCAGCCGCGAAGCCGCTAGACGGCGGTAGAACCCCAAGAATACGGTCCCATCCGTCGGCGCGTCATCTATCGTATTCTACTGTGCCATCTGCCTTGCTCCACCGCCGTGAACGAAAAGCGCAACCTCTGTGACGCTTTGGTGGGGCTTTCTCCCACTAACAGCGTTTTTCGACGTCGAATTTTCGGTTTGTTCCTTTGTTCCCGAATTTCGGGGTTGCCTGAAAACCCTAGCTTCTCTATGTGTCCCAGCAGTCGGGGCGTAGCGCAGCCTGGTAGCGCATTTGTCTGGGGGACAAAGGGTCGTCGGTTCAAATCCGGCCGCTCCGACCATTTTCAATTCACGCTTCAAGAAGCGGGCACACCCGCCATGCCGTTGCATCAGCGCGATCTGGAATCCGTGCGAACGCTCTGGCCGCAGCTCGGCACGGCCACCCTCACCCTCATCAATCATTCCGAAAACCACACTTTTCGCGCCGATCTGCCCGGTGGCGAGCGGTTTTGCCTGCGCGTTCATCGCCCGGCCTATCAAAGCCCGGTGACCATCGAGAGTGAACTGACTTGGCTCGCCGCCCTCGAGCGCGACACCGATCTGCCGCTGCCCCAACCCGTGCCGGGCGCCAATGAGCGCCTCTTGCAGACCGTCACCACGGCGGCGGGAGAATTGCGCAATGCCGTGCTGTTCCGCTTCATTGCCGGCACCGAGCCAGCCATCGACGCCGAGCTGACGCCGCTGTTCGCTACTCTCGGCGATTATGCCGCCCGCCTCCATGCCCATGCGCTGGCCTGGCCGCGCCCCGCCGGCTTTGTCCGCCAGGCATGGAACGCCGCCACCATTCTTGATCCCGATGGCCTCTGGGGCGATTGGCGCGTAGCCCCAGGCGTAGACGGCGCCATCCGCCCGCTGCTCGACCGACTCGATACCGAACTGCGAGTCCGCCTTGCGGCTTATGGCACATCGAGCGAACGCTACGGCCTCATCCATGCCGATATGCGGCTGGGCAATCTCTTGGTGGATGGCGACACCGTCAGCCTCATCGATTTCGATGACTGCGGCTTTTGCTGGTTCACCTATGATTTTGCTGCGGCTATCTCGTTTCACGAAACCCATGCTTCGGTGCCCGACCTGCGCCAGGCCTGGCTCGCCGCCTACACAGCGAAACGCTCACTCACCCCGGCCGATATTGCCTCGATTGATTCCATGGTCATGCTGCGCCGCATGGCGTTGTTGACCTTTATCGGCTCCCATATCGAAACCGAGCTGGCCCAAACCCATTTGCCCGGCTTTGCCCAAGGCACCGCCGAGCTCGCCGAGCGCTATCTCGGCGGCGCGCTCTGGCCGGGCTAGTAGGCGTTCTCGTTCTTGGACACCAGCGAGACCGGCGTCAGCAGCACGATGTAGAGATCGAGCAGGATCGACCAGTGCTCGATGTAATAAAGGTCGTGGTTCACGCGCTGCATGATCTTGTCGATCGTGTCTGTTTCCCCACGCCAGCCGTTCACCTGCGCCCAGCCGGTCATGCCGGGCTTGACCCGATGCCGGGCGAAATAGCCTTCCACCGCCTCGTAATAGAGCTGGTTTTCCGCCTTGGCCTGCAGCGCATGGGGGCGAGGGCCGACAATGGAAAGTTCCCCGCGCAGCACATTGAACAGCTGCGGCAACTCGTCGATCGAGGTGCGGCGGATGAATTTCCCCACCTTGGTCACCCGCGGATCATCCTTGGTCACGAGCTTGCTCGCGCTCTGGTCGATCATGTCGGTACGCATGGAGCGGAATTTGAAGATGCGGATCAGCTCATTGTTGAAGCCATGCCGCTTCTGGATAAAGAACACCGGCCCCGGGCTCTCGAGTTTGATGGCGATGGCCGTGGCTACCATCACCGGGGACAAGACGATCAGCGCCACCAGCGCCACGAGCTTGTCGAACAGCCACTTGAAGATGAGGTTCCAGTCCGAAATCGGCCGGTCGGCCATGTCGAACACCGGCACATCCCCGACATAGGAATAAGCCTTGTTGGTGAATTTGAGCTTGCTCATATGCGCCGATAGCCGGATGTCCACCGGCAGCACCCAAAGCTGGGTCAGCATTTCGAGCACGCGCTTTTCGGCCGATAGCGGCAGCGACACGATCACGAGATCCACCGGCGTGCGCCGCGCAAACTCAAGGAGGTCGGCCACCTTGCCCAGCTTGGGGCACCCATCCACCGTGTCGGGCGAGCGATCATCTACTCGGTCATCGAACAGGCCCAGAAGCTTGATGTCGTTGTTGGCACTGGCGCGAATCTGGCGGATCAGCACTTCGGCGTCGGCGCCACCGCCCACAATCGCGGTGCGGCGCTTGAGCCGGCCCCGCTCGGTCCAATAGCCAACCACCCCGCGCAGGCTGAGCCGATAAGCGATCAGCGTTGCCGCGCCCGCCCCATACCAGCCAATGAGCCAGACGCGGGAAAACATGTCCCCGGCCTTGAAAAGGAACATGCCCACGGTGAGCGCCACCATCACCAGCGTCCAGCCCACAAGGACGCGGCTGATCTGGTTGAAGATGGTGCGATAGGCGGCGATGCGGTGGGTGCGCGCCGCGTTGAACAGCACATTGGCCAACAGGCAAGCGCCAATGATCACCGGTACGTAAAAGCCGGGTTCATCAAGCTGCACATAGAAATGATAAATGCCGTAGCCCAGCGTGGCCAAAAGCAGCGCTTCGATGATCTGCGCGACGCCAACGATCACGGGACCCGAGATCACCCCTTCCACCGGCTGGGCGATGATGGCTTCAGCCTGGGGCGAAAGCGCGCGTGGGCCAGGTGTTTCTCCCAAGGCCTTATTGACGTGTTCAACCACGGCCTGTTGGGGATCGACACGAAACATGGCGCAGCAACTACTCCCTGGGAAGGGAGCAGTGTGGGTCAAAAGGAATGAAAACTCAGTGAAATTATGACGCTAAGGCTTATCTAACAGGCCGCGGTAAAGGGCTTCGATCTGCCCGCTCATCTGCTCGAGCGAGAAGTTCTGGCGGACAAAATCGAGCCGCGTTGCCATCTCTGCTTGCGCTTGTTCACGATGATCCAGCGCCTGCTGCATTGCTGCCCGCAAGGCCAGCGGATCGTTGGGCGCGACGAGACTTCCGGCCGTCGGCCCGAAGATTTCGGGAATGCCCCCCACCCGGGTGGCAATCACGGGCAGCTGCCCCGCCGCCGCTTCCAGCACCACATAGGGCAGTGATTCCGCCAGCGACGGCACCACCGCGCACCAGCCCTGAGGAAAAACCTGGCGCGCCGGCATTGCGCCGGGCAGCACGACGCGATCGCTCAGTCCCAACTGCCCAATCCGCTCGATCAGCGACTGCCGGTCGCCACCATCACCCGCCATCACCAGCCTTGCCGGCGATCCATCGGGGCGACGCACATCCACCAGTGCTTCCACCAGCACAAAGATGCCCTTGAGTTGACGCAGCTCGCCCACGAACACGAAGTCCGCCGCATTGGGAGCCGGGGGCAGGGGCACGAACTCTTCGCGCGTCAGCCCATTATAAATCACCACTGTCGGGCAACTCGGCTCGGCGATCAGGGCGGCATAGGTGGCCTTGGCATAGGCGCTCTCAAAAATGATGGCGCCGGTTTGCCTGAGCAGCGCCCGCTCCAGCAGGTGGAACACCTGTCCTGATCGGCTGGCCGAGGAGAAATGCAGCACTCCGCCATGGGGCGTATAAACCGCCGCGGCCCTTGCCCCGGCAAGCCGTGCCAACCGCGCATAAAAGCCACCCTTGGCGCCATGCCCGTGCAGCACATCGATATCGAGCTTGCCCGCCAGCCGGCGCACTGCCAGCGGCGTGGCGAGGTCGCCCGCGCCCAACACGCGCGGCATGGCGAAGCGGTGAATGCCAAGGCTTGCATGAGGGAGGAGGGCGGTCAGCCTGGTTTCGGTCTGCGCGTCATTGGCGAGGCTGTCGACCACCAGCCCGACCTCATGCCCCATTCCGGCAAGGGCCCGCGTCAGGTCGGCGACGTGCCGAAACAGCCCGCCCACTGGGGCGCGCATCACTTGCAGGATCCGCAGCTTGCCTGTTTGGCGCCCCGCCACCCCTAGAACCAGCGCTCCAGCACAACAATCGTGTCGCCGGGATAAATGGGGAAGTCGAGGTCGACCGTGCCCTTGGCCATCTGGTCACCCTGACGGCGATATACCACGGCCTTGTTGCGGTCCGCCGTATCGCTGAACCCGCCCGCCGTGCTGATCGCGGCGCGAACAGTCATGCCATGGATATAGGGAAACTGGCCGGAATTGCCGATCTCGCCCTGGATAAAGAACGGCCGGTATTCCGCCACTTCCACTGCCACGTCGGGGTTGCGCATATAGCCATTGGCGAGCGCCCCGGCCAGCCGCCGGCTCGCCGTCTGGGTGGTTTGCCCGCGCACCTGCACCGGACCCACCAGCGGAAACGCCACCGAGCCGCTGTCATCGACGCGGTAGGTGTCGGTCAGCTGTTCGTCGCCATAAACGGTCACGCGCAAAGTATCGCCGGTGTCGAGCTGATAAGGCCCCTTGGTCTCGACCAGATAGGTTGCGTCGCGTGTGGTTGCACAGGCTGCAAGAGGCATCACCAGGGCAATGGAAAGTATTGGAAGCCAGCGCATGCAAATCTCGGCATTTGAGTTGCGCTACTTTTGTCCTGCCATGGTTAAGATTTTGCTTAGTTCGTTGCTTGCCGGTCGCGCTTTGCGAGCAGCTTAACGGATTGCTTACCACGCCGGCGCAATAACAAGGCAGAACTTGGGCGAGGTAGGCGATGTCTTATGAGGCGCAAACCGTGCAGGACGCACGGATCGATATGGCTGCGCTGAGCGGGGCAGTCCTGCGGCGGCTTCCGCGCATCATCCTCGTCACGCTGGTGCTGCTCGCCGCAACCTTTGCCATCCTGATGTTCATGCCGCGCCTTTACGAGTCGACGGCCGGGATCCTGGTTGAGCCGCGCAGCAACATTTATACCCGCTCGGCCAACGAGCAGGCTCCTTCGGTGACCGGCGCGGAAGCCGGGGTCGTGTCTAGCCAGATCGAACTGATCAAGTCGCGCGACACCCTGTTGCGCGTGATCGACCAGCTCGGTCTGCGCTCGGTTGCCGAATTCAATGGGGGCAGTGCGGGCTTTTCCCCGCTCGCTATGCTGACCCAGATGCTGGGCCGTCCCAGCGCCCCCAACAACATCGATGAAACCGTCTTGGCCAATATCTACGATCGGCTCACCGTGATCCAGGAGCGCGACTCGCGCATCATCTCGGTGATCTTCCGCTCGACCGATCCGCAGCGGGCCGCCGAAATCGCCAATGCCATTGCCGCGGCCCATGTGGCGCGCCGCGCCGAGCTGTCTCTTTCCGACACCGCCGAGGCCTCGGGCTGGCTCGATGCCGAGATCCAGAAACTGCGCAGCCGCGTCACCGAAGCCGAGGCCGCCGTCGCCAACTTCAAGGTCGACAACGACCTCTTTGTTGGCAACAACAATACCAGTCTCGTCGACCAGCAGCTTTCCACCATTGCGACCCAGATCAACGCCGCCCAGGAGCGCAAGAACGCCGCCCTGTCGCGCGCTGCCTTGATTCGCGGCCTCTTGGAGCGCGGCCAGCCCATCGACGGCGTCGCCGATGTGCGCGACTCCGCCGTGATCCAGCAGCTCAGCCAGGAAAAGGCGCGCCTCCAGGGCGAGCGGGCCCAGCTTTCGGCGACCCTGCTCGGCAACCATCCCAATATCCGCGCCGCCGACGCCCAGATCAACGAACTCAACAACCAGATCGCCATCGAGGGCCGCCGCGTCGCCGAAGCGCTCGAAGCGGAAGCCCAGATCGAGGCCGATGTGGAAGCATCGCTCCGTGGTGATCTCACCACCGCCAAGACCTCGGCCTCCACCGCGACCCAGGACACCGTCACCCTCGACAGCCTTCAGCGCGAAGCCGCGGCCCAGCGCAATCTGCTCGAAGGCTACCTGCAGCGCTACAGCGAAGCCGCGTCGCGCACTGACACCAACTCGACTCTCCCCGATGTGCGGGTGGTGACCATGGCCGCTCCCGCCGTCACCCCTTCTTCGCCACGCACCCAGTTCACCTTGATCCTGGTGGGGCTGGCTTCCCTGCTGCTCCAGCTGGGCCTCGTGATCTTCAACGAGCTGATCTCGGGCCGCGCCATCGCCCCCGCGCGCACCGTCGTTGTGCAGCGCAACCAGGATGAGCTCGACGCCGTCCCCTTCCAGGAAGCCGAGCTCGAGCCCGACCAGCGTTGGGAAGAACCCGAGCCCGCCACCGCCGAACTGGGCCCCGAAGCCGCGCACCTGATCGACGCCGACGAGCCCCTGCATCGCTATGCCGAGCCCGTCTTTGCCGACGAGCCCGATGTCGTTACGCTCGCTGACGAGGCCGAGGCCGAGGACAACGAGGATGAGGACGCCGAGGACGAGGATGAGCCCGTCATGATCGAGGTTCCTGTGGTCGCCCAGGCCGAGCCCCTCGTACCCGTCGTGGTGGTCCCCGTCCTCGCTGCGCCACCGCCAGCCGACGAAGCTGAGCCCGAGCCTGTTGCGAGCGACGAAGATGAGGCGGACGTTCCCGCCCCCGAGCAGGTTTCCGCCGAAGACGGCCATGCCCGCCTGCGCCGCGCCCTGCTTGAAGTCGCGCCCGATCTCGTGGTCGAGGACCAGCCCGAACAGCAAACCATTCCCGACGCCCTGGCCCACGCCTATGCCGCATCCCATCTGGACACGCCGCGCCTCCACTATCGCGATGAAAAACTGCCCGACACCGTCGCCTTCAGCGACCTGGCTGCCGATCTCGCACTCGGCCGCACCCGCCTCGTGATCCTGGCCGGTCTCGCCGGTCATGACGAAAGCGCCGCTATGGCCGAGGAACTGGTGGGCGATGCCCTTGCTAGGGGTCTCAGCGTCGCTTTGGTTGATGCGGGCAGCGCCCGCCTCACCGAGGAGCCCGGCCTGTCCGATCTGACCAATGAAGCGGCAAGCTTTGGCGAAGTCGTGCACAAATCGGCCGACAACAGCTTTGCCGAAGTGCCCTGGGGCCAGTCCCCGATGCTCGATCGCCGCTCCACGAGGCCCGTGACCCTGGTTGAAGCTCTGGGCGACATCTATGAGGTCGTGGTGCTGCTGACCGGTCCCGCTGGCCCCAATTCCACCCTGCCCATGTTTGAGGCGCTCGATGGCCGGGTTATCCTCGTCACCGCCTCCATCGACAATGTCGACCAGATCGAGCAAACCCGCGAGCAGATGCTGGAGGCCGGTTTCGGGCTGGTGGAAGTCGCGTCCTTCCCCGAAGAACGTGTCGCGGCCTGAACCGCGCCATGTCGCTCAAATACACCGCCATCCGGGCCATGTTCGAGGCCTTGTGGCTGTCCCGGCTACCGGGCCTTGTGCGCACGCTGTCGAGCGCGCGGGGCGTGATCTTCACGCTCCACCGCGTCTTGCCCGAAACCCCGCCCGATTTCTCGCCCAACGCGATCCTCCAGATCGAGCCCGCCTTCCTGGACTACGTGATCGAGCGGCTGCGCGACCTCGGGGTCGACATTGTCTCCCTCGATGAGGCCATCGCGCGCCTGGCCGCCCCTGCCAAGACCCGCCCCTTTGCCGTTCTCACCTTTGACGACGCCTACAAGGACAATCTCCACTACGCGCTGCCCATCCTCGAGCGCCACGCGGCTCCTTTTACCCTTTATGTACCCACCGCCCTGGTCGATGGCACTGGCGATGTCTGGTGGCAGGCCATCGAGGACATCACCGCCGCCAATAACCGCATCGCCATCGCTGACGAGCCCGCCCCGCGCGACGCCCTGACAACAGCCGAGAAACAAGCCGCCTACGATGCACTCTACTGGCGTATGCGCCAGATGCCCGAGCCCGACCGCGTCGCGCTGCTCCATCGTTTCGCCGCCGACCACGGCTTTGATCTGGCCGCTCATTGCCGCGAACTGATCATGGATTGGGCCGAACTCGCCACGATTGCCGCCAATCCGCTCTGCAGCATCGGCGCCCACACTGTGCATCATTATGAACTCGCCAAGCTTCCCCCGGACGAGGCCCGCGAGGAAATGCAGCGCTCCGCCGAAATCATCGGCACCCGCCTCGGCACCCGCCCGGCCCATCTGTCCTATCCCATCGGCGGCCCGGCCTCGGCCGGGGAGCGCGAATTCGCCGCCGCCCGCGAACTCGGCTTTGCTTCGGCCGTCACCACCCGGCCGGGCGGGCTTTACCCGCACCACGCCCAGACGCTCCACGCGCTCCCACGCGTGTCGCTCAATGGCCTCTTCCAAAACCGTCGCTATGTGGATGTGTTTGCGACCGGGGCGCTCTTCACCTGGCTGGGCAAGATCGGTGCTTAAGCGCTGTCGGGCTTGGCCATCCAGCGGATGATCGCCATGGCCGGCAAGCACCAGCCCATGCCCACCACCAGAAAATAAACGATCAACACCAGCGGATGCAGGTCCGGCGGAAGTTGCAGATAGATCGCCGTGCCGATCCACAACCAGGCCACGATGGATCCCAGCAGCAAAACGATGCCGATCAACTTGCGGTTACGCTGGGTCATGTGCGGCAACGCGCCTGTTGCGAGAAAGGATGGCCGGGCATACCACTCGGCAGCCTTTCACGATACCGGGAATACACCCGTGACTCTTGTCCACGATGCCGCACTGAGCCCTGCCATTTCGCCAGCCGCCGATCGCCTGCGTCCGGTGCGCATCTGGCTTTATGGCCTGGCCGCCTTTGTGTTGCTGATCGTGGTTGTGGGCGGCATCACCCGGCTAACCGAATCGGGCCTGTCCATCACCAGCTGGAAGCCGATCACCGGCGCCATTCCCCCGCTGACCGAAGCCGATTGGCTCGCAGAATTCGAAGCCTACAAGCAGATCCCGCAATATCAGGTCAACAACACCTGGATGTCGCTGGCCGACTTCAAGATGATCTTCTTTTGGGAGTGGTTCCACCGCCTGCTCGGCCGGGTGCTGGGCTTCCTCTTCATTGTGCCCTTCGTTGTTTTCCTGTTCCAGAAGCGCCTGCCGCGCACGCTGGCGCTGCCGCTGTTCGGCCTTTTCCTGCTCGGTGGTTTTCAGGGCGCGCTGGGCTGGTGGATGGTGTCTTCGGGGCTGACGGAACTCACCTCGGTGTCGCAATACCGCCTCGCCGCTCACCTCACGGCTGCCGGCGTACTGCTGATCGCACTGACCTATGTGCCCCGCTCCATCGATCCAAGGCCGGTAACGGGGCAGGTGAGTGCCAAGCACCTCTGGAGCGCCGGGCTGCTTCTTGTTCTCATCATGATCCAGATCGCGGCCGGCGCCTTTGTTGCCGGGCTTGATGCCGGCATGGGCTATAATACTTGGCCTCTCATGGACGGTGCCCTTGTTCCCAACGGCCTTGGGGCCATGCAGCCGGGCTGGCGCAATCTTTTCGAGAACAACCTGACCGTTCAGTTCAACCACCGCATGATCGCCTACGGCATCGTGCTGTATATGGTCTGGCTGCTTTGGGCGCAGGCGAGGGCAGGGGGCTTTGCCGGCGTTCACCGCTGGCTGCCGCGCCTCGCTGTGATCGTGCTGCTCCAGGTAGTCCTGGGCATTTCCACCCTCCTGTCCCAGGTGCAGATCGACCTTGCCGTGGCCCACCAGGCCGTGGCCTTCATCCTCGCCGGCGCGGTAACGCTATACTTGGCCGATCTGCTACGCGCCGCGCGCTCAGCTGGCGTCCAGCGCACGGCTTCCCCCGTCTCAGTCGGCCTTGCAGAATCGATGCGGTAATATAATACCGCGTCTGTAAGCGCTTGTTTCTGCTGGCGATTTTATTCGTACTTGACGGGAGCTCATTCTCCCACTACACGGCCAGTCGAACATGCCGGAAACCGCTCGTGAGTGGTCGTCGGCAGGCATAGCTTTCTAAGGATATCAACATGACCACTTACTCGGCAAAACCGAGCGAGATCGACAAGAAGTGGCTCCTGATCGACGCCGAAGGGCTGGTCGTCGGCCGCCTCGCGTCAATCATCGCTTCGCGTCTGCGCGGCAAGCACAAGCCCACTTTCACGCCTCACATGGACATGGGTGACAACATCATCGTCATCAATGCCGACAAGGTGAAGCTGACCGGCCGCAAGCTCGATCAGCACCGCTTTTACTGGCACACCGGCTACCCCGGCGGCATCAAGGACCGGACTGCCCGCGAGCTGCTGGAAGGCCGCTTCCCCGAGCGCGTTCTGGAAAACGCCGTGCGCCGCATGATGCCTGGTGGCCCGCTGACCCGCGCCCAGCTCAAGAATCTGCGCGTCTATTCGGGTGCCGAGCATCCCCACGAGGCTCAGGCTCCCGAGCAGCTCGATGTTGCCGCGATGAACTCCAAGAATGTGAGGGCTAAGTAATGGCCGAGACCATCAACTCTCTTGAAGACCTTGGCACTTCCACTGTTGCCCCGGCCGTCAACACCGCTCCCGTCCATGTCCAGAAGCTCGACGCGCAGGGCCGCGCCTATGCCACCGGCAAGCGCAAGAACGCCGTTGCACGCGTCTGGATCAAGCCGGGCAAGGGCAATCTGGTGATCAATGGCCGCGAATTCGCTGCCTATTTCGCTCGTCCCGTGCTGCAGCTCATCGTCAAGCAGCCCATCGTCGCGACCGAACGCACCGACCAGTATGACGTCACCGTCACTGTTGCCGGCGGCGGTCTGTCCGGCCAGGCCGGTGCCGTTCGTCACGGCATCTCCAAGGCCCTCAACTTCTTCGAGCCGGACCTGCGTCCCGTGCTCAAGAAGGGCGGCTTCCTGACCCGCGACGCCCGCGTCGTCGAGCGCAAGAAGTACGGCAAGGCCAAGGCCCGCAAGTCCTTCCAGTTCTCCAAGCGCTAAGCTTCGGATTTTTCATTCGCGACTACGAAAAGGGCCGGGCAACCGGCCCTTTTCTTTTGCGGTGAAGGCTCGTGCTGCTTAGTCCCGCACCAGATGCTCATCCCTATCTCCCCCCATCGCTTCCATCCCTTGAGGGGAGGCGCCCACATCCCCACTTCCCATCCTCCCCCACCCGCCTATATGTGACGGGCCTCCGGACCCCCGCCATGCCCAGCCTCGTTACCCGCTTCCACCTGCTTTTGTTTGGCGTCACCCTGGCCATCGCCGGGGTCGCCCTCATCCATGTGCCCGAGGGCTATGTCTTTGTGGCCCATTGGCAGGGCAGCACCGCCGATTGGGCCTGGCCGCGCGACATTGCCCTGGCGGTCCCCCCGATGGTTGAACTGGCGCTGATGGGCGGCTTCTGGCTGCTCGGTCGTCGCCTGTCCAATAAGCAATTGGCCGATACCCGCCACATCCTCGATCCCGCCCTGACCCTCGCGCTTGCCATTGCCACGGCATGCCAGTTCGCCCTTCTGATGCAGGGTGTCGGCTCCGATCTCGACTTTTTCCGCGCCACCGCCTTTGTGCTGGCTGGCGTCCTCCTCGTGCTGGCCGCAGTGCTGTTTGAGGCTGAGCGCCACACCTATCGCGGCTTGCGCCTGCCTTGGCCGATCGCCTCCGAACGCGCCTGGCGCCTCGTCCACCGCCTGACCGGCCTGTCCTGCGCAGCCTTGGCCTGCCTCCTGATCTGGCTCGGCTGGATGGATGCCGGGGCCGGCCCACTGGTTCTGGCCATGGGCGCGAGCCTGCTGGCCGTTCCCCTGCTGGGCGCGACCCTCAGTGCACTGACGCGCCGCCTGTAACAGGCCCGGCATCAACAAAAGGGGAGGCCCCTGCCTCCCCTTTTTCTTTGTCTCGCAACGCGCCTCAGCCCACGAGCTTGAGCGCCGGGCGCCGCGGCTTGGTGCGCACCGGCTTGTAATTGGCCATCACGCCTTCGATCACGTCGATCGCCTTGCCCGTGCCGTCCTCGGCCTGCAGCAATTCGGCGATCTCGCCGGCATTGCGCCGATAGGTCTCGTTGGTGCTGAGGTCCTGCAGCGCGGCCGCCAATATCTCGGCGGTCAGCTTGCGCAACCGCACCGGCTTGGGCCCGCAGCCCATCTCATACACGCGCCGCCCCCAATAAGGCTGGTCGATCGCCTGTGGCACCACAAAGGTCGGCCGCCCCAGATGCAGCCCCGCCGAGGTTGTGCCCGCCCCACCGTGATGCACCACCCCGCTGACATAGCGGAACAGCTTGTCATGCGGCGCCTTTTCGAAGGCAAAGATGCTGTCGGGCAAATCGGACGGATCGATCCCGCCCCAGCCGCGCGCCACCACCGCCCGGCCGCCCCACAGCCGCACGGCCTCTTTCAAAATCTGCGTATTGCGCTCCGCCCCGAAGGGCATGGAGCCAAAGCCGATATAAACCGGCGCATCCCCGGCAGCCAGGAACCGCTGGAACTCGGGGGAGGGGTGCCAGTCATCATGCGTCTTGAGCTGCCAATAGCCCGTCACCAGCGCGGTCTTGGGCCAGTCGCGCGGCCGCGGCGATACAGCTTCCGAATAGGCATAAAGCGTCGTCAGCGGCGTGCCCTCGGTATTGGTGAACAGCCCGCCCATCAGCCGCGCATCTAGCCCCATCAGCTCGCGCCGCAGCTTGTTGCGCGGCAGGTTCCAATAGGCCTGCTGCACGGTCGCCGCCGTATAGGACAGCTTGTTGAGCGCCGGCCCCAGATCATTGCCCACATAATACATGCAGAGCGGAAACTCGCTGGTCGAGTTGAGCGGCTGCAGCGCCGTCATGATCGCGGGAATCTTGAGCGCTTCGGCAATGTCGATGCCAAAGCTGGTATTCATGTTAATGATGATCGCGTCGCACCCCTGGCACATATTCCAGGCGTGGCGCGCCGCCGTATCCACGATCTGCTGGCCCTGGCGCAACAGCGCGGGCGCATTGATCAGCATGGATTGGCTCATCGCGTTCTCGAACCGCGATTGCTGCAAAAATGCCTGGATGGAGGGTCCGAGGGAATGGAATTCGACGCCCCGGCTTTCGATCAGGTCCTTGAACTCTTCGGAAGCCCCAAGCACCGTCTCGTAACCGCGCTCCTGCAGGGCGATTGCGAGGGCCAGGTAAGGTTGAACGTCGCCTTGCGTTCCAATCGTCACCAAGGCTATGCGCTTCAAGATTGGACCTCGTCATCCGCTGCATGTGGTGCGGAAATCGGCCTGCGGCAGACCATTTACAATACCCGGGTCAGCATTTATGAACAACGAACCTTTAGCCGGTTTTCATAACTACGTCGCATCTTAAGGGCAAGAGTCATGCCGTTCCCCACATGATTGCATTGGTTGGAGCCTTGCTCGCCGGCAGTCCCGTGGCAGCCGCCACGGTCGGGGCAGCGGCGAACGCCCGCTAGCTCTTCCCGCTGGGCCACGCTGTTGGCCGGGAAGAGCCGAACAAATCTGCGATCCCTTCGAGAACGCTTAACCCTGTTCAAACCATAATTCCGCGACAATAAGCCAGTCTGTTGCAGACTGCGCGGCCCCAGCGCGTTGTCGCTAGCAAGGTCCCACCCCGGACCGCCCGAGGATTCCATGAGCGAAGATTTCCACCGCATCCGCCGTCTCCCGCCCTATGTTTTTGCCCATATCGACCCGATCAAGGCCAAGGCGCGCGCCGATGGCGTCGACATCATCGATCTGGGCATGGGCAATCCCGATATGCCCACCCCCGAGCACATCGTGAACAAGCTCCAGGAAGTGGTGAAGGACCCGCGCACCCATCGCTATTCTACCTCCCGTGGCATTCCGGGGCTGCGCAAGGCGCAGGCGAGCTATTATGGCCGCCGTTTTGGCGTCAAGCTCAACCCCGATACCCAAGTAGTCGCCACCCTTGGCTCCAAGGAAGGCTTTGCCAATATGGCTTCGGCCATCACCGCCCCGGGCGATGTGGTGCTGGTGCCCAATCCCACCTATCCCATCCATTCCTTTGGCTTCATCATGGCCGGCGGCGTCGTGCGCTCCATGCCCGCCGATCCCAATGAAGATTTCATGCGCTCGCTCGATCGCGCCGTGCGCCACTCCATCCCCAAGCCCATCGCGCTGGTCTTGAACTATCCCGCCAACCCGACCGCCTATACGGCCTCGCTCGATTTCTATGCCGAAGTGGTCAAGTACTGCCGCGCCAACGACATCTTCATCCTGTCCGATCTCGCCTATTCGGAGATCTATTTCGACGAGAAGGACCCGCCGCCTTCCGTGCTGCAGATCCCGGGAGCCATCGACATCTCGGTCGAGTTCACCTCCATGAGCAAGACCTATTCCATGCCCGGCTGGCGCGTCGGTTTCGCCGTCGGCAATGAGCGCCTGATTGCCGCCCTTGCGCGCGTCAAATCCTATCTCGATTATGGCGCCTTCACCCCCATCCAGGTCGCCGCCACTGCCGCCCTCAATGGCTCCGATGAAGTGATCGAGGAAGTGCGCAAGATCTACAAGGCGCGCCGCGACGTCATGGTGGAAAGCTTTGCCCGCGCCGGCTGGGACATCCCGGTCCCCAAGGCCACCATGTTCGCCTGGGCCCCCATTCCCGCCCAGTACGCCCATATGGGCTCGCTGGAATTCGCCAAGATGCTGATCCAGGAGACCGGCGTCGCCGTCGCCCCTGGCGTCGGCTTTGGCGAATATGGCGATCAGTATATCCGCCTGGCATTCGTCGAAAACGAACAACGCATCCGCCAGGCCGCCCGCAACATCAAAAAGCTCCTCGGCACCAAAACCGGCACCGGCAACGTCGTCCCCCTGACCGCCTGATTTTGGGCAGGGCAGGGGTTAATCCACTTCCCGCCCCACCTAACCCACTGCGCCAATCTCTCGGCTCCTGCCTCCCCTCCCCCTTGAGGGGAGGGGCCAGGGGAGGGGGTCGCCGCATGACCCACTAATGGACCCCCACCCTCAATCCCTCCCCTCAAGGGGGAGGGAAGCCCAAGAGCCAACACTCTTCTGCCCAACCGCAACTAACCCACCGTCACGAACGACTCACGCGGTGAGGATGCCCTGCGTCCAACCGCAACGCTGAGCTAGTGACACTCAATCTGTGTTAAGCATCTCTAGCTTCCACCCACCAGCCCCTCCGTTCCCCTCCCCCTTGAGGGGAGGGGTCAGGGGTGGGGGTTCAGGCGCTTGGGCTACCCTCGAGCTGCAAACAGCGCACCATAAAGAACCCTCCGCCACACAACCTCATCAGCCTGCCTCCCCTCCCCCTTGAGGGGAGGGGCCAGGGGAGGGGGTCGCCGGGTGACCCACTGAGGGACCCCCACCCTCAATCCCTCCCCTCAAGGGGGAGGGAAGCACAAGAACCTGGCAGCGCACTAAGCCAAGCTACCGATCCCGAGCTGAGGCTGACTGGCCGATCCATACCTATCCAACCACCAGCCTGTCCGTTCCCCTCCCCTTAAGGGGAGGGGTCAGGGGTGGGGGTGCAGGCGGATCGACAAGAGTGGAGGCCCGGGGATCAACCGGTGCTTCCATCTCAGGCCTCTGGTCGGCGGAGGGGCCGTACCCCCAACGCCAAAAGACACAAAAAGGCGGGTCCGAAAACCCGCCTTCTTCAATCTTCCCTCGCGTAAAACCTTAGTTCAACCGCGAACCCACATCGGCAATTGCCCGGTCGACCACCTGGCCGCCGCGATTGTTCATCTCGTCGGTGAGCACCACGCGCGCAGCCTCAATGGCAACATCGGCGGAGCGGGCGCGCACTTCGGCAATGGCCTGGGCCTCTGCCTGAGCGATCTTGTCTTCCACCGTCTTGGTGCGGCGGGCGACAAGTTCAGCCAGCGAGGCCTGGGCTTCATTGGTCAGGCGCACGGCGTCTTCCCGAGCGGTGGCGATGATGCTCTCCGCTTCGCTTTCGGCCGCAACACGCTTTTGCTCATATTCCACCAACAATGCGGCGGCTTCTTCGCGCAACCGCTTGGCTGCTTCCAGCTCATCGGCGATCTGCCGGATCCGGCCGTCGAGTAGTTTGGCAATGGTTTTGGGAATGCCGAAATAGGCAGCCACGGCAAAAAACAGAACCAGCGCGACGGTGGCCCAGAAGCTGTTATCCATCCATTCCATGCTGCTTACTCCTTGCCAACTTTGGCGACTGCAGCGCGAACGCTTTCAGGCGAAACTTCGCCCACGAGCTGGGCGACGATGGTCTGCGCCGTTTCGGCGGCGATATCGTCGACCTGGGTGAGGGCGGCTGCCTTGGTCTGGGCGATGCGGGCTTCCGCCGAAGTCATGCGACCGGCAAGGTCCGCTTCCACGGCCTGGCGCTTGGCGGCCAGTTCGGTCTGGATGGATTCGCGCGTTTCGGTGGCAATGCCCTGCGCCTTGCTCTTGGCGGCGGCAAGTGCCGCCTCATAGGCAGCGATGGCGGCATCGGTTTTCTGGCGGCTCGCATCGGCGGCAGCCAGGTCGGCATCCAGCCGTGCCTTGCGCTCGTCGATGATCGAACCGAGGCGGGGCAGGGCCAGCTTGCTCATCAGCAGGTAGAGCGCAGCGAAGGTGATCGCCAGCCACAACAGCTGTGAGGGGAATGTTGCGGGGTCGAAGGGCGGGAACACGCCGGTGTCATGGGCATCGGCGCCCACTTCGGTGCCGTGGTGTTCGGCAGCGGGGTCATGCCCCGTGGCGCCTTCCACAGGCTCCCCATGGGGGACATCAATAACCGTGTCGAGGTTTTGCTCGCTCGGTGTTTCCGCCTCTTGGGCGAAGGCTTGCGTGGCCATCGGCTTGGTTCCGTTCGATCCGGAGAAACCGGCGGTCGGCCGGTCGAGAAAAGGCAGCCGGGTCTAGAGCCCCGGCTGCATCAGCGTCGTGCTGCCTTGGATTAGGCGACGAACAGCAGGATCAGGGCGACCAGGAACGAGAAGATGCCCAGTGCTTCGGTCACGGCGAAACCGAAGATCAGGTTACCGACCTGCGAAGGAGCAGCGGACGGATTGCGCAGTGCGCCCGTCAGGAAGTTCGAGAAGATGGATGACACGCCAAGGGCAGCGCCGGCCATACCGAGGGTTGCAATACCAGCGCCGATGAACTTTGCGGCTTCAGCGTCCATTTGGGTAGTCCTTTCGAGGGGTCAAAGAAGTTGGCGGGTTCGCCGGGGAAAAACTCAACGCCTAGTGTGAAGGGTGAACCGCGTCGTTGAGATACATCGAAGTCAACACTGCAAACACATAGGCCTGCACTGCTGCCACGAGGAATTCGAGTGCTGTCAGGGCAACGCCCATGAAGAGCGGCAGGATGGCGCCCATCCAGCCAAGGAACCCGGCAGCACCCAGCGTCACCACAAAGCCGGTGAACACTTTAAGCGTGATGTGTCCAGCCAGGATATTGCCGAACAAACGAACCGACAGGCTGATCGGACGCGACAGGAACGACACGATTTCGATCGGCACGACGATGAAAAGGATCGGGGTCGGGATGCCGGCGGGGGCGAACAGCTTGAAGAACTTGAGGCCATGGCGCATCACGCCATAGATGAACACCACGCTGATCACCAGCATGGCGAGCGCGAAGGTCACGATGATGTGGCTGGTAAAGGTGAAGGCATAGGGGATCATGCCGAACAGGTTGCCCACCAGAACGAAGGCAAACAGCGAGAACACGAAGGGGAAGAAGCGCATGCCTTCGGTGCCGGCCGAACTCTTGAGCATATTGGCTATGAACTCATAGCCCATTTCCGCCACCAGCTGCAGCCGGCCGGGAATGATGCTGCGCCGGCTCGTTGCCAGCAGCAAAAAGCCCGTGATCACCACCACTGCCAGCACCATATAAAGCGAGGAGTTGGTGAAGGCGATATTCAGCCCCGAGCCGGGGGTGCCATCGCCACCAATCGTGGCAATGGGAAAAATGTCTTCGATGACAAACTGGTGGATCGGATCAGTACCGGCCAATGGAGAGCCCCTTGCGCGTCATCATCTAATCGATCCGCTCTTCCTCATCCGGCTCGGGCCCCATATCGGAGCCCGGCGGAGGCGGTGAAGCGGCGTTCATTTCCGTCACCACGCGGATGACATTGAATACTCCGGCAGCAAAGCCCACCAACAGCAGGATCAGCATGCCCCAGGGGCTTGAACCCAATCCCAAGTCGATCAGGTAGCCAAGACCTGTACCAACCATGATGGCGGCGACGAATTCGGTGCCGATGCGCATGCCGCGCGCCAGTCCGCTCATCTGCCTGGAATGGTCCTGCGAGGCTCTGTTGTCCTCGCGCTCCCGTTCCCGCCTGGCCTGGGCAATGCGCAATGCCAGATCGCGCGTTACCCCTGCAGCACTGGGCCGACCTTCGGTATCTTGCGGCTCTTGCATCCGCCTCTTCCCCTTGGCCGGCTTGAACCTGCACTTGGCAGGGCGCCCTTTTCTAAGTGGCCGCAACATAGTGGCGCCCCCTACGGGTGTCAAGAACACTGCAATTGGCGCAAATGCTTGTTAATAATAGCCTTTCCGGTTTTACCTAGGGGTGCGGCATGCTGTCCTGTCCCCGGTGTGGCAAAGTTAAGGCGAGCAGGGCAGATTCTGTGCCCCACCCGGGCCTCCCATTCGGCGCCATTCCTGCCTGTGGACTGGCCGGCGCAATCGCGATAGCGCTCGTCGGTGAACTCCTATTGACCTCTAGGTCATTTCCTATGCAGATGCGCGCCCATGAGCGATATCAAGTCTTTCCGCCAGTCTGTTGAATCTTTCATTGCCGCACGCGGCTGGACCCCGACCCGGTTCGGGCGCACCGTGGCGGGCGATCCGCTGTTTGTGTTCGACCTGCGCGAAGGGCGCGAGCCGCGCAGCGAAACCCGCGCCCGCATTTTGCGCGCGATGCAGGAGTTCGGGGAAGGGGAAACCGCCCCGCCGCTGCGCATCGGCGTTGCGGGCCTCGGCAATGTCGGTGCGACCCTCGTGCGCATCCTGCAGCGCGACGGTGCCGAACTCACGCGCAAGCTCAACCGCCAGATCGTCGTCACGGCCGTTGCCGCCCGTTCCCGCTCGCGCGACCGCGGCATTGATATTTCGGGCCTTGAATGGTTCGACGATCCCGTGGCCCTGGCCAAATCCGACGGCATCGATCTCTTCGTCGAGCTGATCGGCGGCGAAGACGGCCCGGCCTTTGCTGCGGTGAAAGCCGCGCTCGAGATCGGCCGCCCCGTCGTCACTGCCAACAAGGCGCTCCTCGCCAAGCACGGCGTTGCCCTCGCGCGCCTTGCCGAAGAATCCTCGGCCCAGCTCGGCTTCGAAGCCGCGGTTGCCGGCGGCATTCCCGTCATCAAGACCCTGCGTGAAGGCCTGGGCTCGGCCCGCATCGCCAAGGTCTTTGGCATCATGAACGGCACCTGCAACTATATCCTCACCCGCATGGGCAATGAGGCCATTTCCTTTGCCGATTGCCTCAAGGACGCGCAGGCCCTGGGCTATGCCGAAGCCGATCCGACCTTTGACGTCGAGGGCTTTGACACCGCCCACAAGCTCTCCATCCTCGCCACCCTCTGCTTTGGCTACGAGATCGCCCCCGACAAGATCCATGTGGAAGGCATCTCGCGCATCACCCAGCACGACATCAAGGTCGCCGCCGAGCTGGGCTACAAGATCAAGCTCCTCGGCATCGCCCAGCGCACCGAAGACGGCATCGAGCAGCGCGTTCACCCCACTTTCGTGCCCAAAGGCTCGGCCATTGCCGGCGTCGACGGGGTGATGAACGCCATCGCGCTCGAAACCGATCACGTCCACGAACTGCTCCTCGCCGGCCCCGGCGCCGGCGGCCCGCCCACCGCCGCTTCGGTGCTGTCTGATATTCTCGACATCGCCCGCGGCACCCGCGTGCCCCCGCTCGGCGTGCCCTCCGAAGAGTTGATGCCCTATAAACAGGCGCCCATGCGGGCCCATGAAGGCGGCTATTATATCCGCCTCAGCGCCAAGGACGTGCCCGGGGCCCTCGCCGCCATTGCCACCCGCATGGGTGAGCGCTCGATTTCCATCGATTCCGTCATTCAACGGTCCGATCTTGGCGTTAAGGCTGTGGCCGAAGACGGTACGCCTGTCCGCACTGTGGTGATGATCACACAGCGGACTTTGGAATCGGATGTGCGTGAATCGCTTGCGCAGATCGCCGCTGACGGGTTCATAGTGGGTGAACCGCAGTTGATCCGGATCGAAATGCTCTGACACTCCCACCGGGATAAGAACAGGGCCCGGGGGGAGCCAGCATGAAACTAAGCAAGGTCGAGGCCGAGAGCCCGGCCAATCTTCACCGCAGCCTGACGCTGGAGCTCGTTCGCGTCACCGAACGGGGCGCCATCGCCGCGGCCCAGTGGCGCGGCAAGGGCAACGAACAAGCGGCCGATGAGGCCGCCGTCGGGGGCATGTGCGACGAGCTTGCCACCGTTGCCATCGATGGCCGTATCGTCATCGGCGAAGGCGAAGAGCATGAATGCGAACGCCTGTTCATCGGCGAACGCGTCGGCACCGGTGCGGGTCCCCAGGTCGATATCGCCGTCGATCCGCTCGAAGGCGTCACCCTGTGCGCCAAGAACCAGCCCGATTCTATCGTCGTGCTGGCCATGGCCGAACGCGGGGGGCTGCTCAACGTCGCCCGCGATGTTTACATGCACAAGATCGCCATCGGCTCGGACTATCCGCCCGGCACCGTCCATATTGATTGGACCGCGACCCAAAATGTTACCGCCCTGGCCAAGGCCAAGGGTGTGCCGCTGAGCGAAATCACCGCCATCGTGCTTGATCGGCCCCGCCATTCCGCCCTGATCGAGGAGCTGCGCACTGCCGGCGTCGCGGTCAAGCTCATCAGCGATGGCGACATCGCCGGGGTCATCCACGCCGTCAATGCCGGCCAGACCGGCGTCGATATCTATCTCGGCTCCGGTGGCGCGCCCGAAGGCGTGCTCGCGGCTGCCGCACTGCGCTGCATTGGCGGGCAGATGCAGGGCAAGCTCATTCTCGATACCCCCGCCAAGCGCGAGCGCGCCCACCGCATGGGCATCACCAATCCAGCGCGGATCTATGAGGCAGGCGAACTCGCCGCCGGCGATGTGCTGTTTGCCGCCACCGGCGTTACCGACGGCACCTTGCTCGATGGCATCCGCCTCAGCCGCAATGCGGTGGAAACCTCCACCATCGTCATGCGCTCCTGGTCCCAGACCGTCCGCTGGATCCGCGCCCGCCACGCCCGTTGAACCAAACTTTCCGGGCTACCCGGAAAGTCTGCTCTTTGCTCCCGCCTCGGGCGGGCGTACGGGCCGCTTTGCCGCGCCGGCCGCTCGCCCCTCGAAATTGCCTCCAATATAGCTTAACTCTGCGCCATGCTGGAGCTTCCCCGCCACTTTCTCGACGTTTCCCGTTCCCTGTCCGGCCGCGCCTGGGTCGATCGCCTCGATCCCAACACCACGCGCATCGCCACGGCCATCAGCCAGCGCACCGGGATTTCTGAGATCCTCGCGCGCATCATCGCCGCCCGCGGCGTGGGTCTCGATGGCGCCGAAAGGCATCTCGAGCCCACCGTGCGCGAGCTGATGCCCGACCCGTCGACCCTCACCGATATGGACGCCGTGGCCGAGCGCATCGTCGCGGCAATCGAGGCGGGCGAGCCCATCGCCCTCTTCGGCGATTACGACGTGGATGGCGCCTGCTCCTGCGCCCTCATGGCCCGGTTCCTCCACCATTTCGGCGCCGCTCCGGACGTTCACATTCCCGACCGCATCTTTGAAGGCTATGGCCCCAATATTGCCGCCATGGACAAGCTCATCGATGGCGGCGCGCGCCTCATCATCACCCTCGATTGCGGCACCACCAGCGATGCCCCCATCGCCCATGCCCGCAATCGCGGCGTCGATGTTCTGGTGATCGACCACCATCTCTCCGACCACGATTTGCCGCCCGCTACCGCCCTGGTGAACCCCAACCGGCCCGACGACATTTCGGGTCTTGGCTATCTCTGCGCCGCCGGCGTCACCTTCATGGTGCTGGTTGGCGTCAACCGCCTCTTGCGCACGCGCGGCCATTCCGGTCTGCCCGATCTGATGCGCCTCCTTGATCTTGTCGCTCTCGCCACTGTTTGCGACGTGGTCCCCTTGGTGGGCCTCAACCGCGCCTTTGTGGTGCGTGGGCTCCAGATCGCCCGGCGCGGCGACAATCTGGGCATTGCCGCCCTCGCGCTCGCCGCCCGGGTCAACGGTCCGCTCAATCCCTATCACCTCGGCTTTCTGATCGGCCCGCGTATCAATGCGGGCGGGCGCATCGGCAATGCCGCCCTGGGCACCGAACTCCTCACCCTCACCGACGAGCACCACGCCCTCGCCATCGCCGCCCGGCTCGATGAGCTTAACAATGAACGCCAGCGCATCGAGATCGAAGCGGTGGAAGAAGCCACGCGCGTCGCCGAACTCGAAATCGGCAATGGCGAAGGCCCGCCGGTGCTAGTGCTGGCTTCCGCCGCCTGGCACCCCGGTATTGTCGGCCTTGTGGCGGCCCGCCTGCGCGAACGGTTTGAGCGCCCTGCCTTTGCCATTGCGCTCCAGCCCGATGGCTCGGGCACCGGCTCGGGCCGCTCCATGCCGGGCGTCGATCTGGGGCGTGCCGTGATCGAAGCGGTGGAAACCGGCCTCATACCCAAGGGCGGCGGCCATGCCATGGCGGCCGGCGTCACCATCCGCCCCGGCCAACTCGGCCCCTTCCGCTCCTTCCTTTTTGAAGCGCTGGGGTCCGCTGTGGGCACCGCCCGCCGCGCCACGAGCCTGCCGGTGGATGCCGCGCTCACCAGCCGCGGCGCCGCGCTTGAACTTGTGCATGAAGTCGAGCGGGCAGGGCCCTTCGGCGCCGGCAATCCTTCCCCCCTCTTTGCCTTTCCAGCCCATCGCGCCAAGTTCGCCCAGGTTGTCGGCAAGGGCGGCCATGTCAGCTTTTCGCTGACCTCGGGTGATGGCGCGCGGCTCAAGGCCATTGCCTTTCGTGCTGCGGGCACCCCGATCGGCGATGCCCTGCTGGCCAATTCCGACCGGCCGCTGCATTTCGCCGGCGGGCTTTCGATCGACCATTATCAGGGCCGCGAACAGGTGCAGTTTCGCCTCACCGATCTAGCCGTGCCTGCCCCGTGAGGTGAACTGAGGCTTGCATCTGCTTGTGGGCTGCGTAAATTAAGCGCATGGGCCTCTTTGTCGCACTGCCGACAGCGCGCCAGGGAGGGGGTTCTATCTCGGGGCAGTCGCTCTGCAGCGCTGCCAGGTAGCTGGGCAAGCGTTTATGCGTAAAACTGCAGTCACGAATACCGCCGCCGGCAGCAAACCTCTGACGGCGATACTGTCCTGGGCCGTCGAGCAAATCGGCTCCCGCGTCGTCAACGCGCCCCGGCATGGCGGCGTCACGATCATCTTCCCCAATGGCCGCACACGAACCTTGGGCAATCCCGCTACCGGCCTACATGCCGTGTTGCGCCTCAACAATTTCCGGGTTCTGAGCGAATCCATGCAGCGGGGCACGGTTGGCTTTGCCGCCGCCTATATGAATGGCGACATCGAAGTCGACGACCTTACCGCCTTGTTCCGCTTCTTTCTGCAGAACCGCGATATCATTCAGCGGGCCAATCCCGGCATCTTCCGCAAGGCGGCCGGCGATCTGCATTATCATCTCTCGCGCCGCAACACGCTCGATGGCTCCAAGCAGAATATCGCCGAGCACTATGACCTCGGCAATGATTTCTACGGGCAGTGGCTCGACCCCTCCATGACCTATTCTTCGGCGGTCTTTACCTCCGGGGACCAAAGTCTCGAGGAAGCCCAGCTCGCCAAATATCACCGCGTCGCCGACATGGCCGGCATCACCCCCGGCTCGAGCGTCCTGGAAATCGGCTGTGGCTGGGGCGGCTTTGCCGAAACCGTCGCGCGCGACTATGGCGCCAATCTGCGCGGCATCACTCTTTCCGCCGAACAACTGCGCTTCGGCCAGGAGCGCCTGCGCCGCCAGGGCCTCGATGACCGCGCCAAGCTTCATTTCGAGGATTATCGCAACACCACCGGCGAGTTCGACCATATCGGCTCGATCGAAATGATCGAAGCGGTGGGGCAGGAACACTGGCCGAGCTACTTCCAGACGGTCCATGACCGGCTCAAGCCCGGCGGCACCGCCGCCATTCAGGCCATCACCATCGATGAGGCCGATTTTGCCGGCTATAGCAGCGGGCCCGATTTCATCCAGCGCTATATCTTCCCCGGCGGCATGCTGCTGACCAAGACGGCGATGCGCGAATGCGGCGAGCAGCATGGCCTCGTGCTCGAACAGGTCGAAACCTTCCGCCTCTCCTATGCTCGCACCCTCCGGCTCTGGCGTGAGCGCTTCCTTGAGCGTTGGCCCATGATCGCGCCGCTCGGCTATGACGAGCACTTCCGCCGCAAATGGATCTATTACCTCAGCTACTGCGAAGCGGGCTTCACCGAAGGCTGCATCGATGTTGGAATCTACCAGTACCGCCGTCCGGCCTGAGCTCTAATCCTTGGGCTTGGGCAGCCGGCCCATCACCCAGAAGAACACCGGGTAGGGCATCATCCGCAGCAGTTTCATCGGCCACACCAGGCGCCGGGGAAACGCGATCTCGAACCGATCCGAGCCCAACAGGCCATCAACGATCCGCCGCGCCCCATCCTCGGTTTCCATCAGGAACGGCATCGGGAAATCATTGCGCGCCGTCAGCTCGGATTTCACGAATCCCGGAGCGATCATCCGCACCTTGATCCCGCTGCCAGCCAGTTCCGTGCGCATCGTCTGCAGCAACGCGATCATCGCCGCCTTGGTCGAGGAATAAGCCGCCGAACGCGGCAAGCCGAAATAACCCGCTACCGAAGCGATCCCGGCAATCTGCCCGCCGCCTTGCCGGCGCATCTGCGCGATAATCGGATCGAGGAACCGCACGAATCCCAGGAAATTGGCGTCCACCACCGCGCTGAAGGGTTCAATGGCATAATCGCTGACCTTGCGCTCCTGCCAGGCCGCCGCCCCGAACACAAACAGATCGATTCGCCCCAGCCGCGCGATTACCTCCGCCACTGCCGCATCCACCGCCTCGGTGTCGGTCACATCCAGGGGAAAGGCATGAATGCGCTTGCCATCCGCGACCTCGGCCAGCTTTTCGACCCGCCGCCCCGAAACCGCAACCGTCCAGCCCCGGTCCGCCAGCATCCGCGCCACCGCCGCCCCGATCCCCGAACCGCCCCCAATGATCCAGGCAACTTTTTCGGTCATGCCAAACTGCTCCCCAAACTGTCCCCACTGCCGCTGCAAATCCTCCCCGCCCCCTTAAGGGGAGGGGCCGGGGGAGGGGGTCGTTCAGTCACCACGATTGTCTCCGCCCAGAATCACCGCCCCATCATCACCCAACCCGAACCGTCCGGGCATAACTTCGGCGCCAAAAAGCCCCGATGAACAAATCGACAGCCGCCGTTCATCAACCCGGCGCAAAAGTGGCAAAAGGGTGCAAACACGCAAAAAGCCGATCCGTCAGTTCCCTGACGCGATCAGCACAAGCGGCAATAAATTGGAAGCAAGACCCTGGTACGCCCAAGGGGAATCGAACCCCTGTTCCCGCCGTGAGAGGGCGGTGTCCTGACCGCTAGACGATGGGCGCGGAGGAGGTCTTAGTGCTAGCTTATCCCCGCAACAGCAGCAAGGAAAATGGTACGCCCTAGGGGAATCGAACCCCTCTCTCCACCGTGAAAGGGTGGCGTCCTGACCGATAGACGAAGGGCGCCTAAGCGCTGGTGGTCGTATAGTCGGACCCTTTTGGATGTGCAACACCTTTGCGCGCTTTCCATCAACTTTTTCAACAGCCTGAGAAAGTCACCGGCCGCCGATAGCCCTTGGGCCGCTCACGCACATCCACATGAATAAAGGGTTTACCAGGATAGCACCCGAGCCCGCCAACCGCCGGCGTGCGCATGGCAAAAGCGATCAGCTCGCGCTTGTCTACCCCGGGGATATAGAAGTCAGCCGCCATGCATTTGGTGTGAAAAGAATTGTCCGCGCCGCCCGCCGCCTTGTTGTGCCGGCCATCGCGATAGCCCGAGCTCATGATCACCTTGCGCCCGAAATGCCCCTCGAACTCCCAGATCAGGAAACGTAGTTGCGGGCTGATGCAAAAGGCATTCACCTCCCGGCTGGCAACATAAGTGCCCCAGTCCGAGCGCTTGCCGGAATAGGCTTGCCCACTGCCACTGGCGAACATCGCCATTGGCGCGCAGCCAGCTAGGACCAGAACACAAATGAGGAGGGCGGCGATCGTTTTCATGGCGTCCACTCAGGTCGGCCAGTTGCGCACAAGCAACACAGCAACTGATGGTTTGCGAAGCCACTAAAATACGATCGAGATTGCTAACCCGCGCCTAAGCATCAGGGTTAACGAAGCTGTCTACCGGCCCTTGGCCGGCAGACAAAAATCGGGATTCGCTAGCTTACCACTTGCCGGTATTTGGCATGGAAGCCCAGGGCTCCTGCGGGGGCAGGGTGCCGTTCTGGATCAGCTCAACCGAGATCCCATCGGGCGAACGCACAAAGGCCATATGCCCGTCGCGCGGCGGCCGATTGATCACGACACCCATGTCCGACAGGTGCTGGCACAAGCCATAGATGTCATCGACGAGATAGGCGAGGTGCCCGAAATTGCGCCCGCCGGTATATTCTTCGGGATCCCAGTTATAGGTGAGTTCAACTTCCCCACCTTGGTCGCCCGGAGCGCGCAGGAAGATCAGGGTATAGCGGCCCTTCTCGTTTTCGCTGCGCTTGACCTCTTCTAGGCCTAGCCCCTCGCAATAAAATCGCAGGCTCGCTTCCACATCGGTCACGCGGACCATGGTGTGCAGATATTTCATCGGGGTAATTCCTCTGCAGTTCGGGCAACTCGCCTAACAAGTGAAGACGTGAGCCGCAACTGCCACACCTAAACTATTTCGAAACACCTTCTTAACTTTTGCCACTGAATCGGACACAGTGCTAAGGCTAGTGGAGTACCTCGCGGCGCGAGGCGAGTACGAAAAGGCGGCATCTATGGGGGCCAAACTGAGCGGCGAGGGCGACGAGCCTACGACCCTGTCTACCGGGGCGGTGACCGATCGCCCGCAAGCGACTGACGGCAGCATGGATACCATCGAGGTTTCCGGTGCCATCAAGTGGTTTGACGCTGGCAAGGGTTTTGGCTTTATCGTGCCCGATAATGGCATGGCCGACGTGCTGCTGCATGTCACCTGTCTACGGCGCGACGGCTACCAAACCGCCTATGAAGGCGCCCGCATCGTGGTAGAGGCCCTTAACCGCCCCGGCGGGCTACAGGCTTTTCGTATTATTTCCATGGACGAATCCACCGCGCGGCATCCTTCGCAGATGGCGGCGCCGCGCACCCATGTGGTGGTGGAGCCAACTTCGGGCATGGTCCGGCTCGAGGTGAAATGGTTCAACCGCATTCGCGGCTTTGGCTTTCTGTCCGCGGGCGAGGGCACGCCTGACGTGTTCGTCCATATGGAAACCTTGCGCCGCTTCGGCATCACCGAGTTGCGGCCCGGCCAGTTCGTGCTGGTTCGCTATGGCGATGGCCCCAAGGGCCTTATGGTTGCCGAGATTCGGCCCGATGGATGGGGCGACGCACCGTCTTCGCACTAGGATCACCATCCATGCTTACCGCCTTCACCGCGCCTCCCGCTGCCGCCCAAGTGGTGCGCCGTTCCGGTCTGCTCGTGGCTGCTCTCTTCGCGGTCGCGCCGCTGGCGGCCTGCAGCGATGAGGGCCAACTGGTTCTCCACACCTCGACCGGCGATCACGCCTTCAAAGTCGAAGTCGTCGATACGCCCGAAAGCCGCGCCAAGGGCCTGATGTACCGCCAGGAACTGGCTGATGACGAAGGCATGCTCTTTGACTTCGTGGATGAGCGGGAGGTGTCATTCTGGATGCGGAACACCTTTATTCCGCTCGACATGATTTTCATCGATGGCAAGGGCGTCGTCAAAACCGTGCATGTGAATGCCCGCCCGCACGACCCCACTTCGATCCCCTCGCAGGTTCCAGTGCGTTATGTGCTGGAGATCCCCGGCGGGCGCTCCCAGGAGATTGGCCTCAAGCCGGGTGATACCGTCGAGCATGACCTCATCGAGGCGGCGCCACAGCCCTGATCCTAGAGCCGCTTGAACACCATGCAATCAAGCACGGCCCACAGGTGCAGGCTGGCGCCCGCGACCACGAAGACGTGCCACAAGGCGTTCTGAAATCTCAGCGTTTCCCACAAGTGGAAGATAATTCCGAGCGAATATACGACGCCGCCCGCCAGGATCAGCCACAGTGTTGAGGCGGGCAGGGCGGTGGCCAGCGCCTGGAACACCAGGATGCCGCTCCAGCCGATTGCCAGGTACAGCAGAATGGCAAGGCGCCCGAAGCGGTGCGGCACCAGCAGCTTGAGGGCCACGCCAATCAGCGAGGCGGCCCATACGAAGGTGGTCATCACCATGCCCGTGGTCGTGCCGCCCAGCACCGCGAGGAAAGGCGTATAGGTGCCGGCGATGAACAGGAAAATGGCGGCCTGGTCGAGCCGCGCCAGATGCATCTTGATCGGCGAAACCGGCCATAGATTATACGCCAGCGACACGCCAAGCACGCAGATCAGCGTTGCCACATACAGCACAAGCGCCGGAAACGCCTCCGGCGCAGTGTGCGTCAGGGCAAATACCAGAAGGAACGATCCGGCAACAAGCGCCCCCACCAGCCCGAACACATGCACCAGACCATCGGCCACCAGTTCGGCCGGGGTATAAGGACGCTGCTCGCGGCTCCACCAGGAATAGGACGGGGACTGCTGAACGGGGTGCTGCACTACGGGCTCCTGCGGCGAGCCTGTTGCTGCCGGGTTGCCAACGCACTGATAAGCCACAGAGTTGCAGCGCGTGCGCCTGTGCCGCAGGCCAGAAGGCCACGAGCGGCCTTGGCGCTCCGTCCCACCGGCCCGCAATCGCTTGACCCGACCGGCCGTTCCATGTTCGACCAGCCGGGGAGGAATAGCATGTTCGACCTGACGCTGCCGACATTGTTGACCCGCATTGCGGTGCTGGTCCCAATCCTCGCCATCTACGGATTTGCCCTTACGGGTGCCGCGCGTTTGCTGGGCGATCAAGGCCCCGCCCAAGACGGCCGCCTCACCCTCAACCCTGCTGCTCATCTCGATCTGATCGGCGCTGTCGCCTTCTTGGTGTCGGGCCTGGGCTGGATGACGCCACTGCACCTGACGCCGACACGTCTGCGCCCCCCCGTTCTCGGCCCGGTTGCGGCCGTGCTCGCCCCAAGCTTGGCCATGCTGGCCCTGGCTTGGCTGGCCCAGCGGCTCATCCCACTCGCGATCAACATGGATTCGCTAGCCTGGGGCGCCATCGTCACCAGTGGTCTGCAAACGCTTTCAGGCAGCGCCGTGCTGTTTGCGCTGATCAACCTCGTGCCCGTGCCGCCGCTGGCGGCTGGCGCATTGCTCGGCCGGACATCGGAAATTGCCGGCTGGCTGGAGCGGCGGCGACTGCTGGTCAGCCTTGCCCTTCTTGTGGTGTTCGCGACCGGCAAAATCCAGCTCTGGCTGGCCCCAATCGTGGCCGCGGTTTTGGCGCTGATCGACTGAGTTTGGGCTAATCGAGGTACTTGACGGTCAAGTCATTGAGCCGCCCGTCGTCACGGATGCGCGCCAAGGCAGCAACGATGGCGCGCTTGAGGGTTAGGTCCCCTTTCCAGAGGCCAAACACCAAAGCGTCATCCCCGAGCGGCGGCGGCAGATCGGTCATGACCAAGCCAGTCTCGCGAGCCAGCGCGTGGGCATAAAGCGCGTCGGCAATGCCGGCATCGGCCGAACCGTCTGCAATTGCGGTCGCGAGATCATCGGGCGAGCGCACCAGCTGGGGGGTAACGCCTTGCCCTCGCAAGAACCGCGACAGCCCCAATCGGTCGGCACCCGGCACATTGGCCAGCACCGCCACTGTCGTCCCGGGCTGCAGTCCGCCCGCTGCCCGGGACAGAACCACCCAACCCGTCTCGCCAAATGGTGGCGTTACATCCAGAAAGGCGCGGGTGGCTGCTGTGTCTAGCGTGCCACCACCCACCACCGAGCATTGCGCCCGGCTGATCCGCCACAGGCTCAGATCAAAATCCTCACCCATGGCGGGCACTGTGACCGGCCGGAACCGGACGCCAATTTCCTCGGCAATCATCTGCAGCAGTTCAACTTCGAGCCCCGGTTCGGCCTCGTCAGCGGTCACGAGCGGCGGCCGCGTCACGGGCAGGCAGGCGCTCAACAGACCCTGGCGCCGCACCTCCGAAAGCGAGGTATCGGGCGGGAGCAAATACACCGCCAACAACAGAGCCATACCCCCGATTAACCAGGCATATTGCGACACAGTATCGAGGAGGCGGCGCAACATGGCTCAGTTCTTGCGGAAGTCGAACAGCGCCCAGCCGAAAAAGACCACGCACATGCCCACCAGCACCAGCGGCCCCAGGGCCGGATCGAACTGGGCGAAGCCGATGAAGTTTTTTCTTAGCGCATCAACGGCATAGGTCATCGGATTCGCGTGGATAAGGAACACCAGCCATTCCGGATAGATGATCGCCGCCTGCGCCCGCGACAGCGCTGGATCGAGCGGAAACACCGAGCTCGAGAGAAAATACAGCGGCAGGATCACGGCGTTCGAAAACACCCCGAAGCCCTCAAAACTGCGCACCCGATGCGCAATTACGATCCCCAGCGACGTCAGGCCAAAGGACAGGAGGAACATCAACAGCAGGCCCATGGCGATATCGGCTGGCGCGATGGGCACATCGACGAAAAACGCCAGGATCAGCACGAGGCAGCCATGAAACATCGCCACCGTCGCGCCGCCCAGCACCTTGCCGAGCAGCACCAGCGCGCGTGGCATGGGCGATACCAGCACTTCGCGCAAGAAGCCGAACTCGCGGTCCCAGATCAGCGACACCGCCGATTGCACCGAAGTGTACATGATGTTGAGGGCGATAACGGCCGGGAAGATAAACTGCAGATAGGTGAATGGGATCACAAAGCGGACCGCGCCATAAACCTCGCCGCGGAAATAAGGGTTAAGCCCGATCCCTAGTACCAGAACCCAGAGCAGCGGCCGGCTAACCCCACCGATTAATTGCCCCTTGTCCCGCGCGGCCCGCTTGATCTCGCGCAGCCAAATGGCAAACACCCCGCTGGCCAAAGCCCGCGGCCCCAGCGGTGTGGTTTGGGGAAAGTCATCTACCAGGCTCATCGGCGTCCCTCCCGCTTGGGCGTGACGGGTTCCGGGCGCTCCAGTTGCCGACCGGTAATGGCGAGAAACACGGAAGCAAGGCTCGAGCGATCAAAGGACAGGTCGGTGAGCCGATCGCCGAATTCGCCCAGGAACTCCCGCGTGAACTGCGATTGTGGGATGCGAACCAGCAACCCCTCCGGGATAGGCGTCACCAGCTCAGGATAGCGCGACTGGATTGCCTGCGCTGCCGCGGCATCCACCGGGCGCAGCCGCATATATTCCTGCCCGTAGCGCGATTTCAGCGCATGCGGCGTGTCCAGCGCCACCACCTTGCCCTGGTCGATAATGCAAACCCGGTCACAGTTCTCCACCTCCTCGACATAATGGGTGGTGATGATGAGGGTCAGGTCACGTTCGGCACGCAGCTTGGCGATATAGTCCCACATGGCGTCGCGTGAACGAGCGTCGAGCCCCACCGTCGGTTCATCCATCACGAGGATCCGCGCGTCATGCACAAGGGCGCGGGCAATTTCGAGCCGCCGCTTCATGCCGGCCGAAAGCGTCTGCACCAATGCGTTGGCGCGATCCGCAAGCTCGACCGCCGCCAGCACTTCCTGGATTCTGTCCCGCCTCAAAGCCTTGGGCACGCCATAGACCATGCCGTGGAACTCGAGGTTTTCACGAACCGTCAGGCGTCCATCCAGGCTGGAGGTCTGGAACACTACGCCGAGATTGCGCCGCACCCGTAATGGGTCGCGCATCACATCGGCCCCGCCGACCTTGGCCGTGCCACTGTCGGGCGCCAGCAGGGTGCAGAGGATATGCAACAAGGTGGTCTTGCCGGCGCCGTTGGGGCCGAGCAGGGCAAAGACCTCGCCGCGGTTGATCGTCAGGCCTACCCCATCGAGCGCCAGATGACGGCCATAGCGCTTGCTGAGGTCGTGCAGTTCGACTGCAGGAGTCATGGATTGGAGGGTGCCGCACCGGGCATGTCGATTTGCGTCAGCAACTCATCGACGACGCCATCCGCGACCAGCGCCGCAATCGCCTGGTCGATATTGTTGCGCAAGAAGGTGTCCCGGCTAAGCATGACGCCACCAATGGGCACCGGCGGCAGGTTGAGCGGGCTGGGAGAGGCGATGATGTCGAGCGCGGCGATATCAGGGCGGCTCTTGCCCAAGGCATAAAACGAGGGTGCCCAAACCAGGGCGGCGGCGACAGTGTCGCTCAGCACGGCGTCGAGCGCCTGGGTGTCGGTCGCCATCGGAAAACGCCGCCAGCGCTCCCCGGCCGGGCGGGAATTGTTGAACTGCACGAGGCGGAAATCTGCCGCAGAGCCGATCGTGGCCCCAAGCGCCTGGCCCGGGGCGATGTCGCCGAGGGTCGCGGGGGCGGGGGACTTGGCCACAAACACATAGCCGGTTTCGTAATAAGCCCGGGTGACTGTCACCCATTCGGGATAACCGCCGGCAAACAGTTTGAACCCGAAATACACGGCGCAATCGGCCAGCAGGTGCCGATACACATCCTCGAACTCGGCGCGCTCATTGGTGTCGGTCACCACATGCATGCGCGGCTCGAGCAAGAGGCTATCGGCAATGGCAAGGCCAATCGCCTTGTCGAACTCCCACCCGGGATCACGCGGATCAACACAAAAGCGGAAGGAATACTCGTCGCTGGCCCGGCCGAACTTTTCTTGGTCGGGCAGGCTGGGGCGATCCTGCGCCAGTCCCGGGGCGCAAAGGGCAGCCGCACAGAGCAGGCACGAAGCAAGAACCCGCCCGTGGCGGCGAAGGCGGGATAGCAAAACCATCAGGCTGGTTCCTCAAGAAAAACCGCGGGCGCCGAAGCGCCCGCGTCCAACTGCCTAGTTTGCGGCAGCTTGCGTGTCGGCAGCACCTGCTGCGTCGTCAGGCAGGGCGAACACCCAGAGCACCGAGCCAGCGGTTGGTACCACCAGTTCAGGCGTCAGCGTCGCTACCGAGCGCGCCATGCTCGAGCCGTTACCCACGGCAACCGCGACATACTGCTTGCCATCGGCTTCATAGCTGACGGGGAAGGAGTTGATCGCGTTGTTGGTGCGCATCTTCCAGAGCACGTCGCCCGACTCGTCGTCGAACGCATAGAACCAGCGGTTCCAGTCACCGGCGAACACGACGCCGCCTGCTGTGGGCAGCACGGCCGAGACGATCGGTGCGCGCTGGCGATGCGACCAAGCGGTTTCCTGGTCAACCATGCTCACGGCATCCACGCGGCCGATATTGCCGTCGCTGCCGTCAACCGGAATACGCGAGAAGGTCGCACGACCACCACCGGTATAGATCTGGCCGGCGTCAAGCGGCTGAGGCGTGGTGTTCGAGCAGTACTCGTTGAGCGGCAAATAAAGCATCTGCGTGCGCGGGCTGTAAGCCGTTGCTGGCCAAGCGCGGCCACCGGGGTCAGCCGGGCAGTTGAGCGTGGTTTCGCCGATCTTCGGGATGGAATCAGGGTTGATGGTCTTTTCGCCGGTTTCCTGGTCGATGGAAGCGACCACGTTCTGCGGCACGGTTTCCTTGGCCCAGAGCCATTCACCCGATTCGCGGTCCAGCGATTCGATGATGCCCAGCTTGCCGGCTGTCACGACCTGCTTGCGATCGGTACCATCATGGGGAAGATCGATCAGGATGCGCTCATAGATATAGTCCAGATCCCAGGTGTCGTTCTTGAGATACTGGTGGTGCCACTTGAGCTCGCCCGTCTGGGGATCGAGGGCAAGGGTCGAGTCGCTGTAAAGCGCGTCATTGGTGACGCCTTCTTCCTCGGATGCCGGCAGCAGGCCGCTCATCTCGGCAATCCACGGATAGGGCTGGCCCACACCGCTGAATACGGTCTTGGTTTCCGGATCATAGGTCCCGGCCAGCCACACCGATGCGCCAAAGCGGCTTTCGAGCGGTATGCCGTTCCAGGTTTTGTCGGCCTCGCCATCGCGAGCGATGGTGTAGAAGCGCCACTTTTCTTCGCCCGTTGAGGGGTCGTGTCCGGTGATGAAGCAGCCGCCAGGCTGGGCATTGCCGCAACCGGTCATGCCCTGGATCACCACGCCGTCGGCAATCAGCGGACCAGCTGAATAGCGCCAGCCCTTGTTCCAGTCCGCAGGCTGCACGTCCCACACGACCTGGCCGGTCTTGGCGTCGAGCGCGATGATATGAGTGTCCGATGTCGCGAGGATGATCTTGTCCTCGTAGATCGACATGTTGCGCTTGGTGGCCGTGTTGCCGGTGCCAGCCGCCACAACGTCCTCAGGCAGATCGCGCACATATTCCCAGAGCAGGTCACCGGTAGCGCCGTCGAGCGCCTGGACCTTGTCGAGGTTGTTGTGCACGTAAAGAATGCCGTCGTGAACGATCGGCGTGGTTTCGGTCGCGCCCGGGGTCAGCGACCAGGTCCAGGCGACGGTCAGGTTGCTGACATTGTCCTTGTTGATCTGCTCGAGTGGACTATAGCCCCAACCGTCATAGGTGCGGCGCCAGTGCAGCCAGTCGCCATCGGCGGGGTTCAACAACGTTTCGTCGGTCACCGGGGTGTAGCTATCGAGCCGGGACGGCGTTTCCTGGGCATGAACAATGCCCGAGGCAAGAACAAGCAATGAGCTCGCGAGCGCTGATGAGGCGAGCAGTAACCGCTTTTGCATTTGAGTATTTCCTCCGTAGACGCTGAAAGCCCGATTTTCGTCACGGGCTTTGTGCCCTCGCGACGCAATGGTTTGGCAGCGTTACACCGATCATGCGCCCCGTTACTTGGAGCCGTCAACCTTGGTCAGGCTAAGCGTGATCGCCATACCGTCGGGGCGCGGACGGCAATACCGACGGGGGTGACTCGGGCGCAAACCCCTCTGTGCCGGGCCATGGGCCGTGCTCGTCGGCGGCTGCGGCGGCCTGCCGCAGCAAGTCCACCCGGCGTCGCATTCAACTAAAGTATGAAGCTCACCTGCGACTCCTAGGCCTGGCAGTAAACCCGCGTCGCGTCACAAATAAACTTGTTGTCCTGCGCAGCCGATTGCTTCACGCTTGAGTTTGCCCAGACCGGGTAACCAAGCCCGGCAACTAGCCTGTGACGTTCTGAGGAGAATTTCGATGCTGCTTCGTACCTTCGCCATCTCGGCGGCAATGGCCGGACTCGCCTTGTCTGGAACACTGGCCAACGCCCAGGAAGACCTGCCCAAGGCAAGCTTCACTGCCGCCCAGGCCGATGCTGGACGCGCGGAATATCAAAAGAGCTGTCTGGATTGCCACGGCGCCAATCTCGATGATGGCGAGTTCGGTGGTCCGCCCCTGCGCGGCAGCAATTTTGAAGGCACCTATTTCGGTTTCACCGCCGATGGTCTGTTTGGCTTCATCAAGACGGCCATGCCCCCCGACCGCCCGGGTCGCCTGAGCGACAAGACCTATGCCGAACTGACGGCCTATATTCTGTCTAAGAACGGCGTCCAGCCCGGCACCACCCCGCTGCCCGACAACCTCGATGCCCTTGCGGGCCTCGTTATTGAGAAGTAGCGGCGGCGCTGTTGCGCTGTTGCGCGATTGTGCGGGGAGGGGACACCACCCCCTCCTGGCCCTTACCATGAGCACCGAAGTTGCGGCGCGTGGCGCTCCCGGCAGGGCCGTGCGCTAAAGCGAGAATGCTGATCCGACGGGATTCAACCGAACCCTGCACTGGACTGAGCAGCAGTTGGACTGGTCAAGCCCGCTGAAGCCGATCCGATCCTCGAACATGAGATCAGCCCCAGCCTAGACATGCACCGCGTGAACGGCTTAATGAATTCGTCCGCACGCCCCGCCTGTCAGCGGCACCGGCAGTTCCGTGTTACTGCTGGTCGGATCGGTCGCCGGTAAGCTCGAAAAACAGCCAGGTCGAGTAAGCGGCAATCGCCAGAGTGGCGCACACATACAATTCGGACATTCGGGGACTCCTCACGCAGGCCTTGCAGCCGTAACTCAGCATGGCCTGTTAACCTAAACGAGCCCCTAACGTTCCAGGGTGGTGGGATTTTTCCGCTGGAGCAGCTCAGCCGAATTGCGATCCAAAATTGAACGCCGGTTCGGTCCGATTGGCCAGGCCAGCAGCGGTCAAGCCTGAGCCAGCGCGCGCCAAATCTTCGATCGGTGCTGCGTCAGTGCTTCCACCCAAGTGCGCATGAGCAGAGACTCGGTTGGGTCCTCCCCCATATCTGCAATCGTGTCCCTGACCTCGTTCACGCCAATCGACGTAATCTCGTCATAAACCCAAGGCGCCACGCGGGGCAGTTCATCCAAATCAAACCGGTCGGTGAGCGGGTCACGGATGCGGTCGATTGTCGAAATGGCCATTCTAGGATCTCCTCTGTTTGAGACCAATGCCAATGACCTAGCGTAGTTCCCCGTGCTCACTTGCTGTTGAAAAGGGTCAACATGCGGTGCAATAAATCCTGCAGGGTAGTGTGCTCGCAAAATCTGGTGAAATTGGCGATCCCGGCAGGACTCGAACCTGCGACCAACAGCTTAGAAGGCTGCTGCTCTATCCAGCTGAGCTACGGGACCTCGGCCAAGCCCTCCTTTACCCGATTTCGGCCAGAAAAAAACCCGCCTCTTGGTCTCTGGCGCATCCATCTTTGTACGGGGCGTCGCAACAGCAGCCACCACGCGCGATTTTGTCGATCCCGGCAGGCGATGCTCCTAAGCTCCTGCTCGCAAGAACCCGGTTTTCCGAGGGTTTTCCCTGCAAGTTCAAATGCACCTTGACAGCAATGAGGTACGTGTATGAAACTAATGCAATCGATTGCAGAGGTCTCTTGGACGCCAATGAAATCGATTTAAACGCGGCCAGCTCGGGATATCTCACAAGAAGATAACCTTGCGGCTGGCAGATTTGCGGAGCGGTTCGCTCCAGGATCCTTGGGAGGATGCATCTATGACAAAGTTTACCGTGGCTGCCGCGATGGCGGCTGCCTTGATGAGCTCGACTGCCGCGATGGCTGCAGAGCTGGAAGTCACCCATTGGTGGACTTCGGGCGGTGAATCCGCCGCCGTGGCAGAGTTTGCCCGCTTGTTCGATGCGACCGGCAATAAATGGGTCGATAGCGCCCTGGCTGGTTCGGGCACCGGTGCCAACCCCGTCATCATCAGCCGCATCCTCGGCGGCAATCCGATGGGCGCCACCCAGATGAATACCGGCCGCGACGCCGAGGGCCTCATCCAGGCCGGCCTGATCCGCGACCTCACCCCAATTGCCGAAGAAGAGGGCTGGAAGGAATTCTACGCCGATCCAGGTCTCTTTGACGCCTGCACCTACGAGGGCAAGATCTACTGCGTGCCCGTCAACATCCACTCCTGGCACTGGCTGTGGCTCAGCACCAAGGCTTTCGAGACCGCCGGCATTCCGGTTCCCAAGGACTGGAATGAATATGCCACTGCCATTCCCCAGCTGCGTGAAGCTGGCGTCATCCCCTTCGGCCTTGCCGCTGGCTGGCCGCTGAACGGCATTCCCGGTGTGCTGCTGGCTGACGTTGGCGGTCCCGAACTTTACGAAAAGGTTTGGGGCGAGCATGACGCAGAAGCTGTTCGTAGTCCCGAGTTCCGCAAGGTTGCCGAAGCTTGGGCCACCATCCGCGATGCTGTTGACCCGGCTGAAGTCGTGCCGCAGTTCGGCGACGTCGCCAATCAGCTGATTGCCGGCGAAGCTGCCGCCAACATCCATGGTGACTGGATCCAGGGTGACCTGCAGGTCGCCGGCGCCGTTCCCGGCGAGGACTACGAATGCCTGCCGGGCCTGGGCCTGACCCAGCGCATCGAGGGTGGCGGCGACGCCTTCTACTTCCCGCAGCTGCCAGAGGGCACCTCGCAGGACGTCTTGGATGCTCAGGTGGAGCTCGCCAAGCTGCTCGTCAGCAAGGAAGCCCAGGTGGCGTTCAACCTCAAGAAGGGCTCCATGCCCATCCGCACCGATATCGACCTGTCGACGGCCAATCCCTGCATGCAGAAGGCCATCGCGATCCTCCAGAGCCCCGAAGGCCTGCTGCCTTCCGGCGAAACCCTGAACTCGAGCGACACCCAGCAGCAGCTGGACGACCTCAATCAGGAATTCTTCGCCGACAAGAGCTTCTCGGTTGACGACTACATCGAAGAATACGCTTCGATTATCGAGTCCGCCAACTAAGCTGGTCCTGCCGAACGGGGGCCGCTTGTGGCGGTCCCCACCGGCGCGGCGGGCGGCCCCTTGGCCGCTTCGCCCAAGTTTTCGCTAAAGGGGAAGCGCTATGACCGACATCCAGCACGCTGGTGCTTTGGGTCGGCCGGTGGCGGCCGACAAGCCACCAGGACTCCTGCACAATCTGTTTGTGCGCAATCTGAGCGCCAAGATCGCGGCGACACCCATGGTGGTGATCGTGCTGGTGGTGTTTATCGGCTGTACGCTCTGGAGCGTCTGGTTTTCGTTCACCGATTCACGTGCGCTGCCCAATGGCGCCTTTATCGGCTGGGAACAATATGAGCGCCTCTTTGCCGCCCGGCGCTGGCGCATCTCGGCCACCAATCTGTTGACCTATGGCATCTTCTCGCTGGTCTTCACCATGGTGGTGGGCTTCCTGCTCGCCGTGTTGATGGACCAGAAGATCCGCTTCGAAAGCGGCTTCCGCACCATCTTTCTGTATCCCTTTGCCCTCTCGGGCATCGTCACCGGCCTCGTCTGGCAGTGGATCATGAACCCCACGCTGGGGTTGCAATCTACGATGCGGGGCCTCGGCTGGACCAATTTCACCTTCGACTGGATCACCAATACCGACATGGTGCTGTATGCACTCATGATCGCGGGGACCTGGCACGGCACGGGCTTTGTCATGGTGCTGATGCTGGCCGGCCTGCGGGGGGTGGACGAGGAAATCTGGAAGGCCGCGCGCGTCGACGGCATTCCCACCTGGCGCACTTACCTGCAGATCGTGCTGCCCATGATGCGCGGCGTCATCGTTACCACGCTGGTGATCGTCGGCTCGGGCCTTGTGCGCACCTATGACCTTGTGGTGGCGCTCACTAATGGCGGCCCGGGCCTGTCCTCCGAAGTGCCCGCCAAATACGTCATCAACTACATGTTCAACGCTGGCAATCTGGGCCAGGCCCTGGCGGCCTCGACAGTGATGCTTGCGGCCGTGTTCGTGATCCTGATCCCCTGGATCGTCATCGAATTCGGACCAAAGAAGGCGCGCTAGGAGAACACCATGGCCACTATTGCCGCTACCGCCGAGCCCTTTGGTCCTCGCCCCCGTCCGTTTTTCACGCCAGCCCGCATCATCATCTACGGCATCATCATCGTCGCGGCCCTGTATTACCTGCTGCCGCTCTATGTGATGATCATGACCTCGGTGAAGGGCCTGCCCGAGATCCGTCTCGGCAACATCTTCGCCCCGCCGCTTGAAGTCACCTTCGAGCCCTGGGTTAAGGCCTGGACCAGCGCCTGCACCGGCCTGACCTGTAACGGTCTTGCCCCCGGCTTCTGGAATTCGGTCAAGATCACCCTCCCATCCACCGTTGTTTCGGTGTTCGTCGCCGCTATCAGTGGCTATGCGCTGGTCAACTGGCGCTTCAAGGGCTCCGAATTCTTCTTCACCTGCCTGCTGCTGGGCTCGTTCATCCCCTATCAGGTGATGCTCTACCCGATGGTGATGATCACCCGCGAGCTCAAGATCTTCGGCACGCTCTGGGCCGTCATCCTTGTCCACACCGTCTTCGGCATGCCCATCCTAACGCTCCTGTTCCGTAACTACTTCGCCTCGCTGCCCCAGGAATTGTTCAAGGCGGCGCGCGTGGATGGTGCAGGCTTCTGGCGCATTTTCTTCCAGATCATGGCACCCATGTCGCTGCCCATCTTTGCCGTGGCGATTATCCTCCAGGTTACCGGTATCTGGAACGACTTCCTGTTCGGCGTGGTCTTTGCCGGCACGCAGAACAACCCAATGACCGTGCAGCTCAACAACATCGTTAACTCGGCTCAGGGTGTGCGCGAATACAATGTCAACATGGCCGCAACGATCCTGACGGCAGCGGTACCGCTGACTGTTTATTTCGTCTCAGGCAAATGGTTCGTGCGCGGCATCGCCGCTGGCGCGGTGAAGGGATAAAGCAATGCAAAGCAGCGTTTCCATCAAGGATCTGTCGCTTAACTTCGGCTCCGTGCCGGTCCTCAAAAGCCTCGATCTCGAAGTGGGGCAGGGCGAATTCATCGTCCTGCTCGGGCCCTCCGGCTGCGGCAAATCCACCTTGCTCAACTGCATTGCCGGTTTGCTCGATGTCTCGGGCGGCCAGATCTTCATCGGTGGCAAGAACGTCACCTGGTCCGAACCCAAGGACCGCGGCATCGGCATGGTGTTCCAGTCCTATGCGCTTTATCCGCAGATGAGCGTGGAAAAGAACCTCTCCTTTGGCTTGCGCGTCACCGGCATGCCCAAGGACGAGATCCAGCGCCGCGTGGCGCGGGCCGCCGAAATCCTTCAGATCGAGCCCTTGCTTCAGCGCAAGCCGGCCAATCTTTCGGGGGGTCAGCGCCAGCGCGTCGCAATCGGACGTGCTCTCGTGCGCGATGTGGATGTGTTCCTGTTCGACGAGCCCCTTTCCAATCTCGACGCCAAGCTGCGCAGCGATTTGCGCGTCGAGATCAAGCGGCTCCACCAGCGGCTCAAGAACACCATGATCTATGTCACGCACGACCAGATCGAGGCGCTCACGCTGGCCGACCGCATCGCCATCATGCGCAGCGGTGAAATCCAGCAGCTGGCCGATCCGCACACCATCTACAACAAGCCTGTGAACCTTTACGTCGCCGGCTTCATCGGTTCGCCCTCGATGAACTTCATCAACGGCACCCTCAACGGCGGCGCTCAGCCTCACTTCGTGGCCGAAGATGGCACCCATGTTTCCATGGGCACCTATGATTTCGCCACCGCTCCCCAGGGCGCCACCAAGACCGTGCTCGGCGTTCGGCCCGAGCACATCGTGCTTGGCGATGTCGCTGCAACGATGCCCTTCTCCACCGAAGTCGAGATCGAGATCGTCGAGCCCATGGGCTCGGACACGCTCGCCTGGACGCGGATCGCCGGCCAGCCCGTCACCTTCCGGGCCGACAGCGATGTGCAACTTCATGTCGGCCAGAAGCTGCTGGTCGGCTTTGATCCGGCTCGTGGCTCCATCTTCGACACCCAGAGCACCAACCGGCTCTGACAACCGCTTCGGCTCCGCCGTCCGGCAGGGCCGCCTATTCACGCCAGATTTTTCGAACAAGAGGCCCCAATGACCGAGTTGTCATTTCAGCTTTATAGCGCCCGCAACTACCCCGATCTCGATGACTTCCTCGCCAAGCTGGCGGCTCTCGGCTACACCCAGGTGGAAGGCTATGGCGGTCTTTATGCCGATGCGCCCGCACTGGCGGAAAAGTTCAAGCGCAATGGCCTGTCCATGCCTACCGGCCACTTCGGTCTTGCTCAGCTGCAGGACACCGATACCGCGCTCAAGACCGCTGAAACCCTCGGTGTGAAGCGCCTCTACTGCCCCCATATCGGCCCGGAAGGGCGCAGCGCAGACGAAAGCAAGTGGGTCGAGCTGGCTGAAACCCTTGCGGGTCTGGGGGAAACCTTCACTCGTGAAGGCTATGGCTTTGGCTGGCACAACCACGATTTCGAATTTGTGCCCACCACCAGCGGCCGCACCCCGATGGAAATCATCCTCGAAACTGCCCCCGCGCTAGAATGGGAAGCCGACGTTGCCTGGATCGCCCGCGGCAAGGCTGACCCTGTGCAGTGGTTCGACCGCTATGGCGACCGCATCACCGCCGTGCACGTCAAGGACATTGCCCCGGCCGGGGAAGCCACCGATGAAGACGGCTGGGCCGATGTCGGCTTTGGCGTCCTCAACTGGGACCAGTTGATCAACGAGGTCACCAGCCGCACCAAGGCCCAGTATTTCGTCGCTGAACACGACAAGCCCTCCGATGCCGAGCGCTTTGCCCGCCGCTCCATCGCCACCGCCAAGAACTGGAAGTAACCGCTATGGCCAAGACCTTTGGCGTCGGCATCATGGGTGCCGGCAATATTTCGAGCGCCTATCTGCGTCTCGCGCCCCTGTTCAAGGGGCTCGAAGTGCGCGCGGTCGCCGACATCATCCCCGAAGCCGCCCGCAAGCGCGCCGAGGAGTTCGGTGTCGCCGCCCAGACGCCCGACGAGCTGCTCAAGAACAGCGAACTCGACGTGATCGTCAATCTGACCATCCCCTCGACCCATTATTCGGTGTCCACGGACATCGTTTCGGCCGGCAAGCACGCCTATTCCGAAAAGCCCTTCGTGCTGTCGCTCGAAGAAGGCCTCGCGCTCAAAAAGGCCGCGGACGAGCGTAATCTCCTGGTTGGCAGCGCGCCCGACACCTTCCTGGGCGGCGCCCATCAGCAGGCGCGCGACATCATTGATTCCGGTGCCCTCGGGCGCATCATGAGCGGCACCACCCATGTGATGAGCCGCGGCATGGAGCACTGGCATCCCAATCCTAATTTCTTCTTCCAGGTTGGCGCCGGCCCGGTGCTTGATGTCGGCCCCTATTACGTGACCGACCTCATCCACCTGATCGGCCCGGTTAAGCGCGTCTCCGCCTTCACCAACATGGCGCGCACCGAGCGTGAAGTGACGGCACCCGGTCCCTATCAGGGCACCAAGATCAAGGTCGGCACCCCGACCACGGTTCATGGCGTGCTCGAGTTCCACAACGGCGCCATCGTCACCATGGGGGCCAGCTGGGACGTGGCCAGCCACGGCCACCACAATATCGAGCTCTACGGCACCGAAGGCACGATCTATGTGCCCGATCCCAACTTCTTTGGCGGCGAACTCGTCACCACCGATATCGAAGGCACCAAGACCACGGTCACGCCCTGGGATCATCCCTTCGGCAAGGTCAACCAGGATCAGGACAAGCCCAACCCCCGCGCCAATTACCGCACGGCTGGCCTTGCTGACATGATGGCCTCCATCGAAGGCGGCTACCGCGCGCGTTGTGGCCTGGACGTCGCGCTCCATGCTGTCGATGTCATGACCTCGTTGCTCAAGGCCGGCGAAAGCGGGCAGGTGCTGACGCTCGCCACCACCTGCGAGCGCCCCGCCGCGCTCAAGCCCGAACAGGCCCAGGCCCTACTCAAGGCGTCGGCTTGACACTATCGCCGCGAGCGATAGCGTAACACTAACGAGGATCGGCGGCCGCGTGCCGCCGATTGCATCTGGGGAGCCCGAGCTGGCGACATGACTTGCCCGGCTTGGGACGGGAATTATCGAGGAGAAACATCATGCGCACCATCAAGGGCCCAGCCATTTTCCTGGCCCAGTTCGCCGGCGACACCGCCCCCTTTAATGAGTTCGGCAGCATCTGCGCCTGGGCGGCGGGTCTGGGCTACAAGGGCGTACAGGTCCCGACCGGCGTTGGCGCCATGATCGACCTCGAAAAGGCCGCGACCTCCAAGACCTATGCCGATGAAATCGCCGGCATCGCCCGCGAAAACGGCGTCGAGATCACCGAACTCTCGACCCATCTTCAGGGTCACCTCGTCGCCGCCCATCCCGTCTACGACACCATGCTGGATGGCTTTGCCCCCGCTTCGGTGCACAACAATCCCAAGGCGCGCCAGGAATGGGCCGTGCAGCAGATGCTGTGGGCCGCCAAGGCCTCGCAGAACCTGGGCCTGACCGAACACGCGACCTTCTCGGGCGCGCTGGCCTGGCCGTTCCTTTACCCCTTCCCGCAGCGCCCGGCCGGCCTTGTCGAGGAAGCTTTTGACGAGCTCGCGCGCCGCTGGACGCCCATCCTCAACGCGTTCGACGAGGCGGGCGTCGATGTCTGCTACGAGATTCACCCGGGCGAGGATCTGCATGACGGGGTCACCTACGAGATGTTCCTCGAGCGGGTGAACAATCATCCCCGCGCCAATCTGCTCTACGATCCCAGCCACTTCGTGCTGCAGCAGCTCGATTATCTCGAATACCTCGACATCTACCACGAGCGCATCCGCATGTTCCACGTCAAGGATGCCGAGTTCAACCCGACCGGCCGCCAGGGCGTTTATGGGGGCTACCAGAGCTGGATCAACCGGGCAGGGCGCTTCCGTTCGCTGGGGGATGGGCAGGTGGATTTCGCCTCGATCTTCTCCAAGATGGCGCAATATGACTTCGCCGGCTGGGCGGTGCTCGAATGGGAATGCGCCCTCAAGCACCCCGAGGATGGGGCGCGCGAAGGCGCCGAGTTCATCAAACACCACATCATCCACGTCACTGAGCGCGCCTTTGACGATTTTGCCGCTGCTGGCACTGATCAGGCGGCTAACCGGCGCATGCTTGGGCTCGAGTAAAGCTCCGCGACCTCACATGGCTCATTAAGGGCCCATCACCTCCCCCCTTTTGGGGGAGGCTGGGTGGGGGTATCGCCCCCGAACAAAGTAATCAAAGAACAAGGGGAGGCATTTCATGGCTGAAAACGGCGCAAGGCGCATTCGCCTCGGCATGGTTGGCGGCGGCAAGGGAGCCTTTATCGGCTATGTGCACCGCGTCGCTTCGCGCATCGATGGTGACTATGAACTGGTGGCCGGCGCGCTCTCGTCGCGCCCCGAAGTCGCCCAGGAATCCGGGCGCAATTTGGGGCTCGCACCTGACCGCATCTATACCAGCTTTGAGGACATGGCCCGCGCCGAAGCGGCTCGTCCCGACGGCATCGAAGCGGTCTCGATCGTCACCCCCAACCATCTCCATTTCGCCCCAGCCAAGGCCTTTCTCGAGGCCGGCATCCACGTCATCTGCGACAAGCCCATCACCTCGACCCTCGAGGACGCGCGCAAGCTCGCCGAAATCAAGCCGGCGAACGGCGCCAAGTTTCTGCTCACCCACAACTACACCGGCTATCCCCTGATCCGGCAGGCTCGCGAACTGGTGGAATCGGGCGCGCTGGGCACGATCCGCGTCATTCAGGCCGAATATCCGCAGGATTGGCTGACCGAGCCGGTGGAGCAATCCGGCACCGCACCGGGCGCCGAATGGCGCACCGATCCCGAGCGCTCGGGCGCTGGCGGCGCCATCGGGGATATCGGCACCCACGCCTATAATCTCCTGCGCTTTGTTACCGGCCTTAAAACCGAAGCCGTGTCGGCCGACCTGACCAGCTTCGTTCCCGGTCGCAAGCTCGACGATAACGTCCATATCATGCTGCGTTTCGCCGGCGGCGCCCGCGGCATGCTCTGGGCCAGCCAGGTCGCCGTCGGCAATGAAAACGGCCTGCAACTGCGCGTCTATGGCGACAAGGGCGGCCTCGAATGGCGGCAGGACAACCCCAACTACATGTGGTTTTCCGAGTTCGGTAAGCCGCGCCAGTTGCTGACCCGCGGAGGCGCCATCTCCCAGGTCGCGGCCTCCACCATGAATGTGCGCATCCCCTCCGGCCACCCCGAAGGGTACTTGGAGGCCTTCGCCACGCTCTACAGCCAGTTCGCCGAAGTGATCCGCGGCAACGGGGAAGCCTACGAAGGCCTGCTCCCGAGCCTCGCCGATGGCGTCGAAGGCATGCAGTTCATCACCGCTTCGGTGCAATCGAGCCGCAATGACGGCAAATGGACCAAGCTCAGCGATGTCTGAACGGCCCGGGGCCCGCTCGCGGTGCTCAGCCCTAACGGACCCCGAGGTGACCCACCGCGTTCACCCCACCCACACCTGTCACCCCGGCCTTGAGCCGGGGTCCATCCTGAGATGCCTTTGAAGAAAACGGAACGCGTGCGAACCTGGCCGCGCTACCGCACTAGCCGCGCGCCAAGAAAACCAGCAAGAATAGAACTGAAACGTCGCGTTCTAAACCGCGCCGTCACGGGGCAGGGGAATCAACACCCATCAACCCAAAGGCGCCTAGTGCGTCCAGGGCGCCTTGCGGTCGTGGCGGAAATTGTCGGGATAGCTCACGCGCTTGACGGTGGGCTCATGGGCCGGCTGCACCGAATAAGCGATGCCATTCTTTTGCGCATAAGCTTCGGCCGCTTCCAGCGTCTCGAACGAGAGGCGGATCTGCTGGCGCGTATCGGCTGAACTGGTATAGCCCATCAGCCCTTCGATCGAGCGGGGCGTGGACTGCTCATGCACCAAAACCCACTGCTTGGACTTGCCCTTGCCCGATTGCGTCGCGCTGCGGGCCGGCCGGTAGATGCGAGCGGTCATGGAACAACCTCAAGACTATGCGGTGCGATGGTCGGAGTACAAAGATTCGAACTTTGGACCCCCGGTTCCCAAAACCGGTGCTCTACCAGGCTGAGCTACACTCCGAGATCGCCGGGCAGTGGTTAGCCTGTTCCGGCGCAAAGGGCAAGGCACCCGTGCCCCTCATTTCACACTAATCGTCTATCACGCGATTTGGTTCACCGCGCGGCGCTATAGCGCTCCAGTGCCCGCGCGAGATCGGCCTTCAGATCATCGATCGCCTCGAACCCGATATGAAGGCGCATCATATTGCCCTCTGCCGTCCACGGCACGGCGGTGCGGCTCCCGGCGGGCTTGATCGGCAGGCAAAGGCTTTCATAGCCGCCCCAGGAATAGCCCATCGAAAACAGCGACAACCCATCAACGAACGCGGCGAGGGCCGCGCGCGGGGCAGGGGCGAGCACAATGCTGAACAGGCTCCCCGAGCCGGTGAAATCACGCTGGAACAGCGCATGGTCGGGGTGGCTAGGCAGGCCCGGATGCAACACCGCCGCCACCTCAGGCTGCTCCTCAAGCCAGCGCGCCATCTCGAGCGCCCGCTTTTGGTGTTCCGCCATCCGAATCGCCAGCGTGCGCAAACCTCTTGCCACAAGGAAGGCTTCGTCCCCGGAGGTGAAAAAGCCCAGCAGTGTGCGTGTCTTCAACACATCAACCCAAACGGCTTCTGTGGTGGAAATCGTGCCGGCAAACGCATCGGAATGGCCCACAAACATCTTGGTGCCGGCATGCATGACGATATCAGCGCCCAGCGCCAGCGGCTGGTGATAGAGCGGGCTCGCCCAACTATTGTCCACCAGCAGCCGTGCTCCCCCATCATGGGCAACCTTGGCCAGTGCGGGCAGGTCCTGCACTTCAAAGGTCAGCGAGCCTGGGCTTTCCGCCAGCACCGCCCTGGTGTTGGGCTGCATCATCACGGCAAGACCCGCCCCAACCCGCGGATCATAATAGCGCGCTGTCACCCCCATTCGCGCGAGAAAGCCATCGGCAAACTTGCGCACCGGATCATACGCACTGTCCGAGATCAGCACATCATCACCCGCCTTGACGCAGGCCAGGAGCGCCACCGTGATGGCAGCAAGGCCCGAGGGGAGCAGGAGCGTGCGGTGCGCGCCTTCCAGCGTCGTGACGACCGCTTCAACGCTGGCGGTGGTGGGATTTCCCGCGCGACCATACAAGAAGCGCTGCTCCTGGGCTTCCAGATCTGCCAGGCTGTTAAACAGTACGGTTGAACCGCGATAAACCGGGGTATTCACAAACCCGAACTGATCCTCGGGCGAGCGGCCAGCATGGGTGAGCAAGGTTTCGACGGACAGTTTCGGCGTCTCGTCGGATGAATTTTGGCGATGCATCTATGCTCACTTCCACGTCAAATCGCTGTTCTGACTAAATATACGCCAAATCATCGCGGGAGAGCTAGCTTGGGCTCTTGACGCAAATGGCTTTAGTCGGTTCGATGCATATCAGCATCAAAGCCGCCCAACCAAGCGGCGGTGCAACCAGAGCCGGGCGCCTGCGCCGAACGAGCTGTGGGACACTAGTCAGGAAACAAAAGGCAACCGAATGCACAAGACGCTCGTCAAGTTCGCTGTGACTGCCGCTTTTGGCCTCACAGCAACTGCCGCCTACGCCGATACGCTCGGCGACGTTAAAGCCAAGGGCTATGTTCAATGCGGCGTTACCGGCGGTGTTGCCGGCTTCTCGGCACCGGACGCCAACAACAAGTGGGCCGGCCTCGAGGTCGACTTCTGCCGCGCCGTGGCTGCCGCCATCTTCAACGACGCCGAAGCCGTCCGCTACACGCCCCTGACCTCGCAGGAGCGCTTTGCAGCTCTGTCTGCCGGCGAAATCGATATTCTGTCGCGTACCACCACCTGGACCATGAGCCGCGATACCGATCTGGGCATCAAGTTCATCGGCACGATTTATTATGACGGCCAGGGCTTCATGGTGCGCGAGGCCGATGGCATCGCTGCGGCCACGGACCTTTCGGGCGCTGCCATCTGCATCGAATCGGGCACCACGACCGAACTCAACGCCGCCGACTACTTCGCGGCCAACAATCTCGAATTCAACACCGTCGTCTTTGTGGATCAGGACGAAGTGGTGAAGGCCTATGAAGATGGCCGTTGCGACGTCTACACCACCGACGCTTCGGCGCTTGCTGCCGAGCGCTCCAAGTTCGCCAACCCCGACGAGCATATCATCCTGCCCGAGATCATCTCCAAGGAGCCGCTTGGCCCCGTGGTGCGCCAGGGCGACGATCTGTGGTTCAACATCAACCGCTGGGCCTATTTCGCCCTGCTGGAAGCTGAAGAACTGGGTGTAACCTCCGCCAATGTCGATGAAATGCTGGGCTCGGACAATCCGGCCATTAAGCGCCTGCTCGGCGTTGAAGGCGATTTCGGCACCCCAATCGGCCTGACCAAGGACTGGGCCTACCAGATCATCAAGCTCGTGGGTAACTACGGCGAAGCCTTCAACCGCAATGTCGGTCCCGACACCGCTATCGGGCTGGAGCGTGGCCTCAATGCGCTGTGGACCGATGGCGGTCTGCAGTACGCCCCGCCGATCCGCTAAGCCTTGAAGTAACCAGCCGGCGCTTTCCCACGAAAGCGCCGGTTTTGATTCGAACCGACTATTGGGTTGCCGGAAGATTTGGTTTTTCTGCCATGCAGGGCCGACTGCCTTGTGCTTCCATATCCTTTTGCAACCCGGGTTCATCATGAAAGGACCGCATGCCACATGGCCATGCAAGAAACCCTCGGCACCAGAGCGCCGCGCAGCTCCTTGGTGAATGACCCGGTAATCCGGGGCATTATCTACCAAGTTCTCGTTGCGGCGGCGGTGATCGCCTTTTTCGGCTGGATCATTCTCAACACCGCCCAGAACCTCGCCGCCCAGAACAAGACCACCGGCTTCGATTTCCTGTTTCGCACCGCTGGTTTCGATATCAGCTTCACGCTGATCCCCTGGAGCCGCACCTCGCTCTATTGGGAGGCCTTTCTCGCCGGCCTGCTCAATACGCTGCTCGTCGCCGTGATCGGCATCTTCTTCGCTACGATCATCGGCTTTGCCCTCGGCATCGCGCGCCTTTCGTCCAACTGGCTGATTGCCCGTGTGGCTACGGTCTATATCGAGACCATCCGCAACATCCCCCTGCTGCTGCAGCTCTTCTTCTGGTATTTCGCGGTGCTCAAGGCCATGCCGGCCGTGCGCGACAGCTTCCTCCTGCCCCTGGGAGTCTATGTCAACCAGCGTGGCATCATGGTGCCAAAACCCTTGCCGGACCACGAGTTCATCTGGGTTGCGGTGGCTTTCGGCATCTGCCTCCTCGCCGCCATCGCTATCGGCGTATGGGCCACGCGCCAGCGCACCCTGACCGGGCACTATCCTGCCGCCATTGTGCTGGCTGCCCGCATTGCCAATGCGATCGTCATGTTTGCCCTGGGCTACCTTGCCTTCGCCCTGATCGGCACGCTGCTGCCCGCCCTCGGCCAGCCGGCCGTTGCCGCGCTCGGCGGCGCGGTGTTAGCGGGTCTGACCTTTACGGCGCTCCGCCCCTATGCCGGGGGATTCGTCGCTTTCGCCCTCAGCTGGATCGTCCTGGTCTTCCTGCTGCAGGGCATGTTCGCGTGGCTGCCCGCCGTGGTCCTCTATGTCGGTGCGGCGCTTCTCGGGCTGACCGTCGGCTGGCTCACCCTGGTCCGCATCAGCGACACGCCCGCCGACGATAGCAAGTTCCCCACGGCGCTGCCCATCCTGGTGGTCGCCGGCATTCCCCTGCTGCTCTACTATCTCATCGGTGCCGAGTTGGCCTTTGAAGTGCCCGAACTGCAGCGCTTCAACTTCCGCGGCGGCGTCCAGCTCCCGCCCGAACTTGTCGCTCTGGTCTTCGGCTTGGCCATCTATACGGCCGCCTTTATCGCCGAGAACGTCCGTGGCGGCATTCGCGCCGTCAGCAAGGGCCAGACCGAGGCGGCCCAGTCGCTCGGCCTCAAGGAAGGTGATCGGCTGCGCCTGGTTATCATTCCCCAGGCCATGCGCGTCATCGTGCCGCCGCTGACCAGCCAATATCTCAACCTCACCAAGAACTCCTCGCTTGGCGCGGCGATCGGCTATCCCGAACTGGTGAACGTCTTCATGGGCACTACGCTCAACCAGACCGGCAAGGCCATCGAGGTGGTTGCCCTGACCATGGCGGTCTATCTCACCATCTCGCTGCTCACCTCGGCATTCATGAACTGGTACAATGGCCGCGTGGCCCTGGTGGAGCGCTAGAACCATGACCACAGATCTCGGCTTTGTCCGCAAGGACTTCATCGCCTCCAAACCGGCTCCCGGCCGCACCGGCGGCCCCATCCTTTGGCTGCAGCGGAACCTCTTCGCCACTCCGACCGACGCGCTCTACACCATCATCGGGATGCTGTTCCTCCTCTGGGCCGTCCCGCCGATCTACAACTTCATCATCGGCCACGCCGTGGGGCCAACGGGCACCGTTCTTGAATGCCGCGACGAAGGGGCAGGCGCCTGCTGGGCCTATATCTATGCCCGCTTCAACTTCTTCATCTACGGCTTCTACCCCATCGACCAGTACTGGCGGCCCAACCTCGTCTTTGCCCTGCTGGCGGTGCTCATCGTTTCGCTGCTGACGCCCGCGGCACCCTTCAAGCGCACCACTGCCCTGCTGTTCTTCCTGGTGTTCCCGGTGGTCAGCTTCTACCTGCTGCATGGCGGCGTTTTCGGCCTGCGCACCGTGCCTACCGGTGATTGGGGTGGCCTCATGGTCACGCTCATCATTTCTTTGGTGGGCATCATCTGCTCCTTCCCGATCGGGGTCCTGCTTGCCCTCGGCCGGCAGTCCAAGCTGCCCATCATCAAGACGCTCTGCGTCATGTTCATCGAGCTCTGGCGCGCCGTGCCGCTGATCTCGGTGCTCTTCATGGCATCGATCATGCTGCCGCTGTTCATGCCGGCCGGCACGACGGTGGACAAGCTGCTGCGCGCCTTGGTGGGCGTCACGCTCTTCACCTCGGCCTATGTGGCCGAAACGGTGCGTGGCGGCCTTCAGGCGCTACCGCGCGGGCAGTACGAGGCGGCGGCGGCCCTGGGGCTGGGCTACTGGAAGCGGATGTACTTCATCATCCTGCCCCAGGCGCTCAAGCACGTCATTCCGGGCCTGGTGAACAACTTCATTGCCTTGTTCAAGGATACGTCGCTGGTCTCCATCGTCGGCATTTTCGATTTGCTCGGCACCGTGCAGGCCGCCAGCGCCGATATCGATTGGGCATCTCCAACCCAGGCCGTGACCGGCTATATCTTTGCCGCCTTCATGTTCTGGATTTTCTGTTTCGCTATGTCCCGCTATTCGCTCTGGATGGAGCGTCGGCTGGATACCGGGCACAAGAGGTAAGTTATGAGCCAAGTTTCCGAAACCACGGTGGAACGTGATATCCGCACCGAGGGCATGCAGGTCTCCAAGACGGACGTGGCCATTGACGTGATCGGCATGCACAAATGGTATGCCGATTTCCATGTTCTGCGCGACATTAACCTCCGTGTCATGCAGGGTGAGCGCATCGTCATTGCCGGGCCCTCGGGCTCGGGCAAATCCACCCTGATCCGCTGCATCAACCGCCTCGAAGAGCACCAGGAAGGGCGGATCATCGTCAACGGCACCGAACTGACGGCCGATCTCAAGCGCATCGATGAGGTGCGCCGGGAAGTCGGCATGGTGTTCCAGCACTTCAACCTCTTTCCGCACCTGACCATTCTGCAGAACCTGACCCTCGCACCCATCTGGGTGCGAGGCATCCCCAAGGCCGAGGCGGAAGCCACGGCCATGCATTATCTCGAGCGCGTCAAGATCCCCGAACAGGCCAACAAATTCCCCGGCCAGCTGTCCGGCGGCCAGCAGCAGCGTGTCGCCATTGCCCGCTCGCTCTGCATGCAGCCCCGGATCATGCTCTTTGACGAGCCGACCTCCGCGCTCGACCCTGAAATGGTCAAGGAAGTACTGGATGTGATGATCTCGCTCGCCGAAGAAGGCATGACCATGATCTGTGTCACCCACGAAATGGGGTTCGCCCGGCAGGTCGCCAACCGGGTCATCTTCATGGACCAGGGCCAGATCATCGAGCAAAACGAGCCCGAAGCCTTCTTCTCGGCGCCACAGCATGAGCGGACCCGTCTCTTTTTGAGCCAGATCCTGCATTAATGCCGCACGCTCTTTGGTGAAGATCAGCCACTGATGGATTGACCCACTGGCGGCCCGGTCCAATATGGGCGCGCAATGGAGCAAGACATCGTATTGAGCCGTTTTTCCAAGCTGTTGCTGCGGATTGCCATAGCGCTGGCCGGTCTTTGCGCGTTGGCGCTCGCCAGCACTGGCGCGGCGCAGGCGCAAACCCTGCAAACCGTGCGCGACCGCGGCTTTCTGATCTGCGGTGCCACCAGCCCCTTGCCCGGCTTTGCCCAGCAGGATGCCGAAGGGCGCTGGTCGGGTTTTGACGTCGATTTGTGCCGCGGCATTGCTGCCGCGGTGTTCGGTGACCCCAACCTCATCGAGTTTCGCGCCCTGCGCGGCGAAAGCCGCTTTGCCCCGCTCCAGACCGGGCAGGTCGATGTGCTCACCCGCAATGGCTCCTGGACGCAGCGGCGCGATACGCTCTTTGGCGCGAGCTTTGTTGCCACCGCCTTTTTCGACGGGCAAGCCTTCATGGTCCCGCAGTCGCTGGGCGTGGTTTCCGCCTTTGAGCTCGACGAGATCAGCATCTGCGTGATCGATGGCGGCGAAGAGCTCGAGCGCGTGCAGGAATTCTTTTTCCTCAACCAGGCCAGCTATACCGAAGTGCCCTATGAGGACGTGGCCGATCTGTCGGTCGCTTATCGGGCCGGCCTGTGCCAGGCCGTCTCGGCATCAGGCCGCCAGCTGCAGGCAATGCGCCGCGATCTGCCCGAGCCGGCCAACCATCGCATCCTGCCCGAGCGCATTTCCAAGGAGCTATTGGGCCCGGCCGTCCGCGCCGGTGACGATCAATGGTTCAACATCGTTAAATGGACCATCTTTGCCCTGATCAACGCCGAGGAAGTGGGCATCACCGCCCTTAACACCAACTCCCTGGCCAATGCCCGCACTCCCGCCGTGCGGCGCCTGCTGGGGGTGGATGGTGATTTCGGCACGCCGCTGGGCCTCCGGCGCACCTTCATGAGCGATGTTGTCCGCGCCATCGGCAATTATGCCGAACTCTACGACCGCCATTTCGGACCGCAAACCGGGGCGGCGCTGCTGCGCGGTCAAAACGCGCTCTGGAGCAATGGTGGGCTTCTATATGCGCCCCCTGTCTTGTAGCGGAATCTAATCGGCAAAAAGCAGGTTTACGCGCCTGTTCTGCTTGCCTTTATTCTCGATCTTACCGATCGCCAGTTTGCCGATCTCGCTCGTATTGGCCACATGCGTGCCCCCACAAGGCTGCAGGTCGATCGAACCGATCCGGATCAGCCGCACCCGGCCTTGCCCCGTCGGTGGCTTGACGTTCATGGTCTTGATCAACTCGGGATTGGCTTCCATTTCCGCGTCGCTGATCCATTCCTGGCTGATGGGGTGCGCCGCTTCCACCATGGCGTTGAGCGCCGCTTCCACTGCCGCCATGTCCCCGGGCACTTCTGGCATCTGGAAATCCAGCCGCCCCTTGTCCGCCCCGATCGAGCCGCCAGTCACGGGGAAGGGCAGGGCGACCGACAGCAGATGCAGCGCGCTATGCATGCGCATCAGCCGGTAGCGTCGCTCCCAGTCGAGCTCGAGCACAACTTCTTCCCCCACCTCCGGCAGCGCCGCCCCAGCCTCGGGCACATGCACGATCTGCGTCTTGTCGCCATCGGGGTGAACGGCCGTCGCAATACTGATTGCCGAGCCTTCCGCCCGCTGCAGCGTGCCGCTATCGCCCGGCTGCCCGCCCGAGGTGGCATAAAACACCGTCCGATCCAGCACGATCCCGCCTTCGGGCGTGATCGCCGTCACGGTGGCAGCGGTGGAGCGAAGATAGCTATCGTCGCGAAACAGGAACTGGGTCATCTCGGCACTCAAAGCAGGGGGGAAAGCAGGCGCGCCGCCTGCGTCAGGAAGCGCATCGGCAGGCTGCGGGTGGTGACTTCTTCCATGTCCACCTGCCGGCAGCCCTCGAAATCCTGGATCAGCATGGATTCCACCGCCTGGATCGATTTGGGATCGGCGAACCACAAGGTGATCTCGAAATTGATCGCAAAGGATCGGTTGTCGAAATTGACACTGCCCACCGATGCGATCTGGTCATCCATCAGCACCACCTTCTGGTGCAGGAAGCCGTTCACATAGCGGTAGATGGACACGCCATGCTCCACCATCGCATCGGCATGGGCAATGCTGGCGAGCCACACCATTTTGTGGTCGGGCACATTGGGCAGCATGATCCGCACATCAACGCCCCGTAGCCGTGCGGCAAACAGCGCCGTGCGGATATCGGTGTCGGGCACGAAATAGGGGCTCACGATCCACAGCCGCTCGCGCGCCCGCCCGATGATATCGGTAAAGGCGATGGCGCATTCCTCGAGCTTGTCGGCCGGCCCGCTGCCCATCACCAGCACCGATTCGTCGCCCGGCGTCTTGACCACTTCGGGGGGCGTCGAGGGCAGAACTTCCCCCGTCGCCCATTCCCAATCTTCGCGGAACAGCAGCGCGCAGCCAAGCGCGGCCGGACCCGATACCTTCACATGGGTATCGCGCCAATGGCCGAACCGCTTGTCGAGGCCGATATACTCCACCCCCACATTGTGCCCGCCCACCCAGGCTTCCTCGCCATCCACCACCACGATCTTGCGGTGGTTGCGATAGTTGATGCGGCTGGGCCCATACATGCGCAGGAATTTGTGCCGCTGGTTGAAGCCGGCAACGCTGATACCCGCTTCGCGCAGGCGCTTGCGATACTTCCGGGGCATCCCGGTGCTGCCCACATCGTCATACAGCAGGCGGATCTTGACGCCGGCCTTGGCGCGCTCGATCAGCCGCTCTGCCAGTTCCTGGCCCAGTGCATCGTCGCGCACGATATAGAACTGCACGAGGAGATAAGACTTGGCCCGCGCTATCCCGGCAAAGATCGAGTCGAAGGTGGCCTGCCCATCGATCAGCAGTTCCACCTCATTGCCGTTGAGAAACGGCACTTCGGAAACCTTGCTTTGCACCGGCCAGCGCTCGCTGGTTTCCCGGTCGATCAGCGACAAATCCTTGGCCCGCAACGGCCGCGCCGAACGCCCGTTGCGAATGCGGTCGGTGGCGTAGTCGTCAAAAAACTTCCAGCCAAAGATCAGGTAGAGAAACGCGGTGGGGAAGGGCAGCAGCAGCAGCGACAGCAGCCAGGCGATGGAGCCCTGCGAGGTGCGCGAATTCATGATTTCGCGCACGGCGCAGACCAGCGCCAAAAGGTAGATCAGTGCGGACGCGATGGCGATCAGGTGCAGATCGGCCGCCACCATGTCGAGAATATCTATTAAACTAAACAATGCTGTGCCCGAACCTGTTGCGGCGTCAATCTAGCAGGCGCCGGCCCGGGCACAATGGTGGAGTGGCTCAGGCCGGGTCTGCTTCCATCACCGAGGAAATGTCGATGCTGGGGCGCTCCTCGAGCCAGCGGGGGACCGGCAGTCCCTTTGCTCGCAGGAACTCGGGATTATAGAGCTTGCTCTGGTACCGGTTGCCGTAATCGCAAAGTATGGTGACGATCGTCTTTCCGGGGCCGAGGTCGCGCGCCATGCGCACGGCGCCCGCGATATTGATCGCGCTCGAACCGCCAAGGCAAATGCCCTCGTGCTCGAGCAGGTCGAACACATAGGGCAGGGCCTCTGCGTCCGGGATCTGGTAGGGGTTGTCGATCGTCAGGCCTTCGAGATTGGCCGTGATCCGGCCCTGGCCGATGCCCTCGGTGATCGAATCGCCCGAGGACGCCAGCTGGCCCGTCGTGTAATAGCTATAAAGCGCCGCCCCTTCGGGATCAGCCAGCCCGATGCGCACATCCGAGCTGCGCGCCCGCAGGGCTTCGGCGACACCGGCGAGCGTGCCGCCCGAGCCCACCGCGCAGATAAAGCCATCGATCCGGCCATTGGTCTGCTGCCAGATTTCGGGACCGGTGGTTTCCACATGCGCGCGCCGGTTCGAGACATTGTCGAACTGGTTGGCCCAGATCGCGCCGCCCGGCAACTCCCGCGCCAGCTTTTCGGCCAGCCGCCCAGAAACCTTGATGTAATTATTGGGGTGGCGATAGGGCTTGGCCGGAACCTCGATCAGCTCGGCGCCAAACAGGCGCAAGGCGTCCTTTTTTTCCTGGCTCTGGGTTTCGGGGATCACGATCACCGATTTGAAGCCGAGCGAATTAGCCACCAGCGTCAGCCCGATGCCGGTATTGCCCGCCGTGCCTTCGACGATCGTGCCGCCGGGCTTGAGCGCCCCGCTTTTCACCGCGTCATGGATGATGAACAGCGCTGCCCGGTCCTTGACCGACTGGCCGGGGTTCAAAAACTCGGCCTTGCCCCAGATTTCGCAGCCCGTCAGCTCGGAAACACGGTTGAGGCGGATCAGCGGCGTGTTGCCGATAGCGGAAATCAGGTCTTTGTGCTTGGCCATGGATCGTGTGCGTTCGGGTTGGGGAGAGCTTAGTGTAGGTGTGCACCCAACGTGTCACAAGGCAGAAGGGTGCACTGGGGGAAGCTGTTCTCCACGCACCGGCTCGCGTGGGCCCTCATGCTGGCAAGCCGCTCCCCGCTAGAACCCTGTTCCCGTGTCAGCCGATCACTTCGGCCAGCTGCTCCATGGCCGCGCTCCAGGCTTCCATGGAAAAGATGCGCGTCTGTGGATCGGCATGGGGCAGGCCCCGCTCGGTGAGGGTAATCCGCGTGCGCCCTTCGCCCGCGGCCTCGAACACGATATCGAGCACGAACAGCAGCTCGTTCTCTTCGTCTTCCTCGTCCTTGTGCACCCAGGACAGCACCAGCCGCTGATTTTCGACGAACTGCAGCACTTCCCCGCTGACCACATGCTCATCGGGGTCTTCGTCATCGCCATAGGTGACGAACCGATATTCCCCGCCTTCAAAGGCGTCGAACTCGGCATAGTCGGCCTGCCACTGCTCGATCAGGGCCGGATCGGTCCAGGCAGCAAACACATCGGCCAGTTCGGCATCGATGGTGCGGGTCAAAGTGATCTGGCTTTCGCCATCGAGGTCCATGCCGTCGCTCATCGTGGAGCCTTTCTGTGCAAGCCAGCGTCATCGGCCACAATGTCGTGGTCGCTGAACTGGTTCAATGCGGTGCTGGGTAAGATGGGGAGCTGGGCTCGACCCTTGATAAACGAATGGCTCCGCGAGTAGGACTCGAACCTACGACCCAGCGGTTAACAGCCGCTTGCTCTACCAACTGAGCTATCGCGGAAGACATTCGGTAAGCCTTCTTGCGAAGGCGTGGTCCGTGTACCCAATGTGATTTGGTTTGCCAACCCCCTAAGCCACCAGTTCACGAAATTTGCGGTGGATTATGTTGGCGCTCGCGTTTTTCGGCCGCCAGCAGCTCGGCTAGCGTGTTGATGTTGATGAATGGATTATTCTCCCCCGCCGGCCAGTCCAGTTCCGCCGAACCCAGCTGCCGGTGCAGCGCCTTGAGGCTGGCTGGCGCGCAGCCCCTGCCAAGATCACCGAGCAGCGATTGCAGCGCCTCCAGCCGCCACGCGGCAACCGGCGGGTAGAAGTCTTGCCCATGCCTTGCATAGATCGCCTCTGCCTGCCCCAGCGCATCGGCTATCACCTGGGCAAAACCGGCCGGCAAAAACGGCGTATCCACCGGTGCAGATACCAGTACCCCCGATTCGATGCCGCTTTGCTTCAGTGCTGCCACCGCAGCCGCCAGCCCAGCCAGCGGGCCGCCAACAGCGGCAGGGAGGTCGGGGACCGCGAGCGCCCCGTCCGGCAGTGGAGCCGGTGCTCGATGAGGCCCTGTCGCAATCAACAAGGGCGCAGCGACAAGCCCGAACGCGGCTGCCACCCGCTCGAGCAGGCGCACCCCGCCCACGCGCAGTTCCGCCTTGCGCACCCCACCCAGCCGCTGCCCTGCACCCCCGGCGATGATGACGCCGAAGGGGAGGGTCACGAGCGCGTCGCTCTGTTGCGGTTCAGCTTCCAGCCCAGCAGCACCAGCATGCCGATGCCCCCGACGAGACCCCAGAACGGGGCGCCAAGTCCGGCGATGGTGATGCCGGAAGCCGTGGTGATGAAGCACATCATTGCCGGCAGCCGCACCTCTTCCTCCGCCAGCGCCCCAGTCAGCGCCGCCACGAGGCTCGACAGCAGTGCGAGGCCTGCTACCGTCTGAATCAGCAAGGGCGGCGAAGCGGCAATGAACGCCGCCGCCAGGCTCGCGGCCAAACCCAGAAACAGGTAGACGACACCCGCAGCGATTGGCGCGGGCCAGCGATGCTGCGGTTCCGGGTGGGATTCGGGGCCGGCACAAATCGCCGCAGTCAGCGCGGCCAGATTAACAGTATGCCCGCCGAACACCGCCGAAACGGCGCTGGCCAGCCCCGTCACCGTGAACAATGGCGCGGGCGCCGGGTGGTAGCCATTGGCCTGCAGCACTGCGAGCCCGGGCAGATTCTGCGACGCCATGGTGACGATAAAGAGTGGCAGGCCCAGCCGCAGCGCGCCATCCAGAGTAAAGTGTGGCATCACCGGCAGCAAGGCGGGCCAGGTCCCGTCGAGCGAGCCGGGCGCCAGATGCGTCGATACCGCCAGCATGGCCGCCGTCACTGCCACGGCAATCGGCACCGCATAGCGCCGGGCAAAGCGCAGCGCCACCACCCAGGCCAGCAGAATCGGCAGCGCCAGCGCCGGCAGTTCCGCCACGGCGGTCAGCGGCACCAGGCAGAGCGGCAGCAACATGCCGGCGAGCATGGCGTTGGCGATCGGAGCCGGAATCGCGCCCACCAGCCGCGCCAGGGGTTTGAACAGGCCCGTCAGCACGATCAGCCCGGCTGCCACCATGAACCCGCCCAGCACCGCCGGGAACCCACCCTCGGTCGCCCCCGCCGTCAGCAAGAACGCCATGCCCGGTGTTGACCAGGCAAAGCTCACCGGCACGCGCAGCCTTGCGCTGCCCACAATGTTGAGGACCCCGATCACCAGGCACGCAGCAAACAGCCCCGATCCGGCCTGCTGGGGCGAAGCGCCGGCTGCGGTCAGCGCCGCCAGCACCACGGCAAAGGTGCTGGCATAGCCAACCACCGCCGCGAGCGCGCCAGCCATGATTGGCTGCAGATAGATTCGCCAGCCAGTGTCTTGTGTTGATGTGTTGGTGGACACGCTTGCTCTTCCCAGTGGCGACCGCCCAAGCTGCGCCGCAACAAGGCGCCGGTTGCTCGGGCTCCTGGGATGATGATTTGGAGGCCACGCCCGGAATTGAACCGGGGTTCACGGATTTGCAATCCGCTGCGTCACCACTCCGCCACGTGGCCTCACCGGCGAGGTTTCTAAGTTAGCCCCTTGGCTTGCGCAAGAGCGCTGATGCAATTTCGCTCGCCATTCGGAACAAAGCTCCGGTGCCTGTTCGTAAATGAGTTCAGCTAGCGTTCCGCTTTACATGGGCGTGGCGGCGCACGGTGGCGCTTGAAACGCGCTTCTCGGTCCGCTTGGCATATCGCTCCATCGACAAGGTAGAAGATCGCGCTGCTCACAGGCGGAACGGTGTGGGACCACAATCTGGAGATCGCGTTTCGCAAGGACTCGTACCTTGGGCTGTTCTGGATCAAGTGACGCGAGGATGTCGGTAGCGTCATCCACCGGGAACCCGCTCACGGCGGCCATCCTCGATATGCTGCGATCGACCTGGTATCAAATGCCGAGCAGCGCGGGGGCCTGGCTTAATGGCCGAAGAAATGCTCGATCAGCAAGTTAAGAACGTTTCTCCAAATGAATCTCCAGGCCGCATCGCGAAGTTGTAGTTGAAGTGCAAACCATTTATGCCGGTAAGGTATTTATGGTGCAGATACGAATTCGACTGGAGTTACTTCGTGAGCGGTTTTGTTTTCACTGGTGCCAAATGGGGTAATCCAAGTCTTGGAACCTCCGGCGGTCAAGTCACCTGGAGCTTCGCAGCAGCAGCTGCTGGGGCCTTTTATATGTTCGATGCGCAACTTGGCGGCGCGTTTCAGTCGCTGGTGCGCGCGGCATTCGACCGCTGGGAGAGCCTTGCTAATATCGACTTAGTCGAAGTTAGCGACAGCAGTTCCACAAACATCCGTCTGGGCTGGGACAGCATGGATGGTAGAGGGGGCACGCTGGGTGAAGCAAGGTACTCCTTTTTCCAAGACGGGCAAATGAGCAAGGCTGAGATAGCCTTCGACTCGGCGGAAAACTGGTCAACTGATCCACGCGATGCGGGCTTTGGCACAAACTTCTTTGCAGTTGCGATGCATGAAATCGGCCACGCGCTAGGGCTTGGACATCCCGACGACCCTCAAGCCCTGATGTATCCTTATTTGGGGCCGCAGATGGAGTTGGACAACTGGGACGCTGAGGGCATAATCAATCTCTATGGGAGAAGCGGCCGCACATTTGGCACTGTAGCCGCTGATCAGTTCCAGGGATCCTTCGGTGCCGATGTTTACTCGGGAGGCGACGGCGGGGACACGCTGTATGGCGCAGGTGGTGATGACCTTCTCTATGGCAATCCAGGGGAAGATCTGGTTTTTGGCCATGAAGGCCAGGATACTATTTACGGCGGGCAGGATCGAGATACGCTTTACGGTGGGCAGGACAATGACGCCCTGTTCGGCAACATGAGTGATGATGCGCTTTTCGGAAATTTCGCCAATGACTACCTCCATGGCGGGCAGGGGAATGACTTTCTCCACGGAGGCCAAGGCGATGACACGCTGATCGGCGGTGTCGCAAACGACACCATGAACGGCGGTCTCGGAGCAGATCGCTTTGTGTTCGCCGAGGGCGGCGGCAGCGACCGCATCGAAGGTTTCAACTTCAGTGAGGGTGATCGCCTCGACCTGGGTGGTCAGACCTCTACCCGCGCTTTCGCCGAGGGCAACACCATTCTCACACTCGGCGACGGCGGCACGATCACTCTGATCGGCACGGACGCCGGTAGCCAGCTGTTCTAGGGCCCTCTAGTCAAAACACGCAGCTACTTAAGCCCCGCTTCGGTGGGGCTTTTCTTTGGGCGGTACACATGGATCACTGCACCCTCTGGTTGGTCCGGATCCCCCGTTGGGACCGGCCGATATGTCGCGAGGCACATGACCGGGATTAAAGCCTGGGCGTGGTGATGGTTATTTCAGACCACTTTGTACGCGCCTGCGTGAACGCCACGCTGCCGGGGAGGGCGATCTCATGTGGTGGGAACTGACCTTCGTCTTTGGGTGGGCCAGCAACTGGTTTTACCGGCGAAACAATACCCAGATCGCGCTAGGCGTTTCGCCCGGCGCTCTGAAGGGAGGATCACAGGGGACGGCGCCGGCGGCCACCGTCGCGGCGATGATCATGGATCCCGTCGGATGCTCAGAGCCTGCGTGAGTGTTCTGCGCTAGCCGCAAAGCGGACCAGACGACGTTAGGTATTTGTAATGGAATCGTACATGTACATGTCGGACCGGCGTCCGCCAAAGCACCACCACGATCTTAAGGCCATACATTGCCTGTACCTACCACAACCGTGAACTCGATTGCCTTTTCAGCTGACATGGGCGCTTCGGGGTCTGATTTTATCACCAACATCGCGTCACAGACAATTTCAGGCACACTCAGCGCTGCCTTGGCCGCTGGTGAAACTGTCCAGTTCTCGCTCGATAACGGGGCTAGTTGGACCTCGGGTGCTGCCACTATTGACTCTACCACCTTTTCGATACCGGGGGTCATTCTTGCTGGTTCGAATGTCCTCAAGGTCAGGGTGGTTGACGGCACCGATGCTGGCGCCGCAGCACAACGGGCCTATGTACTGGATACGACAGCCCCGGCCGTGACGATCGCTAGCAGTGCGTCCACGCTGAAGGCAGGTGAAACCGCCACCATCACCTTCACTTTCAGCGAGGACCCGGGTTCAACCTTTGATCCAGGTGATGTGCTCGTAACCGGTGGCACAGTTGGCTCAATCTCGGGTACTGGCCTTACACGTACGGCAATATTCACGCCATCGGCAGACACCAATGCGGGGACAGCCAGTATCACAGTTGCGGCTAGTAGCTACGAAGATGTGGCGGGTAACAGCGGCAGCGCTGGAGCGAGCCCAAGCTTGGTCTTTGATACGCAAGTGCCAACGGCTCCATCTACGCCCGTCTTGATTGCAGCAAGCGACACTGGGGCGTCAGACAGCGACGGCATCACGAACGACAACACACCCACGTTCAGCGGAACTGCCGCGAGCGGATCCGTGGTAACATTGTACGACAGTGACGGCGCCACTGCGTTAGGCTCGGCAACCGCGATTGGGGGTACTTGGTCCATCACTGCACTACCCTTAACGCCCGGAACCCACACGTTAACGGCTAAAGCATCAGACGCAGCCGGCAATAGCAGCGCAGCTTCGGGCCCTTTGTCGCTCACTATTGATACCTCGGCGCCCAGTGTAGCGATCAGCAGCAATGCTACCACGCTCAAGGCGGGTGAGACTGCGACTGTCACTTTCACCTTTAGCGAAGACCCAGGTGCGACCTTTACCTGGAATGGGACAGCAGGTGACGTGGTTGTAAGCGGCGGTACACTGGGCGCTCTGTCCGGAACAGGCCTCACTCGCACTGCAACGTTCACGCCTGCCCCTGATACCAACGGCGGTACTGCCAGCATCACCGTTGCCGCTGGCAGCTATCAGGATCTTGCTGGGAATAGCGGCGGTGCCGGAACAACTCCAAGCCTGACCTTTGATACCCTTGCGCCCGGCGCCCCGTCGGTCCCTGACTTAGAGGCGGTAAGCGACAGTGGCGCATCAAACAGCGACAACCTCACCAACATCACCACTCCGACTTTCACGGGAAGCGCCGAGAGTGGATCGACTGTCACGCTTTACGACACCGACGGGACTACGGCGTTAGGCACGACAGTTGCGGACGGTGGTAACTGGTCCATCACCAGCTCAATTCTGGCTGCCGGAGCCCACAACATCACTGCGAAGGTCACCGACGCAGCAGGAAATACCGGTGTGTCCTCTGCCGCGCTCGTAGTCACTATCGACACCGCTCGGCCCACAGGCACTATCGCCCTGAGCGATAATGCCCTGACCGTTGGGGAAACCTCCATTGTCACGTTCTCCTTCAGCGAGGCGGTGACGGGTTTCACTATTTCCGATGTCACCGTTGAAAATGGCGTCCTCTCCGGTCTGTCTTCGGCAAATGGGGGGGCAACTTGGACGGCGACACTGACCCCCTCTGCCAATGTTTCTGATGCGACCAACATCATCACGCTTGACCAGTCAGGTGTGTCCGACTCGGCCGGAAACGCTGGGCTTGCGACTGCTGTGTCCGGAAACTACACCGTCCAGACGGTTATTTCGACGCCACCAGCACCCACTCCCATCGTGAACCCCGGTACGCCGGGCAACGATATCGTGTTTGGTGGCGATGCCAACGACAGCGTATCTGGCGGACAGGGAGCAGATTACGTCTACGGTGGTGCTGGCAACGACGCCGTCTACGGCAACCAAGGCAATGACGTTGTATTCGGCGGCTTGGGTTCTGACAGCGTCTATGGCGGGCAGGACAATGACGTCGTTTATGGCGGCAACTCTGGCGTCGATACTAACGATGGTGCCGACGAGGTCTACGGCGGCCGCGGCAACGACGTAGCCTATGGCAACGCGGGCGATGACAAGATCTTTGGCGGCGAAGGCTCCGACACTGCCTACGGAGGTCAGGGCAGCGACGTCATGTATGGCGGCGAAGGAGTGGTCAGCACTGACGACGCTGCCGATCTGCTGTACGGCGGCTTCGGCAACGACGTGATCTACGGTAATTTCGGCGATGATCAGCTGTTCGGCAACCAAGGCGACGACATTATCTTCGGTGGCCAGGGCAATGACTTCATCCATGGCGGGCAGGGCAACGACACCCTGACCGGCGGCGTTGGCAACGACACCCTGACCGGTGGCTTGGGAGCGGACCGGTTCATGTTCGCACAAGGTGGCGGCAATGACCGCATCGAAGGCTTCAATCATCGTGAGGGCGACCGCATCGATCTTGGCGGGCAGAGCTTCACCAGGAGTTTTGCCGACGGCAACACCATTTTAACACTCGGTGACGGCGGCTCGATCACTCTGATCGGCACGGACGCTGGTAGCGCCCTGTTCTAAGCCTCCTAGTTCAGCAACAGCAACTCAGAGCCCCGCCTAGGCGGGGCTCTTCTTTGTCCACCGTCTGTCAGGAGCCCGGCGATGATCTCTTGCTCCAAGAGTTCCGATTCGTGCCCCCCGGAGGCGTCGCCATTCGCGATTGGCAGTCAACTGGCCGGTGCCGCCGCCGCATCCGCGGGGTCAAGAGATGTTGAACTTCGTGGCCGCTTCGGAACCGCGCGCAGCGGCGTTTCCCTCGTCCGGTATCCTGCAACAGCGGAGCACAGCGATGAACGGCAGAGAAATCTCCAACATTGTCGAGACTTCAATCACGGCGGCCGTGCGGGAGCGCAACTCCAAGCACCCGGTACTACCGGTGTCGCGGGCCGTGAGCCTGGCCATGGAGCGGATGAAGGCGGCGGACAAGGAGCGGGCGATGGTGTCTCGCCTGGTCTGCGACCACGGCATTCGCCGCGGCCTTGTGCTTCAGTTCGACGACAGGTGAGTTCCGCTACCCAGCGGCGGCGACGGTTTTCAGCGCGATCGGAGCCATCACGGCCCGGTTCTTGCCGCTGGTCTTGGCGTGATAAAGCGCTTCGTCCGCGCTTGCCACCATGGCCGAGAGTGGCTCGGACTGGTGCCTTGAGTGGATGCCAATGCTGATGCTGAGGGGATAGTCGTCGGGCATGCCCGCGATCTGAACCCGCGGAAATGCGGCGCGGATGGATTCGGCAATCGCCAGCAACTCGCTGCGCTGGCATTGGGGAAAGAACAAAGCGAATTCTTCGCCCCCTGTCCGGCCCACCAATGGGGTCTGCCCGAAGCTGGCCAGCACCCTGCTCGCCGCCGCTATCACCTTGTCGCCGGCAATGTGGCCAAAGTTGTCATTGACCTGTTTGAAGTTGTCGATGTCGACCAGCATGATTGCCGGCTGGGCTCGTCCCGCGCCGGGGGCCGCCATTGCGGCGTGCACGCCGGCATCAAATCCCCGCCGGTTCAGCAGTCCGGTCAGGTGGTCGCGGTCGGCCTCCGTCCGCAACTCGCTCAGCGCCCGCACCGTCCAGGCGGCAAAGAATGCCAGGGCCGTCGTGGTGGCGAGCACCGGGGTCATGGCCTGCACCGTCGCCCAATAATCGGAGGCCTGCAGCGAGCCGCCCGCATTGGTGTCGAGCGCATGCATCACGGTGGCAAGCGGGCGTGCCAGTGCCAGGGTAACCAGGAGCCCACCCAGCCCGACAAACAACCAGTCCACCGCTGATTTGGGTGTCGCTTGCAACAATTGCCATACTGTCACGGCACCCATGATCGCCAGGGTGGTGTTTGCCGTATAGATGCGCCCTTCCGTTGAGGGGGCAACCAGCAAGAACCACAGGAACAACACCGCCCCGAGCATATTAGTGGCGGCAAAGGCCGCAACCGGAACCGGCGCGCCAACTCGCACCATGGCGCTCACACAAAGCGCACCCACGGCTACCGTGAACAGCAGATTGACCACGATCCGAAGCCCAGGTCCCTCCCAGTGTTGCAGGAAGTCATTGGCGACAAAGGCCGCTCCGCAGCACACAAAGGCCAGCGCCAGAACGCAAAGGTAATCGTGGTTGGGTCGCAGGCGCCACAGCAGCAGGAAAGTTAGCCCCAAAACTGCCGATAATGCGGGGTTCAACAGCGCGAAAATGAACTCACCGGTCACAACTGCGAACTCACTTCCTGAACGCGGGCCTGGACCATGTCGCTGCACCGTCACCAAGAAAAGGTTAAGTTGATTGGTTGGATTGTTCCTACCCTTAACAATTCATCTGCACTGTGTCTGGCTGTATACTCTCCCTGGCCCCCTGAGCTCACCTAGGTGCGGACAGAAGCGGCTCGCCAAAGCTCCGGAACGCTTCCCCTGCCGGGTCCCTTGTGGCGCAACGGCTCGATCCGGACACACTAACTAAAAATTAACCATTCTTTCGGTCGTGGTTAAAACCAGCGGCTTGCCAGCGGTCCGGGGCAGGGATATTCACGTCCGGCATATCACCTGCCAGGACGTCCAGCCGATGACCGATTACGAACGCGCGCGCAAGCAGATGGTGGAGAATCAGCTGCGCACCAATAGCGTGGTGGACCGGCGCCTTTTGGCTCAGATGGGCCAGGTGCCGCGCGAACTGTTTGTTCCGCCCGAGCGCCAGCCGGTCGCCTATATCGATGACATCCAGCCGCTCGGCGAAAACAGCCAGCGCTTCCTTTCCATGCCACTCACTTTTGCCCGCATGGCCCAGCTTGCCGACGTCCAGCGGGGGGACGCTGTGCTCGATATCGGCTGCGCCACCGGCTATTCGGCTGCAGTTCTGGCTGGCCTTGCCGCTTCGGTGGTAGGTCTGGAGGAGGATGAGGGCCTGGCACAATCGGCTGCCGCTACCCTCGGTGAGCTCGGCATTACCAATGCTGAGATACTGGCCGGCGGACCCGAACAGCTATCGGGGCGCGATTTCGACGTCATCATCGTTGAGGGCACGCTCGATGCCGCGCCACAGAACCTTTATCCGCTGCTGCGTGATCACGGGCGCATGGTCGCCTTGATTCGCGATCGAGGCGTGGCGGTAGCCCACCTTTTTGTCCGCACCGGCAGCAACGTCGCGGCGCGGGCCGAGTTCAACGCCCATTTGCCGCCGCTCTGGCTCGCCAAACCCGAAGAAAACTTCGTGTTTTGAGGTGTCTGGAGTGTTGCGTTCAAAGCACGAGTTTCAACGATTCGTGCACCTTGTCGTGCTAGCTCTTGCCCGCCGGTTGTTTGCCGCGGCTGTGCAGCGTACAGTTTTTTGAGTATTGGAGGCGCGCGATGAGCATACGCGTTAAATTAACCGCGAGCGCCTTGGCTATTGCATTGGCAATGGGTGGGACCGCCGCGCAGGCGCAGTCCATCACCCAGGCGCTGACCGCAGCATATTCCTATGCGCCCGATTTGCAGGCGGCAGTGCTTGACGCCAAGTCCCGGGCCGAGAATATCGTCCAGGCCAAGTCCCGCAAGCTCCCCACCATCGGTGCATCGGTCAACGGCACCTATAACTGGAGCATTGCGGGCGGCCAGTTCCAGGACAGCACCTCCTTGAATGCCGGGCTGTCCTACAGCCAGACCCTTTTCGACAACTTCCAGACCGAAGCGCAGATCGAAGCGGCGCGCGCCGGTGCGGAGGCTGCCGAATACCAGATCCGCAACACCGAGCAGAACGTGCTGCTCAATGTGGTGCAGGCCTATATGTCGGTGCTGAGCGACCGCCAGCTGGTCGGCCTGCGCCAGGAAAACGTCAACTTCTACAACACCCAGCTGTCGTCGGCTCGCGATCGGCTCGAAGTGGGCGAGGGCACGCGGATCGACGTTGCCCAGGCCAATGCGCGTCTGGCGCAGGGTCAGGCCGCCTATCAGGCCGCAGTCAACAGCCTTGAAGTCAGCGAAGCCACCTTCCAGCGCTATGTCGGCCAGGCGCCCCGGGACCTGCAGAGCTCGCACAGCTTTGCCCGGCTGATCCCCAATTCGCTGCAGTCGGCCATTGCCGAAGCCGAAAGCGGTCACCCCGCAATCCTGACCGCCAAGGCTGCAATCCGCGCCGCCCAGGCCGGCAGTGATGCCGCCCAGGGTGCCTTTGGTCCCACCATCGATGTCACCGGCAGCATCGGCGCCAGCGATGGCACGTCCAGACAAGGCACTCCCCAAGCCGTCAGCGGTCAGATGCGCCTCAACATCAGCGTGCCGATCTATGCCGGTGGTGCCCTGGGTTCGGGCGTCCGCCAGGCCAATCTCGATCAGATCCGCTCCGAAGTCGACGCCATGTCCATTTATGACCAGATCCGGGAAGCCGTAATTTCGGCCTGGGCCGGCATCCAGAATGCCGATGCCCAGATCCAGGCGGCCCAGTCCGCCGTTTCGGCCGGCCAGGAAGTGGTCAATGGCGTGATCCAGGAACGCGATCTTGGCACCCGCACCACGCTCGACGTCCTTAATGCGCAGGCGGAACTGATCAGCGCCCGCGAGGGGCTGATCAATGCCTCGAGCAGCAAGGTTATCGCCACCTTCTCGCTCCTTGCCTCCATCGGCCGCCTGACGGCCGGGGACCTCGGTCTGCCCGTGCAAACCAAGACTGCCGTCAACTACACCCAGGAAGTGGAAGACGTCTGGCAGGAACTGCGGGTCGTCAAGGACGAGTAGGTCCAGGCGCATCGCAACAAGTTCTGGTGGCTGGGCAGTGCCCGGCCACAACTTTTAGGGGACATCTCTCGGGGCGGCCTCGCGGGTGATTCCCCATCGCTGCGCCCGGAGTTAATGTGTTGTTGACGAATCATGCGGCTGCGCCGGCGAGCAGCCCTCGTCCAGCGCAAGCGAGAGGCCCATCATGAACAAGCCTGCACCCAAAGAACCCTCCATGGACGAGATCTTGTCGTCCATCCGCCAGATCATCGCCGATGATGATGCGGCGGGGCTTCCGCGACGCTCCTCGGCTCAGGCCGCGCCCGCGCCAATGCAGCCCGCCTCCGCTTTCGCGCGAGCCTATAGCGCCCCCGCACCCATCGACCTTGATGACCAGTTCGAGGACGCCGAGCCCCTGGCCCTGTCCCCCGCCCAGATCATCGAGCAGCGAACCGAAGAGGCCCCATCCCCGTTCAGCTTCGAGAGCATGCTCGCTGAAACGCCGTCCGCCCGCCAGGACGATGCTCAAGACGAAGAGGAGGCCCCCTTGGCCGCACCCGAACCCGTAAGCTTTGAGCCCGAGGAACCCGAGGAACGCCCGGTTGCGACCGCTGCGCCGCTGCGAGTGCCTGGTTCCGATGCACGTCCCACGCCTGAGCCCGCTCGTGCCGAAACCGTACGTGTGCCCGAGCCGCCGCGGCCCGAGGCGCCAAGCGCCCAGGCTGCAGCCTTGCCCGATCCCACGCTCAGCAGCGATTTCGCCGAAGAACTGCTCGGCCCTGCCACCAAGGCTGCTGTGCGCGGCTCCATCACCAAGCTCAACGCCATTGGCCTTGGCAATGCCGGGCTCACCATCGAGTCCTTGATGCGCGACATGCTCCGCCCCATGTTGAAGGAGTGGCTGGACGAAAACCTGCCCGCCGTGGTCGAGCGCATGGTCGAGCGCGAGATTGCCCGCGTTTCGCGCGGCGAATAAGTTAATGCACCCTTGCGCGCGCCGCTGTTGACCATCCGGCGCGCATTTGGTTGATACACCGACAGATTTAGAGACGGCCCGCACAGTGCGAACTGGCGGGTCATTGTTGTTGCGAGTGACGCTATGATTGAAAAGAGCTATGAGCCCGGCGCCGTTGAAGGACGCATCTACGAGCAATGGCTCGAGGCTGGCGCTTTTGCCGCCGGGGCAGGGGCCGCGCCCGGCGCGGAAACCTTCACCATCGTCATTCCCCCGCCCAATGTCACCGGCTCGCTCCATATCGGGCACGCGCTCAACAACACCATCCAGGACATCCTGATCCGCTTCAACCGGATGCTCAAGAAGGATGTTCTCTGGCAGCCCGGCACCGACCATGCCGGCATTGCCACCCAGATGATCGTCGAGCGCCAGCTGGCTGCCAAGCAGATGAACCGTCGCGACATGGGGCGCGAAAAGTTCATCGAGCGCGTCTGGGAATGGAAGGCCGAGTCGGGCGGCACCATCATGAACCAGCTCAAGCGGCTGGGCGCGTCAGCCGATTTCAGCCGCGAACGCTTCACCATGGGCGATAATGGCTCGGCTGACGACCAGATGGTGCGCGCCGTCACCAAGGTGTTTGTCGAGCTGCACAAGCGCGGCCTCATCTATCGCGCCAAACGCCTCGTCAATTGGCATCCGGGCCTCGAAACCGCGATCTCGGACCTCGAGGTCGAGAATATCGAGATCAAGGGCCATATGTGGCACCTGCGCTATCCGCTCGCCGATGGCGTCACCTATCAGTTCCCCATTGCCCATGACGAAGAGGGCAAGCCCACTGAGTGGGAAACGCGCGACTACATCATCGTCGCCACCACCCGTCCTGAAACCATGCTCGGCGATGCCGGCGTTGCCGTGCATCCCGAAGATCCGCGCTATGCCGAACTCGTCGGCAAGTTCGTCGATCTGCCGCTGGTCGGGCGCCGCATCCCCATCGTTGCTGATGAATATGCCGACCCCGCTCTTGGCACCGGCGCGGTCAAGATCACGCCCGCCCACGATTTCAACGACTTCGAGGTCGGCGTTCGCAACAACCTCGAACAGATCAACGTCTTTACGACGCGGGGCGCCATCGTCGATGAGCCCTTCATCCCCGCCGCTTATCGTGGCCTGGATCGTTTCGACGCCCGCAAGCGCATCGTCGCTGATCTCGCCGCGCTCGCCGAGGAAAACCCCACCCGCGGCCTCGATCATATCGAAGACAAGAAGATCATGGTGCCCCATGACGAGAAATCAAAGCTCGTCGTCATCGAGCCCTTCCTGACCGACCAGTGGTGGGTCAAGGCCGATATCCTCGCCCAGCCGGCGCTTGCTGCCGTGCGCGAGGGCCGCACCAAATTCGTGCCGCAGCAATACGAAAACACCTATTTCGCCTGGCTCGAGAACATCAAGCCCTGGTGCATCTCGCGCCAGCTCTGGTGGGGTCACCAGATCCCCGCCTGGTACGGCCCCGACAACCACGCCTTTGTGGCTTCGAGCGAAGCGGAAGCGCAGGCCCAGGCCGATGCCCATTATGGTGCACCGACCCCGATCAAGCGCGACGAAGACGTGCTCGATACCTGGTTCTCCTCGGCCCTCTGGCCGTTCTCGACCCTCGGTTGGCCCGACCAAACCCCTGAGCTCAAGCGCTACTACCCCACCGATGTGCTGGTGACCGGTTTTGACATCATCTTCTTCTGGGTCGCCCGCATGATGATGATGGGCCTTGAATTCCTCGAAGAAGAGCCCTTCCACACCGTCTACATGCACGCCCTGGTCCGCGACGAAAAGGGCCAGAAGATGAGCAAGACCAAGGGCAACGTCATCGACCCCCTGCAGCTCATCGACCAATATGGTGCCGACGCCACCCGCTTCACCCTGGCGGCCATGGCCGCGCAGGGCCGCGACATCCGCCTCTCGATCAACCGCGTCGAGGGCTATCGCAACTTCGTCACCAAGCTCTGGAACGCCGCGCGCTTTCTTGAGATGAACGAGTGCCGCCGCGTCGAGGGTTACGATCCCAAGGCCACTACGCTCCCGCTCAATCGTTGGATCGTTGGTGCCACCGCCCGTGCCGTCGCTGCGGTGCGCCGCGGCATCGAGGACTACAAGTTCAACGAAGCCGCCAACTCGGCCTATGACTTTGTCTGGGGCACCTTCTGCGACTGGTATGTGGAATTCGCCAAGCCCGTCTTCATGGGCACCGATGAGGGCGCCAAGGCCGAAACCCGCGCCACGGCCGCCTGGGCGCTCGACCAGATTCTGAAAATGCTGCACCCCTTCATGCCCTTCGTCACCGAAGAGCTCTGGGCGGAAACCGGCGCCCACGGCCCGGCGCGCGACGGCCTGCTGATTCTCTCGACCTGGCCGGAGCTTGATGGTCTCGAAGACCCTGCGGCCGATGCCGAGCTCAGCTGGCTGATCGAGGTGATCACCAATATCCGCTCGGTGCGCAGCGAAATGAACGTGCCCGCCAGCGCCAAGCTGCAGCTGGCGGTAATCGGCGCTGACGACACCACGCTGCGCCGCCTCGTGGCCGGCACCAGCCTCATCACCCGCCTCGCGCGGCTCGAGGCCATCAGCCCGCAAACCACGGTACCCGGCGAATCGGCGCAGTTCGTCGTGGGCGAAGCTACCTGGGCGCTGCCCTTGGCCGAGTTCATCGACATATCAGCCGAAAAGGCCCGCCTGCAAAAGGAGATCGGCAAGCTCGATGCTGAAGTCAGCCAGATCGACAAGAAGCTTGGCAACGAGCAGTTCGTTGCCAAGGCGCCCGAAGAGGTGATCGAAGAACAAAAGGCCCGCCGCCAGGCGGCCGCCGACCGCCGCAGCCGCATCGGCGACGCCCTGCAGCGGCTCAGCTGACCGCGATGGATGGTCATCCTCCCGAGCCAACGGCCCGCGCCATCCAGAACGGTCTGGTTGGCGTAGGCACGGTGCTCGTCTTTGACGGCAAGGGAGGGGTTGGCCGCCAAGGCCCCGGCGGCGACCAGCCAATGGTGCCAAGCCGGGGTTTCAAGCTGATCTCGGGCAATCCCAAGTCGCCCGAGTTCGCCGCCTGGCTAAAATCCGACCTTGGCGACTTCAATGCCGGCCTGCTGACGACCCCCAGCACCCGCACCCGCTGCACGGTGCTGGAAGACAAGGCGCTGGTCGTCCTGCGGGTCGCCCGGCCTGGTGCCGAGCCGGAGGATATCGGCCGGCAGTTGCTGACCTTATGGATCGAGCGCGGCCGCGTTATCATTGCCTCCGAACTCAACATCATCGACTTTCTTGGTGTGTCCAAATGGGAAGCCTCTCACCACGCTCCCCTCAGCCCGGCGGACCTGATTGCGCGGCTCGCTCTGCGGGCCGCTGATCGGCTGGAGCCGCTGGTTGAGCGCCTTGCCGAACGACTGGACGAGATTGAAGAAAAGCTGCTTTCCGAAAACGGGGCAAAGTCGCGTAGCCGGCTGGCGCATCTGCGACGTACCCTGATCAGCTTTCGCCGTTTGATCTGGCCGCAGCGCGACGTGCTCAACACGCTCGAAATCGAGGACCTCTCGTTCTTCACCGCCAAGGACCGGCTGCGCCTGCGCGAAGCCTCGGGACGAACCGGCCGAATTGGCGAGGAGCTCGCCGCCCTTTCGGAGCGTGCTGTTCTGGTCCATGAGCAACTGGCCGACGCGCGCGCCGAGCAGATGAATCACACCATGCTGATTCTTGCCGCCGTCACGGCGGTCTTCATGCCACTGACGCTGCTCACCGGTGTGCTCGGCATGAATGTGGCGGGCATTCCCTTCTCCGAAAGTGCCCACGCCTTTTGGGGCGTTTGTGTCATGCTCCTGTTGCTGGCGCTGGTGATTGTTGGGTGGATGCGCAGACGGCGCTGGCTCTAGCCCAATTTCGCTCCGAGAGCCTGTTTGTCCGCGGCACAAGGTCTTGAATCAAACTCTGCGCCACCCGACCTTACTGCTTCCAAACACATGCGATTTTGCTCAGCAAGCATTAGGCGCATTCCTGCTTTGTGCTTATTGCGCAACAGCGCAGTTGATTCACTGCATTAACATCGTCATGCAACGATTTAGCGACATTTCCCGCCACAATGTTTGGGTATGAAGCAAGTCATGACAGGCATGGGCGTTGACCTAGGGGATCGCGGTTCCCAGTTGATCAGCATGCGGGGATTGGTCCGCGGTTTCGGGCCATGGTTCGACGACGTCCACCTTGGAGTGGGCGAAAGGAGTGAGATGCGGATCATGGGGGAACATTCCCTGATCTCCGTCGCGATGGGCGCGGTATTCGCTTTGGCGATGCTGGTACCCGCGCAGGCGCAGACTGCGGCAGATGCAGCGCTGGATATGGCCAAGATGCTCGACGGGGCAGGGGGCGGCGTGTCGGGCGACGACCTCGTCGCGGCGCTCGAAGATGCGGCGGCGGCCGGCCAGCCCATGGCCATGTGGCAGCTTGGTACCATGTATGAAAATGGCGAAGGCGTCGCCCGGGACCCAGTCAAGGCCTTTGGCTATTTCGCCCAGATTGCCAACCAGCATGCCGATGCCGCGCCCAAGGGCGTGGAATCCGACATCGTCGCGCAGTCCTTCGTCAAGATCGGCGATTATTTCCGGGACGGCTTGCCCGATGCCGGTATCAAGGCTGACGCCGATCGCTCCCATGCTTTGCTCCTCCATGCCGCCACCTATTTTGGCGATGCGGATGCGCAGTATCGCGTTGGCCTGTTGTATCTCGATGAAAATGAACTGGGCCTGAACCCTTTGCAAAGCGCCCGCTGGTTTTCGCTGGCCGCCCGCAAGGGCCATGGCGCGGCTCAGGCCCATCTGGGCGATCTGCTGTTCCACGGCGTTGCCGGGCTCGTGCCCCAGCAGGTCGAAGGCTTGATGTGGCTGTCCCTGGCGCAGGCCCGGGTCGCCGGCACGGCCGACGAGGTCTGGGTCAACAAACTGGTCAGCAATGCCATGTCGGTGGCAACGCCCGAGCAGCGCGCCGAAGCCGGTTCACTGGCCGCCAGCGTTGCCCCGCAATTCGCTTCGTTCTGAGCGGCGCTAGAAGGTAAACCAGCCTTCCACGGGCACATGGTCGCTCGGCTTGTCCCAGCCGCGCACATCCTTGTGCACCACCACATCGTCGAGCCGGTCGGCAGCCTGCGGCGACAGCAGCAGGTGATCGATGCGGATGCCGTGGTTGCGCCGCCAGGCGCCGGCTTGGAAATCCCAGAACGTATAGGACGGCTCTGCCGTGACCGCGCGCAGGGCATCGGTGAACCCCAGGTTGACCAGCGTGCGGAACCGCTCAAGGCTTTCAGGCCGGTAAAGCGCGTCGCCCCACCAGTTTTCCGGGTGATGCGCATCGATGGGGGCGGGGATCAGATTATAGTCCCCCAGGATGATGAAGGGCTCTTCGAATTTGAGCCGTTCCTCGGCAAATGCCGTCAGCCGCTCCATCCAGCGCAGCTTGTAGGGGAATTTTTCGCTATCCACCGGATTGCCGTTGGGCAGGTAGATATTGCACACGCGAATGGCCCCTGACGCGACCGAGAACACGCCCTCGATCAGCCGCGCCTGCTCGTCTTCGTCATCGCCCGGCAAGCCGCGCGTCACCTCATCAAAGCGCATCAGCGACAAGATCGCCACGCCATTCCAGCTTTTCTGCCCATGCGTTTCAACATGGTAGCCCAGCGCCTCGATTTCGGCGCGCGGGAAGGCCTCGTCGACGCTCTTGATCTCCTGCAGGCAGACGATGTCGGGCTTTTCCTGCTCCAGCCACTGCAGCAGCAGCTCCAGACGAGCCTTGATGCCATTGATGTTCCAGGTGGCGATGCGCATGCGATGGTCAACTCCTTGCGGGCGCGCGAAAGCTAGTCCGCAACGCCGCGCACCGCAACCGCCCTCAGGTCGGCCAATAGATGGCGTCGCGGATATCGAGGGGAAAAATCCCGTCGCTGCCCTCGAGCCCCGTATTGGTCATGGCCCCGACCGATAGCCCCGCCACCGGATCGATGAACCAGCTATGCCCATAAATCCCGCCCCAGCGCATCGTGCCCACGGCACACGGGCTGTCGGCAGCGATCGGATCAACCAGATACGCCCCGAAATAGCCGAACTGCCAGCCCGGCCCGCTCGCCTGTTCCAGTTGCGGCGTCTGGTTGCCCAGGCCCGCCGCCGTGGTTTCCCCCTTGATCACGCCACCGCCCCCGGTGCGCAGCGCTTCCAGCAGCACCATGAAGTCAGGCGCCGTGCCGGCCATGCCGCTGCCCCCGGAATGATAGGCCTTGGCATCAAAGATCCGCCCGGGCGAGAATGTCGTCAGCGTACCCGCAGGATTGGGCACGCTATGGGGATCGCCCATCAGCACCGGCGGCTCGCCATGCTCGGGATTGTCGGCATAAGCCGCCGCCAGCCGCGGTTCTCCTTGCGGCAGCAGGAACACCGTGTCGCTCATGCCCAGCGGTCCGGTCACATAGCGGGCTACCGCCTCACCCAGCGTCGTTCCCGTGACCCGCGCCACCGCCGCGCCCAACAGATCGGTGGATTGGCCATAAGCCCAGCCCGCTCCGGGCGCAAAGGGCAGCGGCACGCCGGCAAGCAATTCCATGTTCTCGTCCAGGGACAAGTGCCAGCGATTGCCCCCTACGGCCTGCACGGCCGGCCCCGCCAACTCAGTCTCCGACAGCACATATTCGCGCCCGAGCCCCGATGTGTGGGTCAACAGCTGCCGGATCGTGATCTCGGCGCCTTCGCCGCTCGCGAGCTTTGGTCGGAAATAGGGGAGATACCGGCTCACCGACGCCTCAAGCTCGAGCAGCCCGGCATCCACCAGCGCCAGCGCCGTTGTGGCAACGATAGGCTTGGTCAGCGAGGAAAACCGGAACACGGTGTCGAGCGCCATGGGGCGCTCGGCTTCCCGGTCGGCCAGCCCCAGCGCGTTCTCGTAGATGGTTTGTCCACGCTCCTTGGCGATCACCACCGCCCCGACAATGCGATTGTCGCTGATGGCGCGCTTGATCGTGGCGTCGAGGCGTTCGGCTATTGGCACATCGATTCTCCCCCTGAGGAAGAAACGATCACCGCGAAATCAGCTCAATCGCAAGTGCTTAAACGGCAAAGCTCGTGCCACAGCCGCAGGACGCCACGGCATTGGGATTGCGGATCTGGAACGCTTGCCCGATCAAATCGTCCACAAAGTCGATCTCGGCGCCGCCCATGAATTCAAGGCTCATGGCATCGATCAGTACCACCGCATCGCCTTTTTGCAGCACGACGTCGTCGGCCGCGGGCTGTTCTTGCACGAGGTTATACTCGTACTGGAAGCCCGAGCAGCCCCCGCCGGCCACCGAGATACGCAGCACCGTGCCTTGCGGCTCCTTGCTAAGGATGCGCGACACGCGCTTGGCGGCCCGATCGGTGAGCACAACTTCCGGAGCGAGGGCGATAGCTGACATTTGCGATTCCATGCCGTTTTAGGGGGACATAACGGTCAGGCTAAAATAGGAACCTTTGGGCCAATTGGAAAGAGCCCTGCGATCACCGATGAGCGACACCGCGCCCTATGCCTCCAAACCCGAACAATCCCTGGGCCGTCTTTACGGCACGGGGCCCAGTCCAACCCGTTCGGAATTTCAGCGCGACCGCGATCGCATCATCCATTCCACCGCCTTTCGCCGTCTGCAGCACAAGACGCAGGTGTTCCTGCACCATGAGGGCCGCCACTTCCGCAACCGGCTGACTCACACGCTCGAGGTCAGCCAGATGGCCCGCTCCATCGCCCGCGCTCTCAGGCTCGATGAAGACCTCGCCGAAGCCGTCGCCCTGTCCCATGATCTGGGCCATACCCCTTTCGGTCATGCCGGCGAGCGGGTGCTGCAGGGCAAGATGGCGCCCTGGGGCGGGTTCGACCACAACATCCAGGCGCTTCGCGTCGTGACCCGGCTCGAAAACCGCTATGCTGAGCATGACGGGCTCAATCTCACCTGGGAATCCCTTGAGGGCATCCTCAAGCACAACGGCCCCCTCATCAATGCCGATGGCACTCCCTTTGGCAAATACGCGCTCGAAGGCCTGCCCGCTGGCCTCGATGATCTGCCCGCCAGCGCCGATCTGCGCCTGTCCACCTTCGCCTCGCTCGAAGCTCAGGCGGCAGCCGTCGCTGACGACATCGCCTACAACGCCCACGACATCGACGATGCCCTGCGCGCCGGCCCCTTAACCCTCGATGCCCTCGCGCCCGTTCCCCTGGTCGGCCCCATGGTCGCCGAAGTGCGCGCCCGCTATCCCGAGGTAAGCCCCAAGCGCCAGGCCCATGAAGTGCAGCGCCGCCTCATCACCTCCAGCATCGAGGATGTTATCGCCGCATCCTCCGCCAATATCGCCACCGCGGGGATCGAGACCGCCGAGGATGTGCGCCAGGCCGGCACGACCCTTGTCCACTTCTCCCGAGCCATGGCGACGCAGGTGCAGGGCCTCAAGCAGTTCCTCTTCGAGCAGGTTTATCGTCACCCCAGCGTCATGGCGCCAGTGCGCCAAAGCCAGGACGTAGTCGCGGCCCTCTTTGATCATTATCTCGCCACCCGGGATCTTCCCGAGCGCTGGGGCACTCTCGCCGCCGCCGCGCCGACTCAGGCCGATCTCGCCCGCGTCACGGCCGACTTCATCGCCGGGATGACCGACCCCTATGCCCTCGATGAATATGCCCGGCTGTTTGACGCTCGCCCGGAATTCCGTTAACCCGGCCCTATATTCCCTGTCAGGTTGAATCATGGACGTTTTCGCGCTCTTTGCCGCACGAGTGGCCGATGCTTTGGCATCGCTCTATCCCGATCTTGCCCCCGAGCTGCTGGCGCGCATCGTCGTGGAGCCGCCGCGCGATCCCGCCCATGGCGATCTCTCCACCAATGCCGCCATGATCGTGGCCAAGCCGCTGGGCAAGAATCCGCGTGAAGTGGCCAATGCCATCGTCGAGCACTTCCAGGCCGATACCGACGTCAACTCGGTTGAAGTGGCCGGCCCCGGCTTCATAAATTTTCGGCTCGCCCCCGCCATCTGGTTCCAGATGCTGCGCTCGGTCGCCGAGCTCGGCCCCGATTTCGGCCGCTCGACCCTGGGCAAGGGCGAAAAGGTCAATATCGAATATGTCTCGGCCAACCCCACCGGCCCCATGCATGTGGGCCACACCCGGGGCGCGGTCTTTGGCGACACCTTGGCCTCGCTCATGGCCTATTCGGGCTTTGAGGTGACGCGCGAATATTACATCAATGACGCCGGCAGCCAGATCAACACGCTCGCCAGCTCCACCCTCCTGCGCTATCGCGAGGCCCTGGGCGAAACCATTGAGATCCCCTCAGGCTTCTACCCGGGTGATTACCTGGTCCCCGTAGGGCAGGCCCTGGCCGCCGAGTTCGGCCCCAAGCTGCTCGCCATGCCCGAAGCCGAAGCCCTCGCACTGGTCAAGGATCGCGTCCTTGTCGCCATGCTCGAACTAATCCAGGGCGATCTGGCCAAGCTCAACATCCACCACGACGTGTTCTTTTCCGAAAAAACGCTGCACGGGCAGGGCGGGGACATCGACACCACCCTCGAATGGCTGCGCGAGCAGGGCATGGTCTATCAGGGCCGGCTCGAAGCGCCCAAGGGCAAGACCCCCGAGGATTGGGAAGACCGCGAGCAAACCCTGTTCCGCGCCACCGACTGGGGCGACGACGTGGATCGTGCGCTCGTCAAGTCGGACGGCAGCTACACCTATTTCGCCGCCGACATCGCCTATCACCGCAACAAATATCTGCGCGGCTTCAAACACATGGTCAATGTGCTGGGCGCCGACCACTCCGGCTATGTCAAGCGCCTCCAGGCCGCCGTCAAGGCCGTGTCCGGCGGCGCCGCCGATATGGACGTCAAGATCTGCCAACTCGTGCGGCTGATGAAGAACGGCGAGCCGTTCAAGATGAGCAAGCGCTCGGGCGATCTCGTCACCCTTGCCGATGTGGTGGAGGAAGTGGGCGCCGACGCCGTGCGCTTCATGCTCCTGTTCCGGCGCAACGATGCGGCCATGGATTTCGACTTTGCGCTGGTCAAGGAGCAGACCCGCGACAATCCGGTGTTCTATGTCCAATACGCCCATGCGCGCACCTTCTCGGTGTTCCGCACCGCTGCGCGCGACCTGCCAGAAATGGATGTGTCACCGGCAGCGCTCGCGACTGCCCAGCTTGATCGCCTCGATTCTGCGGCCGATCTCGAACTGATCCGCGCCCTTGCGGCCTGGCCGCGCTCTGTTGCCGCAGCCGCAGTCGCCCACGAGCCGCACCGCGTTGCCTTCTACCTGCACGAGTTGGCCGCGGCCTTCCACGGCTTTTGGGCCAAGGGCAATGAAGATGCGCGCTTACGCTTTGTTAACGCTGAAGATCCAATGCTGTCATTGGCGCGGCTCGCGCTTGTTGATGCCGTTCGTCAGGTGCTTGGCAACGGCTTGGCGATCCTGGGCGTGTCTGCGCCCGAGGAGCTTTCATAATTCGGGCGTAATACTATGTTGTCTCGCCGCCAATAGCCGAGCTTCGGCTATTGCAGGAACCTAGAGGGCGCTGCTCCAATAACGACAGCGAAACCGCAGCCAATGGGTGCACAGTCCACATCCCCTGATGATCTGATCGCTGAACTCGCGCGTCTCATGGCCGAAGATGCCACGCCGACCCAGCCCAGCCCTCCACCCGCTCCGCCTGCGCCCGCACCGGCTGCGTCGGCTGCTGGCGTGCGCGTGCCGGGCGCCCATGCGCCTGAGTCGAGCCAGCCTGTGCCGGCGGCGCCAGCCGCTCCGGCATCGCCGTCGCGCTATGATTTCGGCCGCTTCACCCCGGCCCCAGCACCGCGCGCCGAGCCCGCACCCGATCAGTTCCGCCTTGAGCCACGGCCGCTGGCCACCGCACCCACGCACCCAGAGCCGGTGGAGCCGACTGCACCCCCGCAGCCCGCCGCAGCCGAGCCGGCCCCGCGCCACGACCCCTTTGATTTTGACTTCGGCTTTGGCACCCCCGCGGCACCGGCTCAGCCAGCAGCGTCGGCGCCGGTCGCTGCCTCCACTTCTCCCGCTGCTGATCCCGTGCCGACGCCCGAGCACGATTCCATTGGCGATCTGATCGCCGCCGAACTGTTTGGCGAAACCCGCGACGAACCTTCGCGCGGGGAAGCGCCCGACGTGGTGATGCCGGGCACCCAGTCCCGCGTCGAGCCCGAAACCGGCCGCGAGCCTGGCCAGCCACAATCGGGCGCCCGCATCGAGCCCTCCATGGGTGCGACGCGGCCAACGCCTTCGGCCCCGCCGCCACCCGCTTCGCAATGGGCCGCGCCGCCCGTGAATATGTCGCGCACTCCGGAGCCCGCGCCGGCACCCGTGAGCCCGCCACCACGTGAGCCCGAATTGCCATCCGCTGCCGCAGCGCCGGTGCGGGGTACGCCCCAGTCCGGCGCCTCGGGTGATCCTATCAGGGACATCGAAGATCTGATCGGGCGCGCTGCCCGCGTGGATATGGAGACTCCGCCCCCTCGGCCCGCGCCCGCGACACCGCAGCGCAGCCTTGCGACCCCCACTTTGCCGCCTCAGCCCACGGGCAAGCGCGTCGTCTCTGGCGCCGACGAGGCCATCCTGGCCGCTGCCGCCGCCACGGGTGCGGAAGTGGGTTGGGTGGATGATCCCGAACCGGTTGAGCCCGCGCCTCGTGGCCGCCGCGTCAAGGCCGAGCGGGCACCCAAGCCCGAACGTGCGCCCAAGCCGCCGCGCGTGCGCCGCGTCAAGCCCGACCGCGCGGACAGGGCCCCGCGCTCCTTTGGCTGGAGCCGCGCCCTTGTTGGTCCCGGCGTCGCGCTGGTTCTGCTCCTGCTGGCCGGTGGCGGCCTTTACTGGGTGCTCGGCAATAACGGCGACAGCGGTCCTGCGCCGCTGCTCACCGCTGACGCCACCCCCGTCAAGGAAGAGCCCCCTCCGGTCGATGAATCCGCAGCCCCCCAGCAATCGGTGATCTTCAACGAGATCGATGGCGTCGTGCCCGGCGCCGAAGAACAGCTGGTGTCGCGCGACCAGGCCGATGTCAACGAAGTCACCCAGGTGCCGCCCCCGGCAGCTGCGCCCGAGCCTGAAGGCGTGGTCAATCGCAAGGTCCGTACCGTTACGGTTCGTCCGGACGGCACCATTGTCAGCGGTGACAACAGTGTCGCAGGCAGCGCCATGCTGCCGGTGGACCGCCCCAATGTCCCGGAAGTTCCGGGCGCCAATCCCGCCGAGCCGAGCCTGCTGGGCAGCCTTGGCGCCGATCCCGCGCCCGGCCTCGCTCCTCCGCCGGGCGGCGCTGCTCCTGCAACGCCTGCCGCCCCTCCCGAGGCGCAAGTCCCCGCGGGGCCACCGGTCACCCCCGTTGTGCCTGGCTCCACGGTTCCCGCTGTTGACGTCAGCGGTGCGCCCATCCCGGGCAAGACCGCGCCAGTGCCGCTCAATCGTCCCGCTTTCACCGCCCGGCCCACCGCTGCAGCGCCAGCTGCTGCGGCGGGCGGCACCAACCTCGCGCCGCCACCGGCCGCAACTTCGCCGGTCAATGCGCTGGTTGACCCCGCACCGGCGCCGCAGGCTGCCGCTCAGCCCCCGGCTGCGCAAACCGTGATCGAGGCCAGCGCTGCAACGCCCCTCAGCAACGCGCCGGCTTATGTGCAGCTCTCGTCGCAGCGCACCGAGGAAGCCGCCCGCCAAAGCGCCTTGCAGATCGCCAACCAGTACGGCCCGCTGTTCAAGGGGGCCAATCTGGAAGTGCAGCGCGTCGATCTGGGCGAACGGGGCATCTTCTATCGCGTTCGCGTCCCGGCCAACTCCACCGCCGATGCCAACCAGCTCTGCTCCAGCCTGAAATCGGCCGGCGGCGATTGCTTCACGCTTTAGTCGTGCGTATCGCCTTGCTGCGGGCCGGCTCCGCTTGACCTTGATCGGCTGAGGCGCCAGCTTGCGCGCCCAGCCACCCGCAGAACCTTTTATGAGCAGCAGCATCGCCACCGATTGGCTCGACCCCAAGCCCGACCACGGGCCGGTGCTGCATGTCGATCTGGACGGCTACGAGGGTCCCCTCGATCTGCTGCTGGATCTGGCCCGCCGCCAGAAGGTCGACCTTGCGGCCATTTCCGTGCTGCAACTGGCCGACCAATATCTCGCCTTTGTGGAAGATCAGCGCGAACAGCGCATCGAACTCGCCGCCGATTACCTCGTGATGGCCGCTTGGCTCGCCTATCTCAAGAGCCGCTTGATGTTGCCCGCCGCGCCCGCCGACGAGGCGCCCAGTGGCGCCGAAATGGCTGCCCGACTGCAATGGCGGCTGCGTCGCCTCGAAGCCATGCGCCAGGCCGCTACTCGCCTGCGCGATCGGCCGCGCCTCGGCATTGCGGTGCATCCCCGCGGCGATCCAGAGCCCGTCGAGATCGCCCGCCACACCCGCTGGGACACGAGCTTGCTTGATCTGCTCAAGGCCTACGCCACCCAGCGCGAGCGCGTCCATCCGCCCGCTTATTCCCCCCGCATCCGCGTCGTCTGGTCGCTCCAGGATGCGCGCGACCGGCTGCGCATTCTTGTGGGCGAAACCGGCGATTGGGTCAGCCTCGACGCCTGCCTTTCCGCCTATATCGATGATCCCGCCGAGCGGGTCACCGCCCGCGCCTCGAGCTTTGCCTCGAGCTTGGAACTGGTGCGCCAGGGCGAAATCGAGCTGCGCCAAAAGGAAACCTTTGGCCCGCTGATGCTCCGCCGCCGGAGCGGGGAGGGCGCTTGACCAACCACGATCCTCTCGCGCCCGATCAGGCGCTGCGCATCCTCGAAGCGCTGCTCTTCGCCTCGGCTGAGCCGCTGACGGCGGCCCAGCTGGGCGCGCATCTGCCCCAAGGCGCCAATGTCGAGGCCGCAATCGATCAGCTTGCCCGCCATTATGCCGGCCGCGGCGTCAATCTCGTCCGCCGTGGTGACGCCTACGCCTTTCGCACCGCGCCCGACTTGTCCTTCCTGCTCCGCGCCGAGCAGGAGGAGAGCCGCACCCTGTCGCGCGCCGCGCTCGAAACCCTTGCGATCATCGCCTATCATCAGCCCGCCACCCGCGCCGAGATCGAGGAGATCCGCGGCGTCGCCGTCGGCAAGGGCACCATGGATATCCTCCTCGAAACCGGCTGGATCCGCCTGCGCGGCCGCCGCCGGGTTCCCGGTCGCCCCGTGACCTATGGCACCACACCAGCCTTTCTCGACCAGTTCGGGCTGGAAAGCCTCGCCGATCTACCTGGCATTGAAGACCTCAAGGGGGCAGGGCTGCTGGTTTCGCGCCCGCCAACTTCGCTGCGCCTGCCCTTTGATGGCCCGCTGCACGAGGATGAAGATCCGCTGCAAGACCTCGATTCTGCTGAGCAATAGTCGCGTGCGGCATTACGGGGTGTGCAATCAGCAACACGTTCTTGTGTTTGCCCGCGATTAAACCTATTTCTCGCTATATCTGTCAGGCTATCGCGATGGACGTAGTTCAAGGGAGATTGATATGCACGCGCCAGGAATTTGGGGCATCCTCGTTGTGGCCGTTGTGGTCATCCTGTTGTTTGGCCGTGGCAAGATTTCCGGCATGATGGGTGAAGTCGCCAGCGGCATCAAAGCCTTCCAGAAAGGCATGCGCGACGACGATGACAAGCCGGTCAACCGGGTCACCACCACCGCCGATATCGAAGCCCGCGAAGCCGAAAAGACCCGCGAGCTCTAAGGTCCCGGTCATCGGGTCCGTTAAGACGACGCGTTCGTAGGCAAGGATACTTATATGCTCGGCTTGGGCTGGACAGAGATGCTGGTCATCGGGGTCGTGGCGTTGATCGTCATTGGCCCCAAGGACCTGCCCGTAGTGATGCAGCGCGTCGGCAAGATCGTCGGCCAGATCCGTCGCATGGGCAACGAGTTCCAGCGCGAGATCAACAAGACGACGGGGCTCGACGAGGTGCGGAATTTGCGCAACTCCATCACCGCGCCGCTTAAAAAGACCAGCGAAGAAATCCGGCGTGAGTTCAACGCCATGACCCCGACCGGGCCCAAGCCCAGCGGGATCATCAAGCCTGCCGATCCGGCGGCCGAAAGCGTGGTCGACGAGATACGCGCTGCCGCTGGCATCCAAACGCCCGCCGCCGAGGCGACTGCTTCGGCGCCCGCTCCGCTCCCTCCCGCTCAGATTGTTGAGGCGCCTGTGCAAGCCACCCCAGCCCCTACCGCGCCGGTCACCACCACCGAACTCGCGCCCCTCAATGCTCCGGCCACGCCCAAGACGCGCAAGCCGCGCACCAATAAGGCGGCATCTGAGGGCGAAGTGCCCGATGCTCTGCCCACCGAGCCTGCCGATTCGCCGGCGGCCCCAACGCCCCGCCAGCCGCGCAAGCGCTCCAAGAAACCGAGCGAAACCGAACAAGTGCCCGCGCTTCCCGGCGAGCCTGCCGATAGCCCGGCAGCTCCAACGCCGCTTGAGAACACCTGACTATGGCCGACGAAAAGCTCAAGATCGAAGGCACGGCGCCCGAGCCTGAAGACGAGCTGGCGGGTAGCGAAGCCCCGCTGCTCGAGCATCTGGTCGAGCTGAGAAAGCGCCTGATCTATTCGGCGATCGCCGTGGTCGCCCTGATGATGCTGTGCTTTGTTTTCGCCGGCAACATCTTCGATGTGCTGCTCGGACCCTATCGCTCGATCTATTCCGATCCGGGCGATCTGGAGCTGATCTATACCGCGCCCCAGGAATTCTTCTTCACCCAGCTCAACCTCGCCCTGTTTGGTGCCATTTTCCTGGGCTTCCCGTTTATCGCCAGCCAGATCTACATGTTCGTGGCGCCCGGCCTCTACAAGCATGAGCGCCGCGCCTTTATCCCTTACCTCATTGCCACGCCCATCTTCTTCATTCTGGGCGCTTGCATGGTGTATTTCGTCGTCCTGCCCATGGCGCTGCACTTCTTTGCGGGCATGCAGACCGATGAGATCCGCATGCTCACCAGCGTCTCCGAATATCTCGGCCTAGCCATGACGCTGATCCTGGCTTTCGGCGTTTGCTTCCAGCTGCCCGTGGTGTTGACGCTCCTGGCTCAGATCGATCTGGTCCATGTCGACATGCTCAAGAAGGGCCGCCGCTACGCCATTGTCGGCATCCTGATCTTTGCCGCCTTCATCACCCCGCCAGATCCGATTTCCCAGATCGGTCTTGCCGTGCCCATGTACCTGCTCTACGAGCTTTCGATCATGTCAGTGCGCATGATCGAGCGGCGCCGCGCTGCGGCCGAAGCGGCTCGGGCGAGCGGACTCTCGTCCTGATCGCCGGCAACTGACCGACCCGCTTGGGGCCTGCCTGCCGCATCTGCTGGCGGCTGGCCCCCGCGTCCCGAAACCCTTGAAGAGGTGGGGTGCAGCCCCTCTAGCCATGTTCGATATCAAATGGATCCGCGCCAATCCCGAAGCCTTTGATGCTGGCATGTCGCGCCGCAAGGGCGTGCCTGTGCGCGCGGCCGATCTCTTGGCCATTGATGATCGCCGCCGCGACATCATCTCCCGCCTCAATGACGCGCAGGAAAAGCGCAACACCCTGTCCAAGCAGATCGGCCAGGCCAAGGCACAAAAGGACGAAGCCAAGGCCGCCGCGCTGATGGCCGAGGTCGCCGGCCTCAAGGAGTTCATCCCTCAGGGCGAAGCCGAAGAGCGCGCCGTTGAGCTTGAGCTTCGCAACGCTCTGTCGGTGCTGCCCAACCTCGTCTTCGAGGATGTGCCCGATGGGACCGACGAAACCGGCAATGTCGAATATTTCGGCCGCAACGGCACGGCCGAAACCGCCGCGCAGGTGCGTGCGCCAAAGCCGAGCCTGAGCTTTGCCCCCAAGGAGCATTTTGAGCTCGGCGAAGCCATGGGCGCCATGGACTTTGAAACTGCCGCCAAGCTCTCGGGCAGCCGCTTTGTTGTCCTCAAGGGTCAGCTGGCCCGCCTGGAACGCGCCCTCGGCCAGTTCATGCTCGATCTGCACACCACCGAGCATGGCTACCTCGAAGTGCAGCCGCCCTTGCTGGTGAAGGACGAGGCGCTGTTTGGCACCAACCAGCTCCCCAAATTCGAGGAAGACCTGTTCTTCACCCCGCATGGCGACAGCCGGCTCGCCCTGATCCCCACCGCCGAAGTGCCGCTCACCAATCTCGTGCGCGAAGCGATCCTCAGCGAGGAAGAACTGCCCCTGCGCTTCACCGCGCTCACCCCGTGCTTCCGCTCCGAAGCGGGCTCGGCGGGTCGCGACACCCGTGGCATGCTGCGCCAGCACCAGTTCAACAAGGTCGAGCTCGTTTCGATCACCACGCCCGAAACTTCGGTCGATGAGCACGAGCGCATGCTGGGCTGTGCCGAAGCCGTGCTGCAGCGCCTCGGCCTGCATTACCGCGTCATGAACCTGTGCACCGGCGATATCGGCTTTGGCGCCAAGCGCACCTATGACCTCGAGGTCTGGCTGCCCGGCCAGAACACCTATCGCGAAATCTCCTCGGTTTCGGTCTGCGGCGATTTCCAGGCCCGCCGCATGGATGCCCGTTATCGTCCCGCCGGCGAAAAGCAGGCGCCGCGCTTCGTTCATACCCTCAATGGGTCGGGCACGGCCGTGGGCCGCTGTCTTATTGCCGTCATGGAAAACTATCAGCAGGAAGATGGCACCATTGCCATTCCCGCTGTGCTCCAGCCCTATATGGGCGGCCTCACCACGATCGGACGCCCATAATGGCCTTGCGCATCCTCATCACCAATGACGACGGTGTGGATGCGCCGGGCATCGAAGTGATGACCGCCATCGCCCGCGAACTGAGCGACGATGTCTGGATCGTCGCGCCCGATGGCAACCAGAGCGGGGCAGGGCACCGCTTTACGCTCGGGCGCGAACTCAGCATCGACGAGCGCGGGCCCCGCCGCTTTGCCGTGGTCGGCGGCTCGCCCGCCGATTGTGTCGTGGCCGGCATGACCCACCTCCTGGGCGATCACCCTGCCGACCTCGTTCTTTCCGGCGTCAATGCCGGCCAGAACCTGGGGGACATCATCAATTGCTCCGGCACCGCTGGGGGTGCGCGCGAAGGCGCGCTTCAGGGGGCTGTAGGCATCGCCATGAGCCAGGCCATCAATTACGAGCAGGGCCACGCCATCGATTGGTCCAATGCCCGGCGCTATGGCGCCGCTGCCGCCCGGGCAATTCTCGCTGCGTCCCCGCCGCGCGATATCTATTACAACGTCAACTTTCCCACCTGCGCCCCCGGTGCGGTCAGCGGCCTCGCCGTGGTGCGCCATCAGCGCTTTTCGCGCTCGCCCTTCCGCTATTACGCCAGCGACAATCCCGGCAAGTTCTTCGTCGCCATTCCCGAAACCCCCATGCCCTTGGATCCAGCCGCCGATTTCGAGCAGCTGCGCCAAGGCCATGCGGTCACCGTAACCCCACTAGGCCTGCAGCAAACTGACACCGCCGAATTGTTGCGCATCGCCGGAACGCTGACGCTGGCCCAAGGCTGAGCGGCCTTTCCGCGCCTTAACCTTACCGAACACAAGACCCGTTCGGATTTTATGCAAATCGCGACGGCTTTAAACTCGTCTTTACCTTACCGGCCTAGATTCAAACTCGTGTTGAGTAGCCGCGTACGGATGAGAATAATGAGTACACGCGTATCCCGCCGGGCCTTAAAGAATGCCGTCGCGATCGGAGGCCTTGTGGTCGGTGCGGTTGCGCTTTCTGGCTGTTCGAGCCTGGGTAGTCGCAGCTTTGGTGACTCGACGGTCACCAGTTCTGTGGGCCAGTCCTCGCCGGCTTCGCTCAACCAGCCCATGCCATCGAGCTTGGGCGCGTCCACCCGGGTTGCCGAAGGCTCGTTCGTGCCCCCCGCTAATGTTAGCGGCGGTGGCGGCGGCTGGAATTCGCCTCCCTCAGGCTACCCACAACCGATGACCGCAATGGCGCCGGTTGCGCCGACGGGCTCGATGCCGTCCGTGCAGTCCCAAGACCTTCCAGTACTGAGTTCACAGTCTTCAATGGGAACACAACCCGCCATGCAAGCCCAGACCAGCCTTGCCCCCGTCGCTCCCCTTCCTCCCGCCGTTGCCATGGGCGCTCCGCCGTCCAACCTTGCAGCCCAGCGGCCTCAGATGGCTGCCACTCCGGCCCCAACGGCTCCCGCCGCCAGTGCCAATGGCGCCTACACCCACACCATTGCCAGCGGCGAGTCGCTCTACACCATCGCCCGTCGCTATGACGTGACCACCCAGGCCCTGGTGCAGGCCAATGGCCTGTCCTCGCCCGACAAGATCGTTGTGGGCCAGGCCGTGATCATTCCGGGCCGCTCGGATCTGGCCAAGCCAGCCGCTCCAGTGACCCAGCTGGCCAGCGCTGCACCGACTGCCGCGCCTGCCGCCACCACCATCGCCACTCTGCCCACGACGCCGACCCCAACCGCTGCGGCACCCGCCGCTCCGAGCCAGCCCGCGGCGGCACCGGCAGCGCCCACCAAGACGGCCACGGCTCCGGCGCCCGCCGCCGAGCCGGCCATGTCGGGCAATGACAAGTTCCGCTGGCCCGTCACCGGTCGCGTTCTCACTGATTTTGCCTCGTCCAAGGGCACGGGCATCAATATCGAGGCCTCCGAAGGCAGCGCTGTCGCCGCCGCCGAAAATGGCACCGTCATTTATGTCGGCTCGGGCGTCGAGGGTTATGGCAATCTGATCCTGATCCGCCACCCCAACGGCTATGTCTCGGCCTATGCGCACCTCAAGTCGATGAGCGTTGCCAAGGGTGCCGTGGTCAATCGCGGCGACACCATCGGTGCCGCCGGCATGTCGGGCTCGGTGTCCAAGCCCCAGCTCCACTTCGAGCTGCGCAAGGGCGCAACCCCGGTCGACCCGATGCCGCTGCTCGCCAGCTAGGCATCGCCTGACATCTTTGGAGACTGCTTGAAGGGCAGGGCGGTTTATACCGCCTTGCCCATTTCTCCGGCCAGCGTCCGCACCAGCTGGATCGCCACGCGACCCGACCGTGCCCCGCGCGTCGCCGACCACTCGATTGCCCGCGCCCGCAACGTTTCCTCGTCGATGTCGAGCCCGTAATGCTCGGCATAGGTCTTGACCATGAGGAGGAACGTGGGCTGGTCGCAATTGTGAAACCCGAGCCATAGCCCGAATCGATCCGACAGGGACACCTTCTCCTCCACCGCTTCCCCTGGCGTGATCGCGGTGGCGCGCTCGTTCTCGATCATGTCGCGCGGCATCAGGTGGCGCCGGTTCGAGGTGGCATAGAACAGCACATTGTCCGGCCGCCCCTCGAGCCCGCCATCCAGAATGGTCTTGAGCGACTTGTAGGAGGTTTCCCCGCTGTCAAAGCTGAGGTCATCGCAAAAGACGATGAACCGCCCCTCGGCATTGGCGATCCGCCGCATCAGCACCGGCAGCGATTCCAAATCCTCGCGGGCAATCTCGATCAGCACCAGCCGCAGGAAGCCCTCATCGGTTCGCTCGACAATGTCGGCGTGAATGGCCTTGACCAGCGAACTCTTGCCCATGCCCCGCGCGCCCCAGAGCAGCGCATTATTGGCCCCATGCCCGCGCGCAAACTGCTCGGTATTGCGCAGCAGGATATCCTGCACCGCATCGATTCCCTTGAGCATGGCCAGCGGCACCCGGCTTACCCGCGGCACCGGCATCAACTGCCCGGCAGCACCGTCCCAGTGGAATGCCGAATCGCTCGCCAACACCGCCGCCTGGTCGACGCCTGCATCCTTTGGCTGTAAGGCTTGGGCGATCCGGGCGAGGGACTGGGCGATCTCGGCGAGATAGTCTTGGCTGGTCAACGGGGCTTCCTTTGTTGTTGCCGCGGCAATGTGTGACTCCCGGATTGCCTTTGCAATGGAAGGGGGCCGCGGGTATACTCCGCGCGATTTTGATCCGGGCGCAAGTGCTGCAGCCTAGATTTGCGTCCAGTCGCGCCCTACATGCCAATCGGCTAGGCGCCCGTTCTCCAGCAAAGCCAAAAAAGAAAACCTAAAGGAGCTCGCCGATGTTTGTTACGCCCGCTTTTGCCCAGGCGGCAGGCGCCCCCGTCGCCGGTGGTGGAATTCAGGACATCATCATCCAGATGATGCCCATTCTGCTGCTCGTGGTGATCTTCTGGCTGCTGATCTTCCGCCCCCAGCAGAAGCGCCTCAAGGCGCAGCGCGAAATGCTCTCGGCGATCCGTCGTGGCGATACCGTTGTGACCACTGGCGGCATCATCGGCAAGGTCACCAAGGCCGTTGACGGCGAGGACCTCGAAGTCGAGATCGCCCAGGGCGTCAAGGTCAAGCTGGTGCGCGGCATGGTTGCCGATGTTCGCACCAAGGCCGAGCCCGTCAACGACAACAAGCCTGTCGTCTAAGCAGGATCATGCCGGGGCTCTGCCCCGGTTTTTTCGTCTCTAGGACACCTGATGCAGTTCTCGCCCGTTCGTACCGCTATCATCGTCATTGTTGCCCTGATGGGCATTCTCTTTGCCGTGCCGAGCTTCTTGCCGGACAATGTGAGGGAGAACTGGCCCGGCTGGCTGCCGAAGCAGACCGTGGTGCTGGGGCTTGATCTGCAGGGCGGTTCGCACCTGCTGCTCCAGGTCAACGAACAAGGCATCGTGTCCGAACGGCTGCAAAGCCTGCGCCGTGATGTGCGTAACGTCTTGGCCAACCAGAACGGCATCGGCAATCTCATCACCACCGATGCCGCCAACAACAGCCTCGTCATCGAGCTGACTGACCCCAGCCAGCTCGAAGCGGCGCGTACGGCCCTCCAGGGCCTGCAGAACACCGTCAGCAATTCCATGTTCGCGGCCGGCGGCGTCAACGAACTGGCCTTTGGCGAAACCCCCGATGGCAAGCTCACCGTTTCACTGACCCGCGAAGGCATCGCCGAGCGCACCTCTTCGCTCGTGTCCCAGTCCATCGAAGTCATTCGCAACCGCATCGACGAGCTTGGCACCACCGAGCCCTCCATCCAGCGCCAGGGCACCAATCGCGTTCTTGTCCAGGTTCCTGGCTTCGGCGATAGCGAGCGCCTCAAGAACCTCATATCCCAGACCGCGCGCCTGACCTTCCACATGGTCTATCCCGGCCTGACTGCTGCCCAGGCGGAAGCCCAGGGCCTACCCGCCGGCACCATGATCCTGCCCAGCCAGGATGGCGGCGCCGAGCTGATCTTTGAGGACGTGGCTCTTGGCGGCGAGTCGCTCGTTGATGCCCAGCCCAGCTACGACCAGCAGCGGGGCATTCCGGTCGTTTCCTTCCGCTTCGACACCAACGGCGCCCTGACCTTTGGCCAGATCACCTCGGCCAATGTCGGCCAGCGCTTTGCCATCGTGCTCGACGAGCAGGTCATCACCGCTCCGGTGATCCAGCAGCCGATCACCGGCGGCACCGGCCAGATCTCGGGCAGCTTCACCACCCAGAGCGCGAGCGATCTTGCCGTGCTGCTGCGCGCCGGCGCCTTGCCCGCCTCGCTCGATGTGGTCGAAGAGCGCACCGTTGACGCCAGCCTTGGCGCCGACTCCATCCGCTCGGGCCTCACCGCTGGTATTGTCGCCGCCGTCCTCGTGATCACTTTCATGGTGATCGCCTATGGGCTGTTCGGGGTCTTCGCCAACATCTCGCTGATCCTCAACATCGTCCTGATCTTTGGTGCCCTGTCCATGCTCGGCGCCACGCTGACGCTGCCCGGCATCGCCGGCATCGTGCTGACCATCGGCATGGCCGTGGACGCCAACGTGCTTATCTACGAGCGCATGCGCGAAGAAATGAAAGCGGGTAAAACCCCGCTGCAGGCCATCAATGCCGGCTTCGAGCGCGCCTGGGGCACCATCGTTGACTCGCACCTGACCCAGCTCGTTGCCGCCGTGGTGCTCTATTTCCTCGGCTCGGGTCCCGTGCAGGGCTTTGCGGTTACCCTCGCGCTCGGCATCGTGACCTCGCTCTTTACCTCCTACACGGTCACGCTGTACTTCGTGCGGCTGTGGTACAACTGGCGTCGCCCCAAGACCCTCAAGATCCAGCACTTCCGCTTCATTCCGGACGGCACCAAGATCCAGTTCATGAAGATCTCGCGCTATGTGATCGCCTTCTCGCTGGTCGCTTCGGTGCTGTCGCTGGGCTCGGCCTATTTCAAGGGCTTCAATCTCGGCATCGACTTCGTGGGCGGCACCGCGATCGAAATCCAGCATGTCGGCGGCCCCGCCGATGTTGGGCAGGTGCGCGAGCTGCTTGAGGGCCTAGGCCTCGGCGAAGTGCAGGTGCAGGGCTTTGGCACGCCCGAGGACGTGCTGGTGCGCGTCCAGGCCCAGGAAGGCGGCCAGGATGCCGATCAGGTCGCGGTCCAGAAGGTCGTCGACGCTCTCGCCACCGAGAACTACGAAGTGCGCCGCACCGAAGCGGTGAGCGGCACCGTCTCGAGCGAATTGGCCTGGAAGGGCACGATCGCCGTGATCATCGCGCTCGTGGCCATCCTGTTCTATCTCTGGTTCCGCTTCGAATGGCAGTTCGCCATGGCCGCGGTCACGACCACCACGCACGACATCATCATGACCATCGGTCTGTTCTCCATTACCGGATTGGAGTTCAATCTGACCTCCATCGCGGCGGTGTTGACCCTGGTGGGTCTGTCGCTCAATGAAACCGTGGTGATCTCGGACCGGGTCCGCGAGAACATGCGCAAGTACAAGAGCATGCCCATGCCCGAACTGATTGATCTGTCGATCAACCAGACCATCGTGCGCACCTCGCTCACCCAGTTCACCGTGTTCCTGGCGCTCATTCCACTGGTGCTGTTTGGCGGGGAAGTGATCCGCTCCTTCACCATCGCCATGACCTTCGGTTCGCTGGTGGGCATGTATTCTTCGATCATCGTTGCCGGCCCGATCCTGATCAATTTCGGCCTCAAGTCCCGGGCTGAGCGCACCGATCTGGCCGAAAAGAAGCCCGTCGACGAGCCGGCTGTCTGAGGCCATGTCGGAGGAAGGGCGCGGCAGCGGCTTTTACCCGCAACAGGTCGGCATTGATGCCTATGGCAAAGGCGGGTTCCGTTTTGCCGACCTGTCCCATCGCGGCTCGCTCCTCTGCCTGCCCACGGGCATGCACGCCTGGGACGTCACCGAGCCCGGTGACATCACGCTCGAAAGCCTCGCTCCGGTTTTTGCCGCGGCCGACGCCATCGATGTTCTGCTGATCGGGCTCGGCTTTGACATTTTCGGGCTACCCCGCGGCATCCGCGAAGCGCTGCGCGAGTGCAACATCATCGTCGAAGCCATCGCCACTGGTGGCGCCGTGCGCACCTATAATGTTCTGCTGGCCGAGCAACGCGCCGTTGGCGCCGCGCTGCTGGCCGTCGACCGGGTCCGGTGATGGCACAGGCCCAGGCGACTGGCAGCAATCAAAGCTTCAGGCATGCCGCCACGAGCCTGCGCGAACTCGACCGCGGCCGTTATCTCTCGACCTTGGTGCTGGGCGAGCACCGGGACCCCGTCACCGCGCTTTATGCCTTCAGCGCCGAAGTCGCCGCCATTCGTGAGCGCGTCTCCAATCCCGCGCCCGGCGAAATTCGCCTCCAGTGGTGGAATGACGCTCTGAGCGGAGAAGGGCACGGCGAGCTGCGGCAGAACCCGGTAGCCGACGCGTTGCTCCAAACTGTGGAGCGCTACGCCATTCCCGCCGGCACCCTGCAGCGCCTGCTGGGGGCGCGGCGCTTCGATCTCTATGACGATCCCATGCCCGATCTGGAAAGCTTCGAGGGTTATGCCGGCGAAACCGCCTCGACCCTGTACCAGCTCGCGGCGATGGTCCTCAACAACGGCCAGCTCGTCGAGCCCGGTGACGCCGCCGGTCATCTCGGCGTCGCGCACGCCCTGATCGGCCACCGCCGCGCCTTTGGTGTCCTCGCCCGGCAAGGGCGCATCATGCTGCCCTGGACCATCTTTGCCGCCAACGGTGTGCGCGAAAGCGAGATCTTTACCGGCACCGAAAGCGAAGGCCTCGCCGCCGCCCTTGGCCAGATCGCCGAACTCGCCGCCGACCACCTCGCCAAGGCCGAGGCCGCCATCGCCGCGTTGCCCGGCAATCTGCGCCCCGCCTTCGCCCCGCTCACCACGCTGCGCGCCCAGCTCGAGCGCATCAACAGCTCAGGGGAGGGCCTCTTCGCCATTCCCCCTGACTTGCCCGACTGGCAGAAAATCGCCCGCCTCTCCTGGTGGACCTTTCGCAACCGCTAGGCGTCCCTGCGGCCGGGCGGACTTCCGAGGCCGCCCCACCCACTAGCTGTCACCCCGGCCTTGAGCCGCGGCCCATCCCGAGATGGCGGTGCCTAAGCACGACGCGCGGCTACTCCCGCTCCCCGCCAAACGCCACAAACTCGCCGCGAAACGCCCCCGCCATCTCACCGGCATGATCCACCTGCGAGCGCACCGCGATCCGCGCCACGCCCTTGCGCGCCAGCATGCGCGTAAACGCCGCCCAGTCGCCCTCGAGGCTCGCTGTGGCGGTGAAGTCCCCCGCAACGGGGTGCAGATAGTCCATGCTATTGCGCTGGATCACCAGCCGGCTCGGCAGCCCCTCGGCGCTCAGCCTGACATGCAGCAGCGACCAGGCGGCGAGGGTCGCCACGGCGGAAGCGCTGCCGCCAAACACCGTGTCGCGATGATTGATATTGGGCGCGAGCGGCGCGCCCAGGGTCACGGCGTCGACGCTGCTCGCCACCACCTGCACCCCCATCGCCCGCGACAGCGGGATATGCTCATGCAGATAGGCTTGCAGCGCCTCGTTCGTCATGCCCAGCTCTTGAGATCGTCCAGCGCCCGCGCCGTGATCATGCGCCGTTTGGCGATCACCTTGTCATTGCCGCGCCAGCGCCCCGCGCCCTCGGGCTTGGTCACCGTCACTTCCGGGAACAGCCCGAAATTGACATTCATCGGCTGGAACGAGCGTGCTCCGCTATAGCCTTCGGCTTCGAGGTGCCCGCCGGTGATATGGCCGAGCAGTGCGCCCAGCGCCGTGGTGATCGGGGGCGGAGGCAACTGCTCGCCGCGTGCCTCGGCCGCCGCCATGCGTCCGGCCAGCAGCCCGATCGCCGCGCTTTCCACATAGCCTTCAACGCCCGTCACCTGGCCGGCAAAGCGCAGCCGCGGATCAGCCTTGAGTTTGAGATCGGCGCCCAGCACCTTGGGGGAATTAAGGAAAGTGTTGCGGTGCAGGCCGCCGAGACGCGCGAACTGCGCGTTCTCGAGCCCCGGGATCATGCGGAAGATCTCGGCCTGGATGCCATAGCGCATCTTGGTCTGGAACCCGACCATGTTCCAGAGCGTCCCCAGCGCATTGTCCTGCCGCAGCTGCACGATGGCATAGGGCTTGACCGTGGGGTTGCGCGGATTGGTCAGGCCAACCGGCTTCATCGGCCCATGCCGCAGCGTTTCGCGCCCCCGCTCGGCCATCACTTCGATGGGCAGGCAGCCATCGAAATAGGGCACCTTCTCCCAGTCCTTGAACTCATGCAGCGGCGCTTCGATCAGCGCATCGACGAACCGGTTATACTGCTCCTGGTCCATCGGGCAGTTAAGGTAGTCCGCCCCGGTGCCGCCCGGGCCCGCCTTGTCATAGCGCGACTGCGCCCAGACAATGTCCTGGTTGATGCTGTCGTAGTGCACGATGGGCGCAATGGCGTCGAAAAACGCCAGCGCATCCTCACCCGTCAACTCCAGCACCGCTTCCGCCAGCGCCGGGGAGGTGAGGGGGCCGGTCGCCACGATCACATTGCGCCAGTCCGCTGGCGGCAGCCCCGCCACTTCCTCGCGCTCGATGGAAATATTGGGGTGGCTCTCGATCGCCTTGGTCACCTCGGCCGAAAAGCCGTGCCGGTCCACCGCCAGCGCACCGCCGGCCGGCAACTTGTGCTGGTCGGCCGCCTGCATGATCAGCGAGCCGCAGCGCCGCATCTCTTCATGCAGCAGCCCCACGGCATTCTGCTCATGGTCGTCCGAGCGGAAGCTGTTGGAACACACGAGCTCCGCCAGACTCTCGGTCTGGTGGGCATCGGTGGCACGTACCGGGCGCATTTCGTGGACGATGACGCGCGCGCCGGCCTGTGCCGCCTGCCAGGCAGCTTCGGAGCCGGCCAGACCGCCGCCAATGATATGGATAGGTTCTGATGAGGACATGCGCGCCCATAACAAGGCCGCTGCCTCAGTGCAACTGCCGCGTCTCGCGGCCGGGCTGCCAGGCGCTCAATTGCGCTTGAGCACTTGTTCAGCAGGCGTTCATCGCGGTGAACGGCAATCCTGCTTTGCCCTATTGCTGGGCGACTCTTTGCAGCTGATTGTCAAACGAGCAGGCTCGCTTGAACAGCAAAACACCCGCATCTCACAGAGAAGCGGGTGTTCGGTCTATGTCAAACCTGAGGCTTGGGCAGTAATGCTTAAAGCGTGCTGGCATGATCGCGAGCAACACGGGTGATATCGGTACGCGAAATACCCAGATCGTTCAGCTGGCGATTGTCGAGAGCGGTGAGCTCACGGACGGTCTGCTGGTAAGCGGCCCACTTCTTGAAAGTCTTGCGGATGTCCATTCGATTTCTCCTTGCGTCTACGCCGATATATCTAGGCCATTGCGCACGACACTTGCAGTGGGTGATTGGTCAAACGAGCCATGCACGCCAAGCGCGGCTTTAACCACCGCCGTTCATTTCCGGTTAAAGCTCCGGTCAAAAATAAGGCCGCGGGATGGAGATCCCACGGCCGGTGCTTATTTCTGCGCTTGGCGTGTTCAGCGGTCGAACAGCCCGCGCGTCATTTTGTTGAACTCCGGCCCGCAAAGCCCCAGCGGATCAGGCTCTCGCCGGCAGGGGAGGTTGATTTCCCGGCGGTCCTGCTTGATCTCGACAGGGCGCTTGATGCACCAGACGGCACGCACGAACATGGCCCGTGCTCCTGTTCCAAATCGCGACAAACCCAAGCATGCCGAGCTTCGCTGTCACCTTCCACTGCTCATCGGGCAGGCGCGACATGCGCCCTCCGCATGGCGGGCTACTCCGCCGCCCGCCGCGCCGTGGCCGGCCGCCGCTCCATCACCTGCTTGAGGAATGTACCGGTATGCGAACGCGGGCTCGCCGCCACCTCTTCGGGCGTGCCTTGCGCCACGATCTCGCCGCCGCCATCGCCCCCCTCGGGGCCCAGGTCGATCACCCAGTCGGCCGTCTTGATCACCTCGAGATTGTGCTCGATCACCACCACCGTATTGCCGGTATCCACCAGCTCGTGCAGCACATCGAGCAGCTTGGCGACATCATGGAAATGCAGCCCCGTCGTCGGCTCGTCCAGCATATACAGCGTGCGCCCGGTTGCCCGCTTGGACAGCTCCTTGGATAGCTTGACGCGCTGCGCCTCGCCGCCCGACAGCGTCGTTGCCGGTTGCCCAACCTTGACATAACCCAGCCCCACCCGCTGCAGCGTGGTGAACTTGTCGCGGATTGTCGGCACCGCGGAAAAGAACTCCACCGCCTCGTCGATGGTCATGTCGAGCACATCCGAAATGGACTTGCCCTTGAACTGCACCTCAAGCGTTTCGCGGTTGTAGCGCTTGCCCTTGCACACATCGCAAGTGACATAAACATCGGGCAGGAAGTGCATCTCGATCTTGAGCACCCCGTCGCCCTCGCACTTCTCGCAGCGCCCGCCCTTGACGTTGAACGAGAACCGCCCCGGCCCATAGCCGCGCGTCTTGGCTTCCGGCAGGCCGGCAAACCATTCGCGTAACGGCGTGAACGCGCCGGTATAGGTCGCCGGATTGGAGCGCGGCGTGCGCCCGATGGGGGACTGGTCGATGTCGATGACCTTGTCGAGATGCTCGAGCCCGGTTAGGGATTTGTGCGGCGCCGGCATCACCCGTGCCCCGTTGAGGCGCCGCGCGATAGCGGTATACATGGTGTCGATCATCAGGGTCGACTTGCCGCCGCCCGACACCCCGGTAATGGCCACGAACATGCCGAGCGGCACATCCACATCCACATCCTTGAGGTTGTTGCCCGTGGCGCCGCGCACCGACAGATACTTGCCGGTCTTGCCCTCGCGGCGCTCCGCCGGAATGGCAATGCCCATGCGGCCCGACAGATATTTGCCGGTGAGGCTGTCCTCATGCGCCAGGATCTGGTCGGGCGTGCCTTCGGCCACGATATGGCCGCCATGCACCCCGGCACCCGGGCCGATATCGACCACATAGTCGGCCGTCAGGATTGCATCCTCGTCATGCTCCACCACGATCACGGTATTGCCGAGATCGCGCAGCCGCCGCAGCGTATCGAGTAGGCGCGCATTGTCGCGCTGATGCAGCCCGATCGAGGGCTCGTCGAGCACATACAGCACGCCCGTCAGCCCCGAGCCGATCTGGCTGGCGAGGCGAATGCGCTGCGATTCCCCACCCGACAGCGTGCCCGAATTGCGCGACATGCTGAGGTAATCGAGTCCCACATCGATCAGGAAGGTCAGCCGGTCCCGGATTTCCTTGAGAATGCGCTCGCCGATCTGCTTCTGGCTCGGCGTCAGCTGCGCCATCAACCCGGCAAACCACTCGTCCGAGGCGCGGATCGACATTTCGGTGACCTGCCCGATATGGAGCCCCGCAATCTTTACCGCGAGCGTTTCGGGCTTGAGCCGATACCCGTTGCAGGCCACGCATGGCGCCTGCGACATGTATTTCTCGATCTCCTCGCGCATCCCCGCGCTTTCGGTTTCCTTGTAGCGTCGCTCAAGGTTGCCGATCACCCCTTCAAAGGGCTTGGTGGTCTTGTATTGCCGCAAGCCGTCGTCATAAACGAACTCGATTGCCGTCCGTCCGGTGCCATAGAGCACCGCCTGCCGCACCTCGTCGGGCAGGTCGGCCCAGGCGGTCCCGGTCGAGGCACCGAAATGCTTGACTACCGCGCTCAGCGTTTGCAGGTAATAGGGCGCCGAAGTCTTGGCCCAGGGCAGCACCGCCCCGTCGCGCAGGCTCAGGCTTGAATCAGGCACGACCTGGCCCGGATCGATCTTCTGCTCGGTCCCCAGCCCGTCGCACACCGGGCAGGCACCAAATGGATTGTTGAACGAAAACAGCCGCGGCTCGATCTCGGCAATGGTGAAGCCGGAAACCGGGCAGGCAAACTTTTCCGAAAAGGTGATCTGGCGCGGCTTGCCGTTCTCATCGGTTTCGTCGGCCAGTTCCACCAACGCGATGCCGTCGGCGAGCTTGAGCGCCGTTTCAAAGCTTTCCGCCAGGCGCCCGCTGAGGTCGGGGCCCACGACCACCCGGTCGATCACCGCCTCGATATCGTGCTTGAACTTCTTGTCGAGGGTAGGGGCATCCTCGAGCTCGTAATATTCGCCGTCGATCTTGACGCGCTGGAACCCCTTGCGCCCCAGTTCCGCCAGTTCCTTCTTGAACTCGCCCTTGCGCCCGCGCGCAATCGGCGCCAGCAGATAAAGCCGCGTGCCCTCGGGCAGCTCCAGCACCCGGTCCACCATTTGCGACACGGTCTGGGACTCGATCGGCAGCCCCGTTGCGGGTGAATAAGGAATGCCTACGCGGGCAAACAGCAGGCGCAGGTAATCGTAGATTTCCGTGACCGTGCCCACCGTCGAGCGCGGATTGCGCGAGGTGGTTTTCTGCTCGATGGAAATCGCGGGAGACAGCCCCTCGATATGCTCCACATCGGGCTTTTGCATCATTTCGAGAAACTGCCGCGCATAAGCGGACAGCGACTCCACATAGCGCCGCTGCCCCTCGGCATAGATGGTGTCAAAGGCCAGCGAGGATTTGCCAGAGCCGGACAGGCCTGTCATCACGATCAGGCTGTCGCGCGGCAGCCGGACATCGATGCCCTTGAGATTGTGTTCGCGCGCGCCGCGCACCACGATTTCACGATTAAGGCTGGGATTGGGCATCACGATCCATGTTCATAAAGGCTGCGCCAGACAGGTGTCGGCATATAACGGCCGGACGGTCGGCGGGAACTCACAAATAGGGGCGCGCCACCGGGCAGGCAAGGCAAAGGGCCGGCATGGCGGCCTTGCACCCGCTGTCAACGCGCCCAACAAAGCCCCGGGGTCAGGCGCTCACCCCTTTGGAGCCACTCCATCCTGCAGGCCTGCTGACACAGCGTGTCAGTAGCATCCCCATCGCGCACCTCCCGAGCGGCCCCTTCCGCCGTCCTTGACTCGCCCCGCACTGAGAACATAAGATGAACGAAGTTAAAGGGCAATCCCCATCTACTGGGGTCCAGCGGTCAGGCGCAGCCGGCACAAACCGGTTCAAAACGCCAAAAAAGGCTGAGCGGCCGCGGTTTTGGGCGTTAAGTAGAACCCAAGCGGGCCGCAGGCCAAGCAAAGCGAAACGGAGCATGTCATGGCAGGCAGCGTCAACAAGGTCATTCTGGTAGGCAATCTGGGCAACGACCCCGAAGTGCGCAATCTTCCCAGCGGCGGCAAGGTGGTCAATCTGTCCATCGCCACCTCGGAAAACTGGAAAGACAAGAACACCGGCGAGCGGCGCGAAAAGACCGAATGGCACCGGGTGGTGATCTTTTCGGAAGGTCTGGCGCGTGTAGCCGAAAGTTACCTCAAAAAGGGCTCCAAGGTTTACATCGAAGGCCAGCTTCAAACCCGCAAATGGCAGGACCAAAGCGGGCAGGACAAATACTCCACCGAGATTGTGCTGCAGGGCTTCAACTCTAACCTTACGCTGCTCGACGGCCGCGGCGAGGGTGAAGGGGCAGGGGGCGGCGAGCCCGGCGGCTTCCGTGGCGCCCGCCAGTCCGACAACAACGGTGGTGGTGGCGGCGGCCGCCGCCCATCCCCGAGCGCCCCAGCCTTTGAGTCCGGCGGCATGGACGACGACATCCCGTTCTAGAGCCCGGTATCCGGCGGGTGTAAATCAAGCCGCCACAACACATTGATATCTATCAGGAAATGGCCGCTTTCGAGTGGCCATTTTTGTAAACTAATTCTGGATCTAGAACCCGATATCCGCCGAGTGTAAACTAAATCGGCGCAAGCGGTTGAATCCAAAGCAGATTCAGCCATCATCAATGTGTTTTAGCATTGCAATTAGACCAAGCCATGCACTCGTGAGAGCCTGAATGGGAGTTTTCCATTTGAGTTCCGCGCATGCAGTCAAGGCCGATCCGGTTCACCGCCCAGCCGTTCACGTTCCCGTCCACAGGCGAGCGCATCGTCATTGTTGAAGGACCGCCGCACGGTATCATCTACGAGCCGGCCTCGATCTATATCACCATTAACCTGCGCTCGCATGGGCTGTCGCCGAACACCATGCTCAAGCAGATGCAGGCGGTCACGATGCTTCTGAACTGGGCAGTCGATAGCAACCTGGATATCGAGCAGCGCATCGGGACCTGTGACCTCTTTCTGGTCGAGGAAATTCACGCCCTGAAAGAAGCCCTGCGCATGCACACCGGCAACGGGCAGCGTCGCGACCAGGAACTCGTCAGCGCCTCGCATTATACCAATCGCGTTATCGCCGTTCGAGATTATGTGGCCTGGCACGTCCAGCGAGTGATCCAGCGCATTCCTGCCAGCGGTGTGCACCGCGTTCTCGAGGCCCGTCGTCGCCTGGATGATTTTCAACGCCTAATGACGAGCGACTTGCCGGCGGCACGCATCAGGGAGCGAAATGGGCTGTCGGACGAGATCCAGCAGATATTCTTGGACGCGATAGTTCCGGGCAGCCTGACGAACCCTTTCAAGCCGCCCTACCAAATCCGGAACTACTGCCTCTTGCTATACTATCATGAGTTTGGATTGCGGCGAGGAGAGCCCTTGAAGATCAAGGGCGAAGATCTTGCATTGCACGGCACCCACCCCATCCTAATGCTGCGCGACCGCAAGGACGAAATCGAAGATCCCCGGTCGAGGGAGCCAAGGTTCAAGACCTATGCGCGCGACCTGGCGATGGGGTCAGTTCTCGTCTCGGCTACCAAAAAATGGTTGGCTGACAGATCCAAGAATTACCCGCTAGCAAAACGGTCGCCCTACCTCTTTCTCTCTCGGACGGGCCGGCCGTTGTCGATGAACACCGTCAACGACATGTTCCTGCTGATGAGGACCAAAGTCCCTGGATTGCCGCCTGACTTCACGGTCCACCATACCCGCCACAATGCGAATGACCGCTTTACCGCATTTGCAAAGGAGCAGGGGTGGGATGAAGCGACCACCAAACGCAATCGCAACTACATGTTCGGCTGGGCAAAAACGTCGGACCAGGGCGAGAAGTACACCAATCGTAGCACGCGTGAAGATGCCGCCCGGGCGTCGATGGCAATGCAAGATCGTAGTGTGCGCGGAGGGTTTGCGCCATGATGAACCCCAACAGCAAGCAGGCCCATGCCGGGTATCGCTCTCAGGGCGTCATCTACGACCTGGACAATCTGCCGGTCGATGCAACCACCCAAAAGTGGCGCTTGAACAGTGTCGGCAACCACGTGCTCAATTGGGCGGGTGTACCCTTTACGTCGCCCTCCATTTTGGATGCAGCGATCGGGTTCATGAAGTCTGTCGTGGCCACACAGGCCCCAGTATCTGCCTTCAATACCTTCCACGCCATCCAGACATTGGATCGCAGCCCAGCATTCGTGGATGCTGATGAGTCCGACGATGTCATTCCGCTGGTCGCCTTCACCGAATTGCTGCTGGCAGATGCAAATGACACATGGCGTACCCACTACGTCCGCCAATTTTACAATTGGGCGGCGGATTGGGGTTACCCCAATTTTTCGGCTGAAGTCGCCTTCGAAGCCAACCAAATGCGGATTGGCGGCAACGAAAAGGGGCGTGCTGTCCTGTCGGCAGACCCAGAAGCTGGTCCTCTTACCGATCTGGAAATCACGGGCCTATTGAACGCGCTTAAGGCGGCCGAGGACTCAGGGTCGCTCAATCCAGATGAAGCGGCCGCCTTGTGGCTGTCGATCGCCCTGGGACCAAACTCCGTGCAGATGTCGACCTTGCGTGAGGAAGACCTCAAAATCTTCAAAGACGATGGGGGAAAGCCGGCGTTTTTTCACATGGACGTACCGCGCATGAAAAAGGCGGGCCTCGGCCTTAGGGCCGGCTTCCGTAGGCGGCCGCTGAACACTCAGATTGCTGCGAGCGTCCTTCGTCTCATTCATCACAACGCACGAATGCGGAAGAGCTCGAAGCACGTGCGTGAGAAGATCCGCCCGATGTTTCCTCGGCCTGCCGTGAGGCACTCGATCGAAGACGGGCCGATGGCTGACTACGCTACCCATATGACCCCACCGGAGTTCACCCGCCTCATAGCCAGTGCCGTCGACAAACTTAGCGTTATCTCTCACCGCACCGGGCGGCCGCTCAAGGTGACCACTCGGCGCCTGCGCTATACCTTCGCCACTCGCCTGGTGCGCGAAGGTGTTTCCAAGCGCGAAGTGGCGGATCTGCTCGACCACAGTGACCTGCAGAACGTCCAGGTCTACTTCGACATCAAGTCCGATATCGTCGACAATCTCGACAAGGCGATGGCGATGACGCTGGGGCCGCTCGCTCAAGCCTTTATGGGAAAGGTGGTCCAGGGCTCGGACCAGGCCACGCGTGGCACCGATCCCACCAGTAAGGTGGCGACGATCGACAAGGAGCGGAACGCCATACGCGAAGTCGGCAGCTGCGGCTCATTCTCGTTCTGTCGCCTGATGGCCCCGATCGCCTGTTACACCTGCAAAGACTTCCAGCCTTGGATGGACGCACCTCACCACCTGCTGCTCGATGATCTTCTCAAAGATCGTGAGCGCAAGCAGAAGGCTGGTATGGACGCCCGTATGGTGTCGATCGCCGACAGCACCATCCTGGCGATCGCCGATGTCATCAACCGAATTGAGGAAGCGACCAGGGAGGCTGGCAAATGAATGTCATCATCCTTCCGTCAGCTCGCGAGCGGGATGCCCGTACAAATCTAACCGCATTCATCGACAAAGCCCGGCAAAGTGGCGCATTCGGTCCTGTCGTCTTCCAAGAAGCGGTGTGGGAAGCCGTCGCTCTTCGCACCAAAAAGCGTGTGACGGCCGGTAAGGTATCAGAGGGTTTGCACTTCCTGACCAATGGCGGTGGCAAGGGTGCCGGCGCTCCGGTACCATTCCCGGAACCGTTCGGCGCGTTCGTCAAAGCTGTGGTCAGGATGCGGGAGACATGGACGCCGACGGCGATCGAGAACCATCGCGTCTTAATCCGCGCTTGCCGGTACCTGCTCCCGGAGTTGGAGCAGTTCGGCTATGACCCCACATACCTGATCGCAGATCATTTCGATGCAGCCGCCCGGCGAGCACTGGAACAGTTGTCACCTTTGACGGCGTACGGCACCGGCAAGGCCTTGGCTCACGTGGCGACGATCGTCTCGCAATACAACCTGGCGCGTGTTCGCATCGACTGGTCCAATACCATCCGCCGCCCTCATAGTCAGGACCGTGTGAGCGATGAAGCGGTGGCGACCCGTACCAAACGCCTGCCCACGCAGGCGGCGCTGGATGCGCTTCCGACAATAGCTAATCTGGTCGCGGAAGATCGTGACATCCTCCGCATGCGCGCCATCGAGCTTCTGGTCTGTGGGGGATGGCGTATCAACGAGTTGCTTAACCTGCCTCTCGATTGCGAGGTGGAGGAGGCAACACTGAAGCACGGCCGGCCATCCGAAAACGACGACGGTTCACCGGGCGTCCGGTACGGCATCCGCTACAAGGCGGAGAAAGGCTTCAGCTGGACTATCAAGTGGATACCGACCGGAATGGTCGACGTTGCTCGCCGAGCTGTCGCTGACATCACCAGGATCACCCAGCCGGTGCGGGACGATGCCCTATGGATGCTGGATAACCCTGACTCCATCAATATTCCCGAGCTGCACCGAGATCCGGAACGGTTGATCAAAACCAAGGAATTTGAAGCCATCACGGGCCTCAAATCTCAGTTTTTTGGAGATCGCAGCGTTCCTATCTTCAAGACCGGAGGGCCTCGGGGGGAAGTGGCTGCGAAGGCAGGCGACATCATCAAAGCGCTCCTGCGCGAGAGCCCGATCGCTCAAGGAGAATATCCCGCTCACAAGTACCTCTTCCTGATCCGAGAAAACGGCATGCACGCGCAGCGTGGAGCCCTTCCCGGAACGGTCCGACACCTGACCGACGCGATGATCTCGAACTTCATAGTCGGCAGCGCCGGGGTGAGGAATGTGTTCGAACGCTTCGGCATGTTCGAATCCGACGGGTCGCCGATCAGGGTGACGTCGCATCAGTTTCGGCACTGGCTCAACACCCTGGCGCAGGAAGGCGGGATGAGCCAGGAGCTGATCGCGCGCTGGTCGGGACGGAAGGACATGGCACAGAACGCGGCATACGATCATATGACCGGGCGCCAGCTGGCCGAACAGGTTCGAGCGATGGCCGACAGCGGTCGGGTCCATGGCCACCTCATCCAAGTCGGCGAAGGCTTGCCGCCGGCCGACCGCAAGGACTTCCTGGCAACGCAGCTCGCGACCGCGCACGTCACCGATCTCGGTCTATGCTCTCATGATTGGGGGCTCGCTCCGTGCCCGGTGCATGGGGATTGCGCGAGCTGCGGTGAGCACCTGATCGACAAGGGAAACGAACTCCAGAAGCAGGCGGCGATTGATCTGCTTGCCGATGTCGAAGGTCTGATTGCGGTGTCGGTGGTGGAGGCTGAAGACGGGACCTATGGTGCGAACCGATGGTTGGACGCGCACGTGCGACAGCGTAATGATCTGAAAGCTGTGTTGGCGGTGCACGAAGATCAGTCCATCCCAGACGGCACACTGGTGCATTTGGGTCAGCAGGCGGCCGAACCGGTAGAACGGACGAGTGGCAGGTAAAATATTCTATCCACTGTATTCCCAGGCATTCCCGGAATTCGGCAAGCCTTACAGAAATTGCCTTTTAATGACAATCACTTACGTTGCAGGCGGCTCATAGTGAAGTCACGATGTCGGTGGGCGGCGGTTGCCCCCGTCGTGTCGGCATGCGCTGCCAGGCTCGTTGAGTGATCTTCGGGGACGGCATCGGCTATCCTTAAGGTACGTGAATTCATGCTGGAATCCGTCCTGCAATCCATTCGGGTCAGACCTTCGTTAAAGGTATCGCTCTATGCATCCCATAGAAGTGGGAGCCGATCCTTGGCCAAGCCGATGTCGAAAGTAGCGTTGCGCAACGCCGAGGGACCGAAGCTACGGGTCGCCGGGCGCCGGCGCATCACCGACTACGACATGAGGACGATCGTGCAGATCGTGCGCAATTGGCCTGCTGCTCCAATAACGTGGGAACTCATTGTCGAAAAGGTGGAGCGTGAACTCGCTGTCGCCGATCCGGAAGGAAAAAAATCAGGTCTGGGCGGTTGGACCCGCCAAGGCCTCTCCCGCCGGCCTGCAATCAAGAAAGCCTATCTCGAGCGACGGACGGAATTGGCGATCGAGGTCGAGCGCGTCAAGAAAAACCCAGCGCGAAACCGGGATCCTGAGATCGTCGTCTTGCGCCGAGAGCGAGACGCCCTCAAGATCGAGAATGCCCAGCTAATCGAGCAGATCCAGCAGTACCGGCAGCGCATTGCCTTCATGACGCATAACGCTGCAGTAGGGAAGCCGCCGGACCAGCTCGAGCAACCCCTCAAGAAGAAGATGCATCGCAGAGGCCTGGATTGAACGCACTTTCCGGGGCGGACATCGGCGCCAACAATGCCAGTCGGCTTGCAGAGTATCTGTCGGGCTTGGAGACCGCAGGCATAGGCTTGCCGGTGCGCGGCGGCAAACCCAACATGTCTGCTATCGCCATCGCCTGTTCGTTCGACCGTCAGGTGCTCTACAAGAACCCTGCGGCGGCATCCTTGCTCGAAGACTTCATTGCCCGACATCCGATCGCTGGGTCGGGTACGGACGTCGTCGTCGATCGCGAAGACAAGCCAACGGCAGACAAGCGCGACAACCGCATCCGTCAACTCGAGCAGCAGCTCGCCGCGGCCCGGGCCGAAGTGTCCGGCTTGCGTGAACAACTGCGGCGATACCGGCATATCGAAGAGCACGTCATCTCCACCGGTCGCGGCGTCCGTGCTCCCTTTCTTTCCGGGCCGTCCCTTGGAGAGATCGGAAAGCCGTGACCGTCCCTCGGAGCCGACCTGCCATTGGCGGGACTGCCGCGCGCAGCGATAGGCAAGAGGTGACCCGGTCCGCGCTTCAGCGCGGAGTGGTGCGGGAACCTCTTGCCGAAGCGAGCACGGCGGTATCGTCGAATGCAGTCGGGTCGAACGCTGGTGCATTGAGCGTCATCGTTAAGCACCTAGCCACCGATCCCGAATTCATCGGTATCGGATACGCCAAAGCCGGCAAGCTCGCGGAAAAGTTCGGTAGCGAGCTGCCCAAGATGCTGGCGGACGGCGACCCCGGACCGTTCGCGCCTATCGTGGGCCAGGAAGCGGCAGACACGCTGGTCGCCGCATGGCGCCGGAACCTTGCCAAAGGCGATGTCGTCGTCTGGCTCGCCGAGCTCGGCTTCGACCCTCATCTCGCCGGCAAGGTGGTCGACTTGTGGGGCGACACCGCCACCGAGCGGCTCCACGCAGATCCTTACGCGATGATGGCTTTGGCGGCCTTTCCGACCGTAGACGCCGCGGCGGCGAAGCTGGGGATCGATCCTAATGATCCTCGCCGGCAGGTCGCGGCCGTCGAAGGCGTCCTTTACCTGCGTCTGGACAAGGCCCACACGTGGATGTCGGCAGACGACTTAGCTGCCGGTACAAAGGCAATTCTCGGTGTGGAGGAGCATGATGCCCTGCGCGCGATCGATCTCGCGGCGGAGCTTGGCGCGGCAGTCAAATCCGGATCGGGGTACCAGCCCGCCGGCGCCGCCATGATGGAGGCCTATGTGGCGGACCGCATTGCCGCCATGGCGGCGCCTCCGGAGATGGATGATCTGATCGCCCGAGAGGTGTCGGCCGAAGAGGTCGACCAGTTTCTCGACGGGTGGACACGGGCCCGGGGCCTGGTCCTCGACGAAGACCAGCGCGATGCGGTGCATCTCGGCGTGCGCAGTCGGTTCTCGCTCGTGCTGGGCGGCGCCGGTGTCGGCAAGACCACTGTGCTGAATGCTGTGGCCGCGGCCTGTGAGACATTCGGCCGGGTAACGCATATGGCGGCGCTGGCTGGCCGTGCAGCCGTGCGCATCAGCCAGTCGACCGGACGTCCGGCAATGACCATCGCGGCCTTCCTGAAGGGCTGCGAGGCCCGCCAGATCGCCTTGGGACCCGAGAGCCTGGTGGTGGTCGATGAGAGCTCGATGCTCGACTTGCCGACGCTCTACCGGCTTTTGCGCGCATTGCCGGAGGGCGCCCGCCTGATGTTGGTCGGCGATCCCGGGCAGTTGCCGCCGATCGGATTTGGTCTGACCTTCCACGTCCTGGCCGAGACACCTGAAATGACCAAGGTCGAGCTGAGGCGAATCTACCGCCAGACCAGCGACAACGGCATACCGGCGGTGTCGCGTGTGATCCGGGCCGGGTCGATGCCGGAGTTCGACCAGTTCAGGGGCCCCGGCCAGGGAGTGAGCTTCGTCCAGGCGCCGAAGAGCCAGATGGCGGACATCATCACCGACATTGCTGCCGATCTTGGCGGTATCGGCGACGACCTCCGCATCCTTTCCGCCGTGAAGGCCGGCGACGCCGGAGTGCACGGGCTGAACGGCAGATTGCATGATTTTGTGGCCCGCGGCCGCCGGGTGGTCTCCGGGTACGCCGTTGGTGAGCCGATCATGTTCCTCAAGAACGATTACCGTCGGGACTTGCGCAATGGTTCGCTGGGAACGGTTGTGTCGCTCGGGGATGGCGTCGAGTGCGATATCGACGGCCGGCGGCACGTCTTCAGCGGCCGCGACCTCGCCGACCTTCAGCTGGCCTACGCCATGACCGTCCACAAATCCCAGGGATCGCAGTTTCGACGGGTGATCGTGCCGATCCAGCGGAGCCGGGTCTTGGACCGTACCCTGGTTTATACGGCGGTCACCCGTGCCACAGAGCAGGTGATGTTGGTCGGAGACCTGCCGGTACTACAGGAGGCGATCATGGCGCCGCCAATGGCCTCGAGGCGGGAGACAGGGTTATCAGGGCGTCTGGCAAGTACCGTTGCCTGATTGCCTGCTTGCCCCATTTCGGCCGTTGGACGGCCCATTACAAATCCAGAATGTGGGCATCCCGGCAGGAACCGACCCCTTTTCGGACTTTACGCTTTCAAACTTGATCTGCGGGAGGCGGACGCTGCGCCCAGTTTCGGTCGGCAGATGGCTCTGGTAATTTGACTGCATGAATACGACCCACAACCATAGCTTCCGGGCTGTGATGCCTGATGATCTCGCGATGCTGGCAAGTTGGCAGGCGAACCCTCATGTTCGCGAGTGGTGGGACCGCGAACCTTATAACGAGGCTGACTTAGCTGACCTAAGGGTGTCACGATGGATCGTCCTGAACGGAGATCGCCCCTTCGCCTACATGCAGGATTACTCCGTCCATGCATGGGAAGATCACCCGTTTTCGTACCTCCCACGGGGGGCACGGGGTATTGACCAATTTATTGGTGATCCCGAAATGCTGGGGATGGGGCATGGCTCAGCATTCATCTCGCTGCGGATGCGAACTCTTTTTGCCGAGGGGGTTCCAGTCATTGCCACTGACCCTCATCCCGATAATCTTCGCGCGATAGCGGCCTACAAGAAGGTGGGTTTCGAAGCGGTGGGAGCCGCGCAAGAAACTCAATGGGGCCTCGTCTTGCCTATGCTGGCCAAGCCCGTTTGATTGTTATTCAACTCGGACACGCATTCTGCCGTAGGTTGTAGAGTGTCAGCTTCTGTGGCTGCCTGAGCCGAAACCTACCTGTCCGCATCCCACCCCATCTAGGCCCCTGACACCAACTCGTCCCGGACTGTGGTATGGAGGTCTCCCCAGCACTCCGTGATTTTACCCTTTACGAAGCGATACATCACCAGCTCCTGTGTGCTGATCACCCTCCCGGTGGGCGCTATACCGCGGAAAGTGCCGCTCTGGGTGCCGGTGCCAATCAGGCGAGCAGCAAGCCAGTCTCCGTCGGCAACGGCGTGTTGTAAACTCCAGCGGTAATCGGGAAACGCTGCGACCACATCGAAACAGCCGGTGACATAGTTCACCAGGCCTTCGGTTGATCCTCGCACGTCTTTGGCGACGAACTCACCGAGCTCGGCAAATAGATGCTGGTTACAGCGCTCAAGGTATCGATGGTACAATGCAAGCTGCTCGTCTCGGTCCATGTTCACTCCACACATTGATCTAACCGCCGGCCTCTCGGTTCGTCATTCCGCCGGCGATTACACGGCCGGCTTGTAGTTCGATGCTGCCTAGCGACCATTGGCCACTTTCCAGATAAGGGTTTTAAAGCAGCCTACCCGGCCTCAGCCCGAAAGCATCGGCACATGTTGCAGGGAACAGCTCTTGGATAGGTATTCGTTGCCCTAGCGAGCGTCGGGCCCCTGCTAAAGCATCGGTAAGCCGCCTGTTTTCGTCGCCCTTGGCTTGGGGTACCTCTTGCTTTGACAGGAGCAACGGTTCTCGATGTCCGAAATGCAGATCACAGCAGCAACGTTCTCCGATCCTTCAATGTGCTCTCACCTCCAAGCCTATTAGACGGGAACGAGCTGGCAGAACGTTCCTGCGGTTTGCCAAACGGTGCTGAAACGACGGTACGGCGTAAAACGTTCAGGCGGTGTGCAGAACGGGCAGCTAGGCGGTGCGGCGGTGAAAAGCGACAGCTGTCACCTGAGGGAACCCCGCTTCGCCTTCTTCGGTTGAAACTAAACAACCGGAGTAACCACCATGATCCCGACTCGCGTCCACGGCGTCATCGACTAACTCGTCGGCATTGTCCTGATCCTTGCCCCATTCATTCTAGGCTTCGCTGATGGAACAGCAGCTCAATGGGTACCCATCATTATCGGCGTGGCAACGCTTGGTCTCGGCATGATCACGCGCCATGAGCTGGGCCTTGTCAAAATTGTGCCTATGACCACCCACATCATCATTGATGTGGCTTCCGGCCTTCTGTTGCTCGCTTCACCCTGGCTATTCGGCTTTGCCGATCGGGTCTGGTGGCCACACGTGCTGGTCGGCCTTTCGTATATCGTCATCTCGCTGCTGACCGCGCGTCACAGCCCCGTCGAGAACACTGTTCGGGCTTGAGCTTCACGCTGGCGAGGTCCCCCGGACTGGGGACCTCGTCCATTGGCATGTTTGTACCAAACGACAGGGCATCGGTGACCGTCCGCTTTTGTGTCCGACGATCTAAAAGCGGACTATCAGCAACCCACCCCCAAGATGCCGGTCCTCGGCTTTGAAAGCGAACCTTGCAGGTGGCCGTTTTTCATGGATCATATCTGTTGAGATCGGGGGGCAGAACTGTCGCTTTGACCGGGAATATAGCGAAATCAACCGCCCAGGAGGCGTGATGAGCGCAGGAGATGAAGTTGTAGGTGCTGCTTCCGCATCAAGCGAATTCGAGAGCCTGCACGAGATCGTGGGGAAGGCTCACCAGGTTCTGCTGAAAGAAAAATGGGATAGCCTCACAGGTGGGGCGGAAACGGAAACAACCCTCAAACGCAACCGTCTGGCCATAGATTCCATCGCCTTCAAACCGCGTGTGTTACGCAACGTCGGCACCGTAGATCTTTCCGTCGAGCATTTCGGCCGCAAGCTTCGACTGCCTGTGTTTCTCGCACCTACTGGTCCGTTGAGCTTATTCGACTCTGGCGGAGGAGCAACTGTTGTATCGGCCGCTCAAGCTTTCGGCATCGGCCACATGCTCAGCTCGGGATGCACACCGCTTGAGACCGTTGCCAAGGCGGCTCCCTCAGCTCTGCGAATGGCGCAGCTCTATGTCAGAGGTGATGATGTTTTCGTGCATGAGTATATTGGTCGCGCGCTCGCATGCGATTGTGCCCTAGTCTGCCTGACTGTCGATAGCGCGGTTCTCGCTCGTCGTGATCGAGACATAGCCAACCGCTATCGCACGGCTGGATTGGGAAAGTGGCAAGGTCAGGCCTATCAGGCCGGCCTCGACTGGCGAACCGTCAAGTTGATCAAGGACACCTACGACATTCCACTCGCGCTCAAAGGCATTGCCACGGTCGAAGATGCTCGTATCGCGGTCGATCATGGCGTGGACTGGATATACGTTTCGAACCATGGTGGCCGCCAGCTCGACCATGGCAGAGGTACGATGGATGCCTTGCCTGAAATCATTGATGCCGTAGCCGGCCGCGCAAAGGTGATGGTCGATGGCGGTTTCTGTCGCGGGTCAGATATCCTAAAAGCCCTCGCGATCGGTGCGAACCTAGTGGGCCTTGGTCGCATGCAATGCTATGCCCTCGCTGCGGGAGGTGAGGCCGCAATTACTCGCATGCTTGAGCTAATGGAAGACGAAATGCTCCGTTCCATGGCCCTGCTTGGTGTTTCAACCATTGGAGAGCTGGATCGGTCTTATCTGCATCCGGCAGTCCCGGTCACGATACCAGGCGCCTTGAGCGCATTTCCGCTCGTAGACCTGTCGTGAACTTAGTGACAGATCGGTCGCCCCGCCTGACACAACTTGACCTGACCGGCCCCTTTGAAGTCTTCGCTCGCGTACCTGGGCTTTCAATCGATTTGGTTTGGAAGGAACGCATGGCGATTGTGGACGCCTCAGGTCTTCGCCTGTTGCCACTCACGCCTCCACGATGCACCGCCTACTGACATTCTGTTTGTTCCGGGCGGCCCAGGGCAACTGGCTTTGATGGACGACGCTGAGACGCTGAACTTCCTGCGTCAATGGGCGAAACAGGCCAAGTTCGTGACATCGGTATGCACAGGGTCCCTCGTTCTTGCGGCTGCCGGGTTGCTGCAGGGCGCCGGGCTCACTTGATGTCTACTTCGTACCTTACCACCTTGGATCAGGGCGTGACATCGCGACGATTACGTCACCTCACCAACGCCAATCGCCTGCTTTGCCGGCCGCACCCCACCAGCCCAGCCGAGCCGAGCCGACGATCTCCCAGGCTTTGTGACAAAGGTTGGGAAGGATTGTCCTTGCGGTTCAGGAACCTGTCGGCGAACCTAGACGAACCTGAATTCCTGATTCTTTACACACGATCATCTCGAGGGCCGAAAATGCATGTGCTTTGCCAACGCACTAACACACACAGTTGCATTTGTTGCCCGGCACTACCGTTCTGAGGCTCGACGTCTCTATAAAAACCAGGAAAGTGGGTCGCTTCGGCGGCCCATTTTTTTTGCCGTATAGCCTTTCCGACTTCAAAGGCATGAAGCGACAGCGCGGCCCTGGGAAACAGCCCCATTATTGACTTTGCTCAATTTGCGGCACCCGCGACGGGCTAGTTTCACGGTGAAATAAGGCGTGCATGCCCGCACCATCCAAGAGTCGCCCAGACTTTGGCGCGGTGGCACCGAGCTGCCGATCTCTGTTTGCACGCAAGAGCCCTGACCGGAAGGAACCACCATGTTGACGTCCAAGGCATCTGCAGCTCTGCTCGTGACCGTCCTTGCGGGCTCGCTAACCCTGTCCCCGCTGGCGGTGGGGCAGGACAATGCCACCCCCGCCACCACGCAAGCCGCGCCTGAGGAGCCCGATGGAGCGCACCGCGCCATCCGCTGGGCGCAAGCCCATTTGCAGGAGATGGATGCCGCCATCACCGTTCTGGAGCAAAACACCGAACAACTCGCGGGCGACGCGCGCACCAAGGCCGAAGCGGAACTCGACAAGCTGCGCGCCGTGCGGGAGGATTATCAGCGCTCGCTCGAGGAGGCGCTGGCCACCACGGACGCCAGGACTCGCGAGGAAACCGAGCGGCTGGGCAGTGCGCTCGCCACCCATTGGGACGACTTCGAGACCGATCTGGCCGCCTATTATGACGCCGCCAAGGCTGATCACGAACTTCGCCGCGCCGTATTCATCGCGCGGGCCGAGGCGCAGGAAGCCGCCTTCAGGCAGGAAATCGAGGACCTCGACCAATCGGTGGCCAATGCGGCTGCAGGCGCCAAGGCCGGGCTCGACGCGCGCAAGGCAGCGCTGGAAGCCCGGCTGCAGGAAAGTCGCGAACAACTCGACCGGCTGGGCGCCGCGACCGACGCTTCCTGGCAGCAATTCGTCGATGGCCTGCACAATGCCCGCACGGCATTCCAGGCCGAGTTTGAGAAACACCAGTAAGCCTTTGATCTATTTACAGGCACTGCAGGCCCGTCGCGGTCGGCAGAACGGGAGATCGGCAGATGTGCACCGGCGCCAACTACACCACCAAAGACCATTATTTCGGCCGCAATCTCGATCTGGAGTTCTCCTATAACGAGACCGTCACGGTTACGCCGCGCAACTTCCCCTTCGAGTTCCGCAGAATGCCCAGGCTCGACACGCACCACGCCATCATCGGCATGGCGACCATCTCGGATGGCTATCCGCTGTACTACGACGCGACCAACGAGAAGGGGCTCAGCATGGCGGGGCTCAATTTCCCCGGTAATGCCGATTACAAGCCCGAAGCCCCCGGCCAGACCAATATCACGCCCTTCGAGTTCATCCCCTGGATCCTGGGCAAGTTCGAAACGGTGGACCAGGTCAGGCAAGAGCTGCGCGCGTTCAACCTCGTGGACATTTCGTTCAGCGAGGCCTTCCCGCTCTCGCCACTGCACTGGATCATCTCGGACCGCAACAAGTCCATCACTGTGGAGTCGGTGCGCGACGGCCTGAAGGTCTACGACAACCCCATCGGCGTGCTCACCAATAACCCGACCTTTGACATCCAGTCCTTCAACCTCAACAACTTCATGCACCTGTCGCGCAACCCGCCCGAGCAGCATTTCTCGGACCAGCTCAGCTTCGACGTCTACAGCCGCGGCATGGGCGCCATTGGATTGCCCGGCGATCTGTCTTCGTCCTCCCGCTTCGTCAAGGCCGCCTTCACCAAGCTGAACGCAATTTCGGGCGACTCCGAGTCGGAATCGATCAGCCAGTTCTTCAAGATCTTGGAGTCGGTGGCCCAGCAGCGCGGCTGCGTTGACGTCGGCAACGGCAAATACGAGATCACCATCTACTCGTCGTGCTGCAACACCGACAAGGGCATCTATTACTACACGACCTACGAGAACAGCCAGGTCACCGGGGTCGACATGCGCAAGGAGGACCTCGACGGCTCCGCGCTGGCCGCCTATCCGCTGATCAAGGGCCAGCAGATCCAGATGCAGAACTGAGGTCTCGGCTGCCGGCCGGCGCCCAGAACTCCCGGGCGAATGGGGGCAGCTTGTCGAGGCACTCGGCAAAGCTCGATTGATCCGTGCTGCGCCACAGCACCGTCGCCACATCCTCGATCGCGCTCGGGGGCGAGATATTATGGTTGGGCCGCAACTCCCGTACCTCCCGGCGCCATGCCGCGCGGTCCAGCACCGGAGCGGGAGCGGCGAGGGGGTCCCAGTCCATCACAAACAGCGCCCGCAGCATGGGCGGCAGGATCTGCACGAAGCTGATGCCCTCCTGAGCCGTCAGTCGCCGCCGAAACGCCAGCAACACCCCTTGGAGCGTGGTATAGGCCTGGTGGCGCGTCGCCAGTCCCGCTTCCTCGGCAATCGCGGCCAGCAACGCATCGAACTCAGCCGAAGCCCGCCGGTATTCGTTCGGCACCGTCATCCGCATCCTCCTCTCAGCCGATCACCAATCTGCCACCACTTGGCCGCGCGCGCACGCTGGCGGCGCCAATTCGCGCCCTCCTGACAAGACTTGTCCCGCGCGGCCCGTAAACCGCCAGCAGCAATCAATCAGGAGGCACGGAGATGAGTGAGTTTGTGGATAAAACCGCCCTGGTCACCGGGGCTGGCTCGGGCATCGGGGAAGCGACGGCTCGGGCCCTGCACGGGGCGGGAGCGCGGGTGTTTGTCGGCGTGCACACGCTCGAACAAGCACAGCGCCTGCAGCGCGAACTGCCGGGCATCGTTGCCGCGCCCTGCGACGTGCGGGACCCCGCTGCCGTCGAGCGCATGGTGGCGCAGGCCGTGGCGGCGTTCGGCCGCCTCGAGCTTTGCGTCAACTGTGTCGGCATCACCGGACCCGCGCCAACCCCCATTGCCGATTACGATCCGACGGTTTGGGCCGAAGTCATCGCCACCGATCTCACCGGCATGTTCCATTGCCTCAAATACCAGGTACCGGCGCTTGCGGCGGCTGGCACTGGGGCCATTGTCAACCTGTCCTCGGCTAATGGCGTGGTCGGCATTCCCGGCATGGCTGCCTATACTGCAGCCAAGCACGGCGTCGTGGGTCTTACTCGCAGCGCTGCTCTGGAGCTCGCCAACATCGGCATTCGCGTCAACGCCGTCGCACCCGGCTATGTGGCCACGCCCAAAGTGCTCGCCGCCGGCGAAGATGCGCTGACCCTGTTCCGCCAAAGCCACCCGATGGGGCGGCTGGCCGAGCCCGAGGAAGTCGCCGAGTTCATCCTCTTCCTGCTATCCCCGCGCAGCGCCTTCGCCACTGGCGCGGTTTACGCGCTGGATGGTGGCTACACCGCCCAATGACGCCGGCGCACATACGAAAAGGGCGACCACCCGGCCGCCCCTTGCAGTCATCCTTTGGGCTCAAAGACTATTTGCTGAACGGCACATTGGCGCGGATGCTTTCGCCAGTTTCAACATAAACCACGTTGAAGCCCACCGTGATCTCGTCCTGGTCGAGCGCAATATCGGCCGAGATATCGTATTCCTTGCCTTCTTCGTCCTGGTCGCGTTCGCGCAGGTTGAACAGCAATCCCTTGCCGCGCTTTTGCCCCACGGCAATGCCCGAAAAAGCGGCGTTGGAGGTCATCGCCGCCTCGAACCGCCGCTGCGCGTCCACATAGGCGAGCGTGCCATTGATCGAGAGCACCTTGCCGGCCAGCGTGCAGCGCCCGCTATAATTGACCTTGTCGCTATTGCCCGTGCTGACCTTGAGCCGGCACACCACGGTTTCCGAGCGATCCCCGGTCAGCGTGCCGCGGCCGCGCCAATCCCCGATATAGGATTGGAGCAGGGCCACATCGGCCGGCGCAGCAAAGGCCGGCGCCGCACCAACAACGCCAGACAAGGCAAGACCCGCGAATGCCAGGGCACGCGCCACAGGCCCGAAATAGTTCATCCTAACCCTCCGAATGGAAAAACTGCCCCCCGGCCACAGCGCCCGAGCTTAGCAAAACCCTGCTGCCGCGCGGCAAAATTCGCGACAATGTGAACAACCCAGATCCCACGCCAGCGAGCCAGCTACGAAACGATCGAGGACGGCGCCGCGCCGCGGGAAGCCGCTTCTCCGCTCGGATCATCGGGCGTCGATTCATGATCGGCCATGCGCACCTTGATCTTGCCCAGCGGGTGAAAGAACTTGCCGCCCGCGGCCAGCAAGGCCGGCAGGATGAACAGATCCCCGATCACGGCAAAGGCCAGCGTCGATACGAACAGCTTGCCGAACAGCGCTACCTGCGGCAGCTCCGAAAAGGTCACGATCACCACCCCGGCGCAGAGGATGATCGTCGTCGCGACGATGGCGCCGCCGATCCGGTCCAGCGTGTGCTTGACCGCCGCCAGGTGCTCCATGCCTTCCTCTCGTCGCGCATGCAGATAATGCGACAGGAAATGCACGGTGTCGTCCACCGCGATGCCAAAGGCGATGGTCAGCGCAATCACCGTGGTCAGTTGCAGCCCGGCGCCCGAGAAATACAGCCACGCCTCCGTTCCCAGCACGGGAAAGAGGTTGGGAATGGCCGAAGCCAGCGCCACCCGGAAGCTCTGGAAGGCAAAGCCGATCAGCCCCAGATTGACCAGCACCGACAACGTCAGGTCGAGCTGCAGCCCGCTCACGATCTGGTCGGTGGCAAAGGTCGTCATCACCCGGAACCCGCCGATTTCAGCGCCCTCGATCCCCGCCGTCCGCAGTTCCGCCGTCACATCGGTGACGAGGTCCTTGAGCGAATCCGAATCAAGGATCGTCGGCATGAACCCGGTCACCAGCGCCTGGGAGCCGTCGTCATTGATGAAGCGCCGCTTCATGAACGGGCCCACGGCCTCAAACACCTCTTCGCGCGTAAAGCCCGCTTCGGTGTAATTGGTCAGGCTGGCGGCGGAGATGACCTTGTTCTCCCCTAGGTGGGCTTCCATGATCTCGTGCACGCGCCGGATCGTCTCGAAATCCTCGGGCGCGACATTGGGATCGTTCTGCTGCAGCGGCACCCGCACATAAAGCGGCGCCACCCCGCCCACACCCTGGTCGATCTGCTGCGCCGCAGTGATCGCGCTGGATTCGCGCGCGGTGAAATCCTCGAAGGCGAAATGCGGCTTGATCAGGAAGTAGGGGACGAACAGGACGAGCGTGACCGCGATGGCGACGATTGAAACCAGTCGCCCATAGCGCCGGGCGAGAAACCAGCTCAGGGGCAGGGGAGCCGTCAGCACCAGGCTCGATCGCTTAGGTGCCTTGAAACCGAGCCGCAGCGATAGCTTGAGCATTAGCGGCATGAAGGTCATCAGGCACACAAACAGCAGGAACGAGCCGATCGCCCCCGCGATCGAAAACTCGCGCACGCCCTGGCCTGGGGTCAGCGACAACGACGCAAAGCTCACCAGTGTTGTCAGCATGGTCAACGCCGCGGCCGGCCCCACCAGCTTGACCGTGGCATCCACCGCCTTGTTGGGCTCCATCCCGTCGTCGCGCCAAAAGGCTAGCCAGTTAAAAACGAAGAACATGGATTCGGCGAACGAGATCACCAACACCAGCGTCGTCACCAGGATGGTGAGGAACGAGAACGAGCCGAAAAACAGCAGGATGATTCCCATCGTCCACATCACTGCCACAAACGGCGTCGCGGCAACGAGAATGGCGCCCGGCAGCGAGCGCAGCGCGAGGAGCGCGATCAGCGACCCCAGCCCAAAGCCCCAGACGGTGAACTTGAGCTGGTCGCTAACCGCCGCGTTCAGCATTTCCGTGGTCCAGACCGGCGGGCCGGTCAACTCCACCTGGATGTCTGCGTCCTGGTAAAGGGCGATGGTTTCGCGCAGGGAGGCGATCATCGCCTTTTCCCCGTTTTCCTGCACCGCATCGCGGTTGGGGAACATGATCAGCACCACGCCCGACAAATCGGGTGTGATCAGGTTGCGCATCATCGGGTCGTTCTGCTGCAGCTCACTCAGCGCCGCCGCAACCTCCGCCGGATCAGTCATCCCTTCAGGCACTGCCGGCACCGAGCCGCCGCCGCCATCAGGCTTGCGCAGCGTAAAGGGCGACATCGTGCCCACTGCGTATTCGCTCAGCTCCATGTCGAAGGCCAGCTCGCGCACCCGCTCAAGCACTTCCGGATCGGTCAGGCGAGGCGAGGTCACCAGCACATAGATGTCGTTTTCAAAGGTGCCGAAATTCTCCGACAGCCGCTGATAGGCGTCGTAATGCTCGCCCGACTCGGCAAACACCCGCAGCAGGTCCCCATCCACATTGGCGCGTGGGATTTGGCTGAACGCCAGGGCCGTAATCGCCAGCACGGCAAGTGCCACCGCCAGCGGATAGCGCAGTGTGGTCAAACCGATATGTTCAAGCCCAAAGCCGATGGAGCGGTCATGCGTCACCCGGGCCAGGGCGCGCTGGAGCAAAGCAGAAAAGGCCAAGACACCCGGTCTCCACGTATAAGGCGACGAATTGGCGCGATTTCTACGGCTTTGCGGCAGTTGCGTCCAGCAGCCACTGTAGTGCTGGGCGCAATGTTGTTGGTGTGTGCTTGGAAAAGCGCTGGCTTAACTTGCCAGACTCTCGCGGTGCAGGGCCAGCACCGCTTGCAGGTTTTGCGGCGCGCGGCCGGTAAACCGCTCCACCGTGTCGGCAACAATGGCGTGGTGACCCTCGGCAGCATCGCGGTCAAACGCCACCAGCAGATTGGCCATGAAGGGCGGCAGGCCCGCTGCCAGCATGCCTTCGAGCAACTGCTCGGGCGTCACCCCGATCCGGGCAATGCTCTTGCCGGACAGCTCGCTGAGCAGACGCGCAACTTCTTCCTGGGTCACCGGGGCAGGGCCGGTCACATCGAAAATGTTCTGCCCTTGCGCCTCGAGCAACGCGCCCGCCGCGGTGCGGGCGCAGTCGGCCCGGCTCACATAAGCACGGCCCTTGCCCGCCGTGGCATCGAACATTTGCCCCGATCGCAGCGCTCCCGCGGCGCCCATCAGCACCGCCTCGGCATAGATGTGATTGCGCAGCACAGTGAACTCGAGCCCCGATGCCGCCACCGCCTGCTCGGTCCAGTAATGATCGGCAATGCCCCCGGCGCTGGCGTTCGGCCGGGGATTGGGGGCTGAGGTATAGATGATGTGCTGCACGCCAGCGCTGCGGGCCGCTTGCACGGCTGCGCGCTGCTGCTCGGCCCGGTTTGCCGCGACCGTACTGATCATCAGCATGCGCTCGACGCCGTCCAGCTTGGCGGCCAGATCGGGGTCATCGAAGTCGATTTGCCGCAATTCGACCTCGCGTCCCTCGAATTCTGCCAGCTTGCCCGGCTCGCGCGAGCCCGCAATGATCCGCCGCGCCCCCTTGGCCAGCAATTCCTCCACCACCAGCCGGCCCAACTGGCCACCGGCCCCGGTTACCAGCACTGTTTTGTCGGCAAAACGGCTCATCATCGTGCTCCTTGTTCGGGCGTGAGGCAGGTGCCGCCCGGCACTTGGCCCTCGCCCCAGACTTAATGAGCGCGCAGCGGACTTGTAAGAAGGCACCTGCCTTATACCGCCCCCCACCTTATCAATGCCCGGCGACAAGGGGTCCCACCGCCACGATTGGTAATTTCGCGCGAAATCACCTATTTACTACTCAGCTGAATCAACCCGAATCGATACCGTGACCGATACGCCCGACACCGGAACCGGCGCGCCCCCGCCCTCCGACGATATCGCCCTCATCTCCATCACCGACGAGATGCGCAAATCCTATCTCGATTACGCCATGAGCGTGATCGTGAGTCGGGCCTTGCCCGACGTGCGCGACGGCCTCAAGCCCGTGCACCGGCGCATCCTGTTCTCGATGAGCGAGAATGGCTACGAGTGGAACAAGCCCTATCGTAAGTCCGCCCGCGTGGTCGGCGACGTTATCGGTAAATACCACCCGCACGGCGATCAGTCGGTTTACATGGCGCTGGTGCGCATGGCCCAGGATTTCTCCATGGGCCAGCTGCTGGTGGAAGGGCAGGGCAATTTCGGCTCGGTCGACGGCGATATGCCCGCCGCAATGCGTTACACCGAAGTGCGCATGCAGCGCATCACCAACAGCATGCTCGACGATCTCGACAAGGATACCGTCGATTTCCGCGACAACTATGACGGCTCCGAGCGCGAGCCTTCCGTGCTTCCGGCCCGCTTCCCCAATATGCTGGTCAATGGCGGCGGCGGTATTGCGGTGGGCATGGCCACCAATATCCCGACGCACAACCTAGCCGAAACCATCAACGCCGCGCTGATCCTGCTCGACAATGGCGAAGCCACGGTCGACGACCTGCTCGAAGTTCTGCCCGGCCCCGATTTCCCGACCGGCGGCATCATCCTTGGCCGCGCCGGCATTCGCGCCGCCTATGAAACGGGCCGCGGCTCGGTTCTGGTGCGCGGGCGGGTTGCCATCGAGGAAGTGCGCAAGGAACGCGAAGCCATCATCATCACCGAGTTGCCCTATCAGGTGAACAAGGCGACGCTGGTGGAAAAGATCGCCGAACTCGTGCGCGACAAGCGCATCGAAGGCATCTCCGACATGCGCGACGAATCCAGCCGCGAAGGCATGCGCGTCGTGGTCGAGATCAAGCGCGACGCGCTGCCTGACGTCGTGCTCAACCAGCTCTACCGTTACACCCAGCTGCAATCCTCCTTCGGCTGCAACTTCGTGGCGCTCAATGGCGGCAAGCCGCAGCTGATGACCCTCAAGGAAATCCTTGAGGCCTTTATCGCCTTCCGCCATGAAGTCGTGACGCGCCGCGCCCGGTTCCTCCTCAACAAGGCCCGTGACCGCGCCCATATCCTGGTTGGCCTGGCCGTCGCCGTCGCCAATATCGACGAAGTCATCGCCCTGATCCGCACGGCGCCCGATCCCGCGACCGCGCGCGAGCAGTTGATGACCCGCCGCTGGCCGGCTGCCGATGTAGCCCCGCTCATCGCGCTGATCGATGATCCACGCCACCGCATCAACGAGGACGGCACCTTCAACCTCTCCGAGGAACAGGCCCGCGCCATCCTCGAGCTGCGCCTCGCCCGCCTCACCGCCCTTGGCCGCGACGAAATCGGCGAAGAACTCAACGGCCTTGGCGCCGAGATCAGCGATTACCTCGATATCCTGCGCTCGCGCGAGCGCGTGATCGACATCATCCGCGACGAACTGGTTGCCATCCGCGACCAGTTTGGCACCCCCCGCCGCACCGAAATCGCCGACAGCCTCGCCGATTTCGACGACGAGGACCTGATCGCGCGCGAAGACATGGTCGTCACCGTTTCCCATGGCGGCTACATCAAGCGCGTGCCGCTTTCGACCTACCGGGCGCAGCGCCGCGGCGGCAAGGGCCGCTCGGGTATGCAGACCCGCGACGAGGATTTCGTTTCGCGCCTCTTTGTCGCCAGCACCCACACTCCGGTGCTGTTCTTCACCTCGCGCGGCATCGCCTACAAGCTCAAGGTCTGGCGCCTGCCGCTCGCAGCCGCCAATGCCCGCGGCAAGGCGCTGATCAACATCCTGCCGCTCGAGCAGGGCGAACGCGTCACCTCCATCCTGCCGCTGCCCGAGGACGAGGCCACCTGGTCCGATCTCGACATCATGTTCGCGACCTCGCGCGGCACGGTGCGCCGCAATTCGCTGGCCGATTTCACCTCGGTCAACCGCAACGGCAAGATCGCCATGAAGCTCGACGAGGGCGATCGCATCGTTTCCGTCGAAACGGCCAGCGCCACCGACGACATCATGCTCACCACCGCACTGGGCCGGGCCATCCGCTTCGGCATCAACGATGTGCGTGTGTTCAAGGGTCGCGACTCCACCGGCGTGCGCGGCGTGCAGCTGGGCGAGGGGGATACCGTTATCTCCATGTCGATCCTCCGGCACTTCGAGGCCACCCCGGCCGAGCGCAACACCTTCATCAAGCAATACGGCGCCAATCGCCGTGCCGCGACCGGTGAAGAGGCCGAGGTCGAGCTCACCGGCAGCGAGGACAGCGAAGAGGATGTGGGCGTCACCGCACTGTCCGTCGAGCGCTATGCGGAAATGGACGCCGCCCAGCAGTTCGTCCTCACCGTCAACGAAAAGGGCTTCGGCAAGATCTCGTCTTCCTACGATTTCCGCCTGTCCAACCGCGGCGGCAAGGGCATCCGCGCTACCGACCAAAGCAAGCTCGACGAGATCGGCCATCTCGTTGCGTCCTTCCCAGTGGAGGAAAGCGATCAGCTCATGCTCGTGTCCGATCGCGGTCAACTGATCCGCGTCCCGGTCGACGGCATCCGCTTCTCGAGCCGCGCCTCCAAGGGCGTGCGCATCTTCTCGACCGGCGCGGGTGAAAAGGTCGTTTCCGTGGAACGCATCAGCGAGCCCGAAGGCGACGACCCCGGCGAAGTCGACGGCAGCGACGCCATCGCCCCCTCGGGCGAATAACCAAACATGCGGGCAGCGCCGGGGTATCGAACACTCCTGGCGCTGCCTGCCCCCCGCTGGCTGGCGCTCGCGAGCCTGCCTGCCGACTTCGCCGACTGGCTCGATTACGCCGCAGTGGTGGCGCTCCTCGTCTTTACCTGGCAGCAAGGCCCACTCGCACTCGCCCTTTTTGCGCTTTGCCTGGCGCTCCCCTATCTCACTGCCGGGCCGGTGCTGGCCATCTATGTGGATCGCCTGCCGCTCCGGCGCGTCTTGTTCTGGAGCAATCTCGCCCGCGCCCTCGCCACCTCAGCCCTCCTGATCGCCCCGAACACGGCAGTTGTGCTCCTTTTGGTCTTCGTCCGCGGCTGCATCGACTCTGCCTTCAATCCCGCCCGCCAGTCCGCCATTCAGGCCTCCACCCCGGCCGACCTCCTGCCGCATGCCAATGCCCTCCACCACGCCATCAACCAGGGCTCCAAGATCCTCGGGCCGGCCTTGGGCGGGCTCTTGCTGACTGCGCTCTCGCCCCAGGGCGTCTTTGCCGTCAATGCCGGCTTCTCACTTCTTGCCGCGCTTCTCGTGCTCCCGCTGCAACTCGCCTCGCGCCAGCCCACCACCACCCCGGAACGCTTCTCGGTGGCGCTCCTCGCCGGAGTCAGCGAGTTCGGCCGCAGCCGCCTCTTGCTGACCGCCTTGGTGTTCTCCGCCATCGCGTTCTTCGCGTTCTTTCTCTACGACACCTTTATTGCCCTGCTGCTCGATGATCTCGGTTATGGACCATCCGCCCTGGGTTTCTCGCTGGCTTGTTCCGGCCTTGGCGGGTTGTTGGGGGCCGTGCTGGCCGCCCGGATGCCTCCGGAGAACCCGCTCGCCAGCATGATCAGCGGCGCGCTCATAGCTGGGCTGGCGGTCGGTGCGCTCGGCCTTGGCGCCGCGCTCGAACTGGGCCTGCCGCTCCCGGCTTACCTCGCGCTGATGGCGGTTATGGGCGGCTCCACGGCTTTCATGCTCGTGCCCTATCGCACGATCATCCAGACTGAAACTCCGCCCGACCGCATCGCCCGCGTGTCGGCCGCGGGTGAGGCCGTTACCACCGCCATCATGCTGTCCGGGCCATTTGTCGGCAGCTTCATCGCCACCCTTTGGGGCAACGCCGCTGCGTTTATTGCCGGCGCCTGCGTGCTGCTTCTGCTCGCCTTTGCCGGCCTCGTCATTCTTGCACTCCGCCCCCGCCCGTGACACAAACCCCAAAACTGCGCGGAGGGGCACATGAGCAGGCTGGTAGGGTTTTATCCCGGATCGTTCGACCCGGTGACCAATGGCCATCTCGATGTGATCGAGCGCGCCTGCAAGCTGGTGGATACCCTGGTTGTCGCCGTTGGCATCAATCCGGGCAAGAAGTCGCCGCTCTTTGCCCATGCCGACCGACTGGCCTTGCTCAACCAGGTGCTCGCGCCCATCGGCAAGCGCACCGATACCGAGTTTCGTGTCGTTGATTTCTCCGGCCTCATGGTCAATGCCGCCCGCGAACACGGCGCCAAGCTCATCATCCGCGGCCTGCGCGACACCACCGACTACAATTACGAGATGCAGATGGTGGGCATGAACGCCCAGATGGCGCCCGATCTGCAGACCGTCTTCCTGCCTTCCAGCCCGCCCGTGCGGCACATCTCGGCCACATTGGTGCGGCAAATTGCCGAAATGGGCGGCGATATCGCCGCCTTTGTTCCTCCCATTGTGCTCAAGGCTCTGCAATCCAGATGACCAATGCTTTTCGCCCGACTCGCCGCCTGTTCAGCGCCCTGGCGCTTGCCACTCTCGCCTTCGGCGCGGCTCCCGCCTTTGCCCAGGAAACGCCCAGCGGCACCCCGCACCTGCTGCTGACGCTTGAAGATGGCGTGGTCGATATCGAACTGCTGCCCGAGATTGCGCCCAAGCATGTCGAGCGCGTGGTCACCCTGACCAATGAGGGCTTCTACAATGGCCTCGTCTTTCACCGCGTGATCGAGGGCTTCATGGCCCAGACCGGCGATCCCACCGGCACCGGCATGGGCGGCTCGGAACTGCCCGACGTCGAAGCCGAGTTCAACAGCGAAAGCTTTGGCCGCGGCGTTGTGGGTGCTGCCCGCTCGCAGAACCCCAATTCCTTCAATTCCCAGTTCTTCATCACCACCGGCGATGCCTCGTTCCTTGACGGGCAATACACCGTGTTCGGCAAGGTCGTTTCCGGCATGGAAGCCGTGGACGCCCTCGAAAAAGGCCCAAAGTCGGCCAATGGCCAGGTCGAGAACCCCGACAAGATCGTCGAAGCCAAGATCGAATATAAGTAACTCGAACCGGGCTGCCCCTTCGGGCCTCCACGCACGCGATGTCATCCCGGCCTCGAGCCGGGATCCATCCTGAGACCCATCACCACGGCAGCGCCGCGTGAACCGTCAGGCGGTTGCACCCGCCGCCCAATGCCCTTACATCCCGCCCCATCAATCAACGAAAGCGAAAACCATGGCCGATTACGCCGATCCCGAAAACACCCTCGTCATTGACACCACCAAGGGCGAAGTCGTTATCCAGATGCGCCCGGACCTCGCCCCCAACCACGTCGCCCACATCAAGAAGCTGGCGCGTGAAGGCTTTTACGACGGCATCGTCTTCCACCGCGTGATCGAGGGCTTCATGGCTCAGACCGGCTGCCCCCGCGGCACCGGCACCGGCGGCTCCAAGTACCCGGACCTTAAGCAGGAATTCAACAACGAGCCCCACGTCCGCGGCACCGTTTCCATGGCCCGCGCCCAAAGCCCTGACAGCGCCAATTCGCAGTTCTTCATCTGCTTTGACGACGCGTCCTTCCTCAACAAGCAATACACCGTCTGGGGCCAGGTCATTTCCGGCATGGAAAACGTCGACCAGATCAAGCGCGGCGAACCCGTCCAGAACCCCGACAAGATGAACTCCGTCAAAGTCGCCGCCGACATCGCCGCCTAAGCATTTTTCTTGACCAACTTCCACGGGCGCCCCACCAGGGCGCCCGTTTTGTGTCTGCAGCCTCGCTTCCAGCCCCAAGTACCACCCTCGGTGCTCTTGCCTCCCTCCCCCTTATGGGGAGGGCCGGGGAGGGGGTCGCCGTGCTGTTGCCCCGATCCCTCTGATGCCGATAGCCGCACAAGCACCTATCTCAGCGCCATCGTCTCCCTCCCCCTTGAGGGGAGGGATCAAGGGTGGGGGTTCAGGCCGTGCCGCAAGCTCGGTGTTGAGGTTTGCTCCAGGACAAAAAGAAAGTTCCAAACCCACCACACTCAGCGCTGTGTCCTCCCTCCGTCTTGAGGGGAGGGCCGGGGAGGGCGCCGCCGTGCTGTTGCACCGATCCCTCTGATGCCGATAGCTGCACAAGCACCTATCTCAGTGCCGTCGTCTCCCTCCCCCTTGAGGGGAGGGATCAAGGGTGGGGGTTCAGGCCGTGCGGCAAGTTCGGTGTTGAGGTTTGCCCCATCACAAACAGGACGTTCCCCCACCCACCACCCTCAGTGCTCATTCTCCCTCCCCCTTGAGGGGAGGGATGGAGGGTGGGGTGCCGGCCGTCCCGCGAACCGGGTTCCTGTGGCACCCCCGCGACGCCCAACACCCTTCCGCCCCCCCCACCCCCATGCTAATCCCCCCGCATGCGCGTTTCCGATTTTGATTTCGAGCTCCCCGAAAGCTCCATCGCCCTCCACCCAGCCGAACCCCGCGACTCCGCGCGCCTGCTGGTCGTGGACCCGCAGCACGGCCTTTCCGACCGCCACATCCCCGATCTGCTTAACCTCCTCCACCCCGGCGATGTTCTCGTCGTCAACGACACCCGCGTCCTGCCGGCCGAACTGCGCGGCACCCGCATCCGCGGCGACAACCGCGCCTCCGTCTCCTTCAACCTCCACAAGCGCGACGATGCCAGCACCTGGCGCGCCTTCGCCCGCCCCGCCAAGCGCCTCGCCCTCGGCGACCAGCTCGAGCTGGGCAATGGCCAAACCGAGCCGCTCCGCGCCACCGTTGCGGGCAAGGGCGATGGCGGCGAAATCATCCTCCGCTTCGCCCTCAGTGGCGCTCAGCTCGATGAAGCGATCAAGTCCCATGGCGCCATGCCGCTGCCCCCCTATATCGGGGCCAAGCGCGCGCTCGAGGAGCGCGACAAGACCGACTACCAGACCGTTTATGCCGCCGAAGACGGTGCCGTGGCGGCTCCCACCGCCGGGCTCCATTTCACCCAGGACCTGCTCGACCGCCTTGAGGCCAAGGGCGTCACCATCGAGCGCGTGACCCTTCATGTCGGCGCCGGCACCTTCCTGCCCATGAAGGCGGAAGACACCGAAGACCATGTGATGCATGCCGAATGGGGCGAGATCGACGCCCCGACCGTCGAGCGCATCCTTGCCGCCAAGCGCGCCGGCGGCCGCGTGGTCGCCGTGGGCACCACAAGCCTGCGCCTCCTTGAGTCAGCCGCCCGCCCCACCGGCACGCTCGCCCCCTTTGTGGGCGATACCGACATCTTCATCACCCCGGGCTTTCAGTTCCGCTGCGTCGATCTGCTGATGACCAATTTCCACCTGCCCAAATCGACCCTCTTCATGCTGGTCAGCGCCTTTAGCGGGCTCGACACCATGCAGGCCGCCTATCGCCACGCCATCGACACCGGCTATCGCTTTTATTCCTACGGCGACTCATCGCTGCTGCTGCGAGCGCAATAGTGCTCGCCCGAGTTCCACGCCCCTCTTGCTGCAGGCTCGACCAGAATTAGCGCCTCACCCTAAGGGCAATCGGGAATTTCGAACCCCTTGCTCTTCAGCTTCCGTAGCCCTCATGGTGAGGCGGGAGCGCAGCGACCCTCGAACCACGAGGGCGTGGCACGACGACGGGCTCTTCCCACTCGCAGTTCAACCCACTACAACCCAGCGCCATGAAACAGGTCACCTTCACCCTTGCTGCCACCGACGGCGCCGCCCGCCGGGGCCGCATCGATACGCCCCGCGGCGATATCCAGACGCCCGCCTTCATGCCCGTGGGCACGGTCGGCACCGTCAAGGCCATGTATCCCGACCAGGTGCGGGAAACCGGCGCTGATATTCTCCTCGGCAACACCTATCACCTGATGCTGCGCCCCGGCGCCGAGCGCGTCGCGGCGCTGGGTGGCCTGCACGACTTCATGGATTGGCAGCGCCCCATCCTCACCGATAGCGGTGGCTTTCAGGTCATGTCGCTGGCCCAGCTGCGCAAGCTGACCGAACAGGGCGTCACCTTCAAATCCCATATCGATGGCTCCGCCCACCAGCTCACCCCCGAGCGCTCGATCGAGATCCAGACGCTCCTCGACAGCGACATCATCATGCAGCTCGACGAGTGCATTGCGCTCCCCGCCGAGTACAAGGAGATGGAGCGCGCCATGGAGCTGTCCCTGCGCTGGGCCGACCGCTCCAAGACCGCCTTCAATAATCAGGCCAATCGCGCCCTCTTCGGCATCGTTCAGGGCGGCGATTCCGCCGAACTCCGCGCCCGCTCCGCCGCCGGCCTCCGCAGCATCGGCTTTGATGGCTATGCCGTCGGCGGCCTCGCCGTCGGCGAGCCGCAGGAAGTGATGTTCCGCGTCCTCGACGAAATCACCCCCGAACTGCCCACCGACCGTCCACGCTATCTGATGGGCGTCGGCAAGCCCGACGACATCCTGGGCGCCATCGGCCGGGGCATCGACATGTTCGATTGCGTCCACCCCACCCGCGCCGGCCGCCACGGCCATGTCTACACGCGCTTTGGCGTCATCAACCTCAAGAACGCGCGCCACAAGGATGACCCTCGTCCCATCGACGAGCAGTCTCCCAACCGCAATTGCCGCCGCTGGAGCAGAGCCTATCTTCACCATCTGGTGCGGACGGAGGAAATTTTGGGGGCCATGATCCTTTCGCAGATCAATCTGGCCTACTATCAAGAACTGGTGAGTGGTGCTCGCGTGGCAATCGAGGCGGGTCGGTTCGCCGATTTTGCCGCCGAAACTCGCGCTGCTTGGGCGGCGGGCGATCTGCCGGTTATTTGACGTTCAGAAAGGGTTCATTTTCATGGCGAAATCAGGGCGCAAGGCCAGCTTCACCGACCTCGGCAAGCATCGCAAGCGGCTTGAAACCCAGCCCATGCGGCTGCAATTCGCCGAGGATCCCAACCGCTTTGAGCGCTTTTCCGCCCGTGCGGGCGACCTGCTGCTCGACTACAGCAAGAACCGCATCGACGAAGAAGCCATGGCCGCGCTCTTCGACCTCGCCCGCGCCGCAGGCCTCGAAGAGCGCCGCACCCAGATGTGCGAGGGCGAGCATATCAACCTCACTGAGAACCGCGCGGTCATGCACATGGCCCTGCGATATCAAGGGGACAGGCCTGTTCCTGTCGATGGCAAGGACGTCATGCCGGACGTGCGCGCAGTGCTTGCGGCCATCAAGACCTACACCGACGCCATCCGCTCCGGCGAGATCCGCAGCCATACCGGCGAGCAATTCACCGATGTCGTCAATATCGGTATCGGCGGCTCCGACCTCGGCCCCGCCATGGTGACCCTCGCGCTCGAGCCCTATACCCGTCCCGACTTGCGCGCGCACTACGTCTCCAATGTCGATGGCGCCCATATTCACGACACGCTCAAGCGCCTCAACCCGGGGACAACGCTTTTTATCGTTGCCTCCAAGACCTTTACCACCGACGAGACCATGACCAATGCAGGCTCCGCCCGCAAATGGCTGGCCGAATCGCTGGGCGAGGAAGCCGTCCCCAGCCACTTCGCCGCCGTTTCCACCAACATCCCCGCCTGCGCCGCCTTCGGCATCCAAGAGGATCGCATCTTTGGTTTCTGGGACTGGGTCGGCGGTCGTTATTCCGTCTGGTCGGCCATCGGCCTACCGATCGCCCTTGCCGTCGGTTACGACCATTTCTCCGCGTTCCTGAGCGGTGCCGACGCCATGGACCAGCACTTCCTCTCCGCCCCACTTGAGAAAAACCTGCCTGTTATCATGGGTTTGCTGGGTGTTTGGTACCGCAATGTCTGGGGCTTCTCCACTCACGCCGTCTTGCCCTATGACCAGCGCCTGTCGCGGTTTCCCGCGTATCTGCAGCAGCAGGACATGGAATCCAACGGCAAATCGGTGACCCTGAGCGGCAAGCCCGTGGCGTGGTCCACCGGCCCCATCGTTTGGGGTGAGCCGGGCACCAATGGCCAGCACGCCTTTTACCAGCTGATCCACCAAGGCACCGATGTCGTGCCCGCCGACTTCCTCGTTGCTGCCCGCCCACACGAGTCCATGCCGCCCCACCACGCCAAGCTCGTGGCCAATGTGCTGGCGCAGTCCGAAGCGCTGATGCTGGGCAAGACCGAAGAAGAGGTTGTGGCTGAACTCAAGGCACAGGGCCTCGACAAAAAAGCGATCAAATCTTTGGCTCCGCACAAGATTTTCCCGGGCAACCGGCCATCCAACACCTTGTTTTATCCCCAGCTCACCCCCGAAATGTTGGGCTCGCTCGTCGCTCTTTACGAGCACAAGGTCTTCACCCAAGGTGTGATCTGGAACGTCAACTCCTATGACCAGTGGGGCGTCGAGCTTGGCAAGCAACTCGCCAAGGCGCTGTTGCCCAAGGTTGAAGGCACTGCCGGCGCCGACGGGCATGACAGCTCCACCCAGGGCCTGCTCGCCTATTTCCATGCCAACAAGGGTGGATCGGCATGACCGTCAGCACCGAAGAGCAGCTGCAAGCCCTCAAGGAAATCGGCCGCATCTGTGCAATCACCCGCGACGCAATGAGCTCGGCCATGCGGCCGGGCATGACCACGGCCGAGCTGGACGACATCGGCCGCGCCGTTCTCACTGAGCATGGCGCGCGCTCGGCACCCGAGATCACCTATGAGTTCCCCGGCGCCACTTGCATTTCCGTCAACGAGGAAATCGCCCACGGCATCCCCGGCACGCGCGTCCTGCGGGAGGGCGACCTCGTCAATATCGACGTCTCGGCCGAAAAGAACGGCGTTTTTGCCGATACTGGCGCGTCCTTCGTGCTGGGCAAGGGGGACGCCCGGCTCGATGCCCTTTGCCGCGACGGCAAGAAGGCGATGTGGGCCGGCATCCGCACCGTCAAGCCCGGCGCCGGGTTCAACGAGATCGGCAATGCCATCGGCAAGTTCGCGAAGAAAGGCGGCTACACCCTGATCCGCAATCTCGCCAGCCACGGCGTGGGTGATAGCCTGCACGACGAACCCGGTGAAATCGCCACCTGGCCGGACCGCTCCGAACGCCGCCGCATCACCAATGGCTTGGTGTTCACCATCGAGCCTTTCCTGTCGCTCGGTGGCCGCTGGGCGGAGCAGAAATCCGAAGACGACGAATGGACGCTGGTCAGCAAACCGTCGGCCCCCTGCGTGCAATATGAGCATACAGTGGTAGCCACGCCCCGCGGTGCGCTGGTGGTGACGCTGGCCGCCTAAGCCTATACGGCGTTCAGGATCATCGGGGCAGCGAGGATAGCAGCAATTGCCACCAGAAACCGCAGATTGCCCAGCGCTCGCAGCGACGCCATGCTGAGAATTGTCGACAGCGCGGCGAATGCAGCTAGCGCAATCGCCATTGGCAGTAGCCCAGCTGTGGATATCGCCGCGCCGTCCGTGAGTTGCTCATAGGCCGTCTGCCCGGCCCAGCAACCAAGCAGGGCCACGATCAGCACCGTCATGGCCTTCGCCGCGATCAAAAGGGCCAGATCGATCGTCTGGCTCGCCAGCAACAGGGCCACGCCGCTGGCACTGACATGGGCCGCGACCAGGATCACGAACAACCGCGGATCCGCCAGCAGCGGCACCATTCCAGGAGGAGACGCGAGGGGCAGGTTGCCGATGAGTGACAGGTCGCCGCCGTAGCGCCTCAGCAGCAGGATGACATACAGCATGACCAAGGTGCCGACGGCGAAAACAAGCGCCGTCGCCACCCAGACTTTGATCAGTTCGATATTTTCCTGCGACACGGAGAAGTCCGGCTGATGGAGGGATGCTGATCGAAGTGCCGATCAATACCCGCCCAGCTCTAGCAGCCGAATCTCACCGCGAGGTAAAGCGCGGCTCTGGTAGGCTGCCGCTACTGGCCACCCGGATTGGAGGGGCCTTCGGATTCGCCGGCTTCGACATTTTCGAGTTCAGTATTTCCCGCGCCGCCGCTGGGAGCCTGGTTCACACCGGTAAACACCAATGTTGCCACCGCAATGATAACCACAACAACAATGATCGCCCCGATCACACGCCTGTTCATGCACATGCCTTTCTGCTTGTTGTCGACACAACGGGAAACGAGCGTTCAAGTTTCCTGCGCCGCAAATCAAGGCTGCCAAAACACTTAGCCTTCAAGCAACCCCGGGGGCAGGGTGCCGAGCCGAACCAGCACGCGGGGCTCGTCATAGGTGTCGGTTTCGATGTCGACTTCCTGGGAAAACGCAATGACCCCAGCGCGTGAAGGGGCCAGCCGTTCGGCTGTCAACAAGGCCTTGTCCCCGCTCTTGACCTGCTGCACCGGCTCGGCCACGAGCTTTTTGCCGACCTGCTTGAACGCCTGCACCAGATACATCGTCGCCACGCACGCCTCCGTTCAATGAGCACGTCCACGCGCGCCAAACACATTGCGCCTAGCCCTTCGGCTCTGCACACCGAGCTTAACTCAGCATATAAGTGACGTGGATAAGAAAGATGGTATGCCGGGAGGGGGTCGAACCCTCGACCATTCGATTAAAAGTCGAATGCTCTACCACTGAGCTACCGGCACAAACCAAAGGGGACGCCTTGCGGCGTTGCGGCGGAACATAGTCAGTGGCTGCCCGCTGTCAACCGCAATCACAAACCTGTACCGCGATATGGTGCCGGTGAACAGGCAATGGATACCTGTTGCAGACGAGCGCACAGCGCTGCTGCCTCGCCTTCTTCGCCCATCGGACCCGCAATGATGCGCTCCTGTTCGCTCCCCGCTTGCTGTCCCAGCAGCGGAACAAGGCCGAGCAACAGCGGTCCCACCTTATCTTGCAGTTCGCGCCAGGCGGCGTTTGCTTCGGCAGGCGCGATCGCATCCCCCACAGCCACGCCGAACGCCGACCCCTCGCCCGTGGCGGCTTGCTGGACGCCGAGCCGCTCCGGCAAGGGTTGGTTGGGCGATAAACTCGGCAGCGCCGGGAGCGGGGTTCGCCGGATGCGCACTGAGCCGCCTTGGGCTTCCTCTACAACGCTTCCATCCTCCCCTACCGAGGCCGTGACCGCCTCGCGATCAATGCCCAATCCTGCCGGCAGAGCTTCGAGGAGATTGGGCACGCTGACCTCAAGTGCCCCAACGCGCTGAACTGTTTGGCGGCCCGCTTGCTCTTGCAGGGCAAAGCGGTTCAACAGCGTTCCATTGTCGCGGCGCAGCCGCACGGTCTCGGAATTGAGCTCAGCAACCTGGTCCTGCAACTGCTCGAGACTGGCGCCCTCAAGCCGCGATTTATGCAGGCCGTTGAGCACGCTAGGGGGCAACAGGGCCGACACATTCGCGGCCAATACGGCCAGGGCGCTGCACACCAGGGCTATGATAGCCCAGCGTGTTACGTCCGATTGCCGAAAATGCCCGGAAGGGTTAGCCACTTCAGCCCTCTTGCCGCCCGCCGAATCGCGCGGTTAATGGAGCTTAGCACTGCGGCGTTGTTATCGCTTCGCCAACGCTTGCCTGCCATAATTTCCTGCCAACGCGTGTTCCCAACAACGCGGTCCGGAGAAGACGATCATGACTGAACTGCTTTCGATCATTCTTGCGGCGGGCGAGGGGACCCGAATGCGCTCGGCAATCCCAAAGGTTCTACACCCCGTGGGGGGATTGCCCGTAGTCGGCCATGTGGTGCGCGCCGCCCGTGCGGCCGGATCCCAGCGGATGGCGCTTGTCACCGGGCCGCGACACCAGTCGATCCGCGATGCGGTGTCGCGCATCGATCCTGAAGTCACTCATTTCCAGCAAGACGTGCCCCGGGGTACCGCACACGCCGCCTCAATGGCGCGCGAATTGTTCAACAGCGCCGAAGGCTATGTTGCCGTGGTGTATGGCGACCACCCGCTGTTGCGCGGAGAAAACTTCCGCCTCGTGCTAGATCGCCTTGATGCCGGGCTCGACGTGGCCGTTTTGGGCTTTGAGCCCGCCGACCCCACTGGCTACGGCCGTTTCATCACTGAGGGCGACCAGCTGGTTGCGATCCGCGAGCACAAGGATGCGACGGAAGAAGAGCGCCGCATCGGCCTCTGCAATGCCTGCATCCTGGCGTTCCGGGCTGAAGTGTTCCGCGACCTCATCGACAAGGTCGAGACCAACAATGCCCAGGGTGAGTTCTACCTGACCGATCTCGTAGAGCTGGCCAACAAGGCCGGCAAACGCGTCGGTTTCGGTGTGGCGCCGGAAAACGACGTTATGGGCGTTAATGATCGCCGCCAGTTGGCGCATGCCGAAAAGCTGTTCCAGCAGGTACGCCGCGACGATTTCATGCGCGCCGGCGTGACGCTGCGCGATCCCGACAGCGTCTGGTTCTCCTACGACACCGAGATCGCCCAGGACGTTACGATCTTCCCCAATGTGGTCTTCGGCCCCGGGGTCAAGATCGCCAGCAATGTGGAAATCCGCGCGTTCTGTGACATCGAGGATGCCGTGATTGCCGAGGGCGCCAGCATTGGCCCGTTTGCTCGCATTCGCGGCGGCGCCGAGATCGGGGAAAAGGTTCATCTCGGTAATTTCGTCGAGGTGAAGAAGTCGCGGATCGGCCCAGGCACCAAGGCCGGGCACCTCAGCTATCTCGGGGATGCCGAGATCGGTACGAACACCAATATCGGTGCCGGCACCATCACCTGCAATTATGACGGGGTGAACAAGGACAAGACGGTGATCGGCGACAATGCCTTTATCGGCTCCAACGCCTCCCTGGTGGCCCCCGTCACCATCGGCAATGGCGCCTACACGGCCTCGGGGAGCGTCATCACCGAGGACGTGCCCGCAGAGGCGCTGGCCTTTGGCCGCGCCCGTCAGGAAAACAAGCCCGGCTATGCGCCGCGGCTGCGCGAGCAGGCGCTCGCCAAAAAAGCGGCAAAGGGAAAATAGCATGTGCGGCATTGTCGGCATTGTCGGCAGCGAACCCGTCGCCACCCGGCTCGTGGATGCGCTGAAACGCCTCGAATACCGCGGCTATGACAGCGCCGGCGTCGCCACCCTGGAAGCGGGTGCGATCACCCGGCGGCGAGCGGAAGGCAAGCTTGGCAATCTCGCGCAAAAGCTTGCTTTCGAGCCCCTGGGCGGCCAAATCGGCATCGGCCACACTCGTTGGGCCACCCACGGCGCACCCACCGAGCAAAATGCCCATCCTCATGCGACGGACCGTGTCGCGGTGGTCCACAACGGCATTATCGAGAACTTTCGCGAACTGCTGGCCGATCTCGCCAAGGACGGCTACCTGCCCAAGACCCAGACCGATACGGAATCGGTGGCGCTCTGGACCAGCCGCGAGCTGGACAATGGCGCCGATCCCGAACTGGCCGTAGCCCGCACGCTCAAGCAGCTGCGCGGTGCCTTTGCGCTGGCCTTCCTGTTCAAGGATCGCGACGGCCTGCTGATCGCCGCGCGGCACGGCGCGCCCCTCGCCATCGGCTATGGCACGACCGAAATGTATCTGGGCTCCGACGCCATGGCGCTGGCGCCTTTCACCTCGCGCCTGACTTATCTCGAGGACGGCGATTGGGCCGTGATCACTCCTGAGGGCGTCACCATCCGCGACGGGCGCGACGCCATTGTGCAGCGCGAGCAGCAGATTTCCCAAACTTCTGCGCTCCTGGTCGACAAGGGCAATCACCGCCACTTCATGGCCAAGGAGATCTACGAGCAGCCCGAAACCATCTCCCACACGCTCAGCCACTATGTGGATATGGGCGCCGAAGCGGTCTCCTTGCGCGAAACCCTGCCGTTCAGCTTCGCTGACCTGACCCGCCTCACCATCAGCGCCTGCGGCACGGCTTATCTCGCGGGGGCCGTCGCCAAATACTGGTTCGAGCGCTTTGCCCGCCTGCCGGTCGACATCGATGTGGCGTCCGAGTTCCGCTATCGCGAACCACCGCTGGAGCAGGGCGGGCTCTCCCTCTTCATCTCCCAGTCCGGTGAAACCGCCGACACGCTGGCCGCCTTGCGCTATTGCGCACGTGAGGGCCAGCATGTCGCCTCGCTGGTCAACACGCTCGAATCCACCATCGCGCGGGAATCGGGCGTGGTGTTCCCCATCCTCTGCGGCCCCGAAATCGGCGTGGCTTCCACCAAGGCGCTGACTGCGCAACTGACCGCGCTAGCGAGCCTTGCCATTGCCGCCGGCCGTGCCCGTGGCGTGCTCAGCGCCGAGCGTGAAGCCGAGCTCGTGCGCGCCCTGATCAGCTTGCCTGCCGCCGTCTCGCAGGCCCTGGCTGCCGAAGGGCAGATCAGCGACATTGCCAAGCGTCTCTCCAAGGCCAAGGACGTGCTTTATCTCGGGCGCGGTCCCATGTTCCCTATCGCCATGGAAGGCGCGCTCAAGCTCAAGGAAATCAGCTACATCCACGCCGAAGGTTATGCGGCAGGCGAGCTCAAGCACGGCCCCATTGCCCTGGTTGATGAGGACATGCCGGTGATCGTCGTCGCCCCGTCGGACGAGCTGGTCGACAAGACCCTGAGCAACATGCAGGAAGTAGCGGCCCGCGGCGGCAAGATCATTCTAATCACCGATGCGGAGGGCGCCAAAACTGTCGGTCACGGCGTGGCCGACATCATCGAGATTCCGCATGTCGACGGCTTCGTCGCGCCAATCCTCGCCTGTATTCCCGTGCAACTGCTGGCCTATCACACCGCTGTCTTCATGGGCACCGATGTGGACCAGCCCCGCAACCTCGCCAAGTCGGTGACGGTGGAATAAGGCTAGCCCGCCCGGATCAGCTGGATCGCCTGATCCTTGCGGAACAGGTAGAGCAGGGTGCGCAGTGCCTCGCCGCGCTCACCGACAAGTCCAGGATTGGCCGCCAGCGCCGCCTTGGCATCCTCATGGGCAAAATCCAGCAGGTGGCGGTGCACATCGGGCACCGCCAGGCGATAACCTGGCATGCCTGATTGCCGCGTGCCAAGCACATCGCCTTGCCCCCGCAATTCCAGGTCGCGCTCGGCGATCTCGAACCCGTCTTCCGTGCCCTTGATCGTATCGAGCCGGGCCCGCGCCGTGTCGCTCAGCGGCTCCTTGTAGAGCAAGAGGCACGCCGACCGCTGCGAGCCGCGCCCCACCCGCCCGCGCAGCTGGTGCAATTGTGCCAAGCCGAACCGCTCGGCATGCTCGATGATCATGATGCTGGCATTGGGCACATCGACGCCCACCTCGATCACCGTCGTTGCGATTAGGAGCTTGAGTTCATTGGCGGCAAAGCGGCTCATCACCTCGTCTTTTGCTGCCGCGCTCATGCGGCCATGCACCAGCGCCACCTGATCGCCGAACACCTTGCGCAGCTCGGCAAACCGGTCTTCGGCCGCCACGACCTCGAGATGTTCGCTTTCCTCCACCAGCGGGCAAACCCAGAAGGCCTGTGCCCCTTCGGCTAGTCGCGCCTGGAGCCGTGCCACCACCCGCCCGTAATCCTTGATCGGGAGCACAGCGGTGTCGATCGGCTGCCGCCCCTTGGGCTTTTGCCGCAGCACGCTCGCCGCCATGTCGCCGAAATGGGTGAGCACCAGCGTGCGCGGAATCGGCGTCGCCGTCATCACCAGCAGATCGGTATGCCGACCCTTGTCGGATAGGGCGAGCCGCTGATGCACGCCGAAGCGATGCTGCTCGTCCACCACGGTGAGGCCCAGGTCATGAAACACCACGCCCGACTGGAACAGGGCATGCGTGCCGACGACAATAGTCGTCTCGCCGCTCGCGATCCGGGCGAGGATGGCCCGCCTCTCCCCCGCCGGCATCTTGCCCGTCAGCAGCTCACACCCCAGCCCCGCCGCCTCGCAAAGCGGCTTGAGGGTGCGGAAATGCTGGTTCGCCAGGAGTTCAGTTGGCGCCATCATCGCCGATTGCGCGCCGCTTTCCGCCACCGCCGCCATCGCCATCAGCGCCACCACAGTCTTGCCCGCGCCCACATCCCCCTGCAGCAGCCGCGACATGCGCTCGGGCTTGGCGAGATCGGCACGAATATCCTCGACTGCCAGCTGCTGCCCTTCGGTCAGCGAAAAGGGCAGCGCGGCAGTGACCTTCTCGGTAATCCCGCCGGTGAACTGGCGTGCCACCCCATGCGCGGCGACCATGCTCGAGCGGATCAGTTGCAGCGTCAGTTGCCCCGCGAGATATTCGTCATAAGCCAGCCGCATGCGGGCCGGGGACCACAACTCCGCTTCAGCCGGGTTGGCGGGCAGATGCACCGCGCGCATTGCCTCGCCAAAGCTGGGCCAACGCCGCTCCGCTATGATGGCATCATCGATCCACTCAGGCAGCGCCGGCACTGTTTCCACCACTTGCCGCACCAGCTTGGCCAGCGCTTTGGAGCTCAGCCCATTGGTGAGGGGGTACACCGGCTCGACCAGCGGCAGCGTATCGAACTTGTCGGCTTCCACGATATAATCGGGATGGGTGATCTGCTTTTCGCCGTTGAAAAACCCAATCTGCCCGGAAACGAAGCGCTCCTCACCAACGGGCAGCGCCTTCTCCACCCAGCCGCCTTGGGCGCGAAAGAACACCAGTTGCACGTCCCCGCTCTGGTCGTGGGCAAATACCCGGTGCGGCACATGCGGCTTGCCCCGCGGCGGGGGCTGGTGCCGGTCGATGTGAAGGCGCAAGGTGACGATCTGGTTGAGATAAGCCTCGGCAATACCTACCTGTCGGGAGCGGTCCACGACGCCCGAAGGCATATGCATCAGGATATCGAGCGCAATCGCTTCCTGCCCCTCCGGCGCCCCGAAAAAGCGCGACAACAAAGCCGCCAGCTTGTCGCCGACGCCCTTGATCGCGTGGAGCGAGCGAAACAGTGGATCAAGCGAACTTGGACGGGACAACGGCGAATTCCTGAAACAGCGCGAGGGACGAGTCCTGCTGACAAGCCACCCTATTGACGATAAGAAGCCCGCTCAATCAACCGCAACCAGGATCATGGCGCCCAAATGACTGCCGGTGAGGACATTACCATGCGCCGCAAGAAGATCCGCTACCGCGCCTGGCATCGCGGCACCCGCGAGATGGATCTTGTACTCGGCCCCTTTGCCGATCGGCATGTCGATACGCTGAGCGCCGAGGATCTCGACCGCTTCGAAGCGCTCCTCGATGAGGAAGATCCCCCTTTGCTCAAATGGGTGCTCGACCAGGAAGCCCCGCCGGCAGGTGTGGACCTCCACTTTTTAGGCCGGGTTATCGCCGATCACAGGAGCCGCATGGCCAAATGAACGAACAAAAACCCGTGGTTCGTCCCAGCCGTATCATCTCCAATGTGCCCGATGGCATGCAGCCCATGGTGCTGGCCAAGCTGGTCGAGCAGCGCCTCAAGGCTGCGCCCGAGGACGGCACGAGCCTGGTTTTCGTGGCCCGCGATGGCCGCCGCATGCAGCGCATCGCCGACATTCTGGGACCCATGCTGCCCGGTCATACCGTGCTGACACTCCCCGCCTGGGACTGCCTGCCTTACGACCGCGTATCGCCGAACAATGTGACCATCGCCGCCCGCATGAACACGCTGGCCGCACTCACGGCCGGCAATGAGCGTGGCGTGGTGGTGCTTACCGCCGTAAATGCCCTGATCCAGCGCCTGCCGCCCCGGGACGTGGTTGCCGGCATGTCGTTTTCGGCCGTGACCGGTCGCATCGTCGACAGCGAAAAGCTCATCGCCTGGGCTGCCAATAATGGCTATCTGCGTGTCCCGACGGTCCGGGAGTCGGGCGAATACGCCGTCCGGGGCGGCCTCGTGGACTTGTTCCCCGCCAGTGCCGAAGCACCCTTGCGTTTCGACTTCTTCGGCAGCCAGCTCGAATCCATCCGCACCTTCGACGCCGATACCCAGCGCACCACCGGCACGCTCAAGCGCGTTGATCTGACGCCGATGAGCGAACTGGTGCTCAACGAAGAAACAATCCGTCGCTTCCGGCAGAATTACACCGCCGCCTTTGGCGGCAACACGGTCGACGACACGCTTTATGCCAGCGTCAGCGGCGGCGCGCGTTATTCGGGCACCGAACACTGGTTGCCGTTTTTCTACGAGCACCTGGAAATGCTCTCCGCCTTTACGGGGGACGCGCCCTTTGTGTTTGATGACCAGGCGGCCGAAGCCTATGGCGAGCGCGTCACCCAGATCCGCGATTACTACGAGGCGCGTGAATCCGCTCGCACGCAAAAGCCGGTAGCCGGGGCAGGGGCGCCCTACAAGCCGGTCAAGCCCGAGCTGCTTTATGCCGTTGACCAGCATCCCTATGAGCTCGCCGGCGCCTCGGTTATCCAGCTCTCGCCCTTTCTGTCGCCTAACACCAAGGGCGCCGACGATGCAGGCGGCCATATCGCACCCAGCTTTGCCGCCGAGCGGCAGGCCACCGACACCAACCTCTTCCAAGCCGTGGTGGATCGCCTCCAAGCCGAACGCCGGCAGGGTCGTCGCACGGTCATTGCCTGCTGGAGCGCGGGCACGCGCGACCGCATGTCCCAGGTGCTCAAGGACCATGGACTGACGAACCCTCGCCTCGCCGAGAACTGGCGCGACGCCGAAACCACTAGCGCCGCCACGACCTCGCTTGTGGTGCTGCCGCTCGAAACCGGGTTCGAAACCAAGGACCTGCTCGTTCTATCCGAGCAGGACATTCTGGGCGAGCGCATCCTGCGACCTCAGCGCAAAAAGAAGGCAAGCGACGCGCTAACCGAGGCGGCGAGCCTCGCGGCCGGCGACCTTGTCGTGCATGTGGATCACGGCATCGGGCGGTTCCTCGGCCTCAAGGTCATTGAAGCCGGCGGCGCGCCGCACGAATGCGTGGAGCTGGAATATGCCGGCGACACCAAGCTCTACCTGCCGGTCGAGAATATTGAGCTGCTGTCGCGCTATGGCGCCGACGATGCGAACACCGCGCTCGACAAGCTGGGCGGCGTGGCCTGGCAGGCCAAGAAGGGTCGCCTCAAGAAGCGCATCCGCGAAATGGCGGAACAGCTCATCAAGATTGCGGCCGAGCGCCAGCTCACCCATGCCGATGTGGTCGAGATCAACCCGGGCGCTTATGACGAGTTCGCGGCGCGCTTCCCCTATGAGGAAACCGAAGACCAGATGGCCGCCATTGAGGCAGTCTTCGATGATCTTACCTCCGGTCGGGTCATGGACCGCCTGGTCTGCGGCGATGTGGGCTTTGGCAAGACAGAAGTGGCGCTGCGCGCCGCTTTCGCGGTGTCCCTCTCGGGCAAGCAGGTCGCCGTGGTTGTGCCCACGACCTTGCTCGCTCGCCAGCACTTCAAGACGTTCTCGCAGCGCTTTGCCGGCCTGCCGGTGAAGGTGCGCCACGCCTCGCGCATGGTATCGGCCGCCGAGCTCAAGGCGACCAAGGAAGGGCTCGCCGATGGGCAGGTCGATATCGTCATCGGCACCCATGCCCTCTTGTCCAAGACCATCAGGTTCAAGGATTTGGGCCTCCTCATCATCGATGAAGAGCAGCACTTTGGCGTCGGCCACAAGGAGCGCCTCAAGGAGCTCAAAGCCAATGTCCACGTCCTGACGCTCACCGCAACGCCCATCCCGCGCACGCTGCAGCTTGCGCTGACGGGCGTACGCGACCTGTCACTGCTCGCAACCCCCCCGGTGGATCGCCTCGCGATCCGCACCTTCATTTCGCCATTCGATCCCCTGTCGATCCGCGAAGCACTGCTCCGCGAGAAATACCGTGGCGGCCAGAGCTTCTATGTCGTGCCGCGCATCAAGGATCAGGCGGAAATAGCTGATTTCCTTCGCGAACAGGTGCCCGAAGTTAGCTTCGTCGTGGCCAATGGCCAGATGGCGCCGGGTGAACTCGACGACATCATGAACACCTTCTACGATGGCAAGTTCGACGTGCTGGTCGCCACGACGATCGTCGAATCGGGACTCGATATCCCTAATGCCAATACGCTGGTCGTGCACCGCGCCGACAATTTCGGCCTCGCCCAACTCTACCAGATCCGCGGCCGTATCGGCCGGGCCAAGGCGCGCGCTTATGCACTCTTCACTGTGCCGCCCGATCGAAAGCTGACTGACACTGCCGAGCGGCGTCTGGGCGTGCTCCAGTCGCTCGAAAGCTTGGGCGCCGGCTTCCAGCTCGCCAGTCACGATCTCGACATCCGTGGCGCCGGCAATCTCCTCGGCGACGAGCAATCCGGCCATATACGCGAAGTCGGCTTCGAGCTTTACCAGGCTATGCTTGAGGAAGCTGTCGCCAATCTCAAGAACGGCGACGCCGATTACGAGGACACCAACGAGTGGAGCCCACAGATCTCGCTGGGCATGCCGGTGATGATCCCGGAAAACTATGTCCCTGACCTGCAGCTGCGCATGCAGCTCTATCGGCGTCTGGGTGACCTGACCGACATCCGTGAGATTGACGCCGCCGGCGCCGAACTCATTGACCGGTTTGGTCCTTTGCCCGAGGAAGTCGAAGCGCTGCTCAAGGTCATTCTGGTCAAGGCTCTGTGCCGCCAGGCCAATGTGGAAAAGGTTGATGCCGGTCCCAAGGGCGCGGTATTAACCTTGCGCAACAACGAATTCCCCAATCCAACGGCTTTGGTGCGAATGGTTGCCGATCCTGCCAGTCAGGTTCGCGTCAAGCCCGACCAAAAACTCGTTTTCGCCCGCAACTGGCCCACTCCCGAGGCTCGCCTCAAGGGTGCTGCGGCCATCCTGTCTCGCCTCGCCAAGCTCGCCGCAGCCCAAGGGTGAGAGGCGCCGCATAATCCTTTGGCAAGAACGTCATGTTATTGCCCGATTTCAGCACTTGAAGGGCTACCAAGAATTGGGTGGCACCCTCGTCACCGGCTCCGCCAGAAAGCCAAGGAACGTTTATGATCTTCAGGAAACCTCTCGTAGCCGGAATTACCGCGGCAGCGCTTCTGCTCTCGCCTCTCTCCACCTTTGCGCAGGAGACTCCCGCTCCAGCTGCTCCGGCAGCCGAAGCTCCAGCTACGCCGGATGCGGCAGCTCCCGCCGAAGCTGCAACCGCTCCAGCAGCGGGCGGTCCCACGCAGAACTGGCTCAAGGTTTGCGATCCGCTGCCCAACAACCAGAAGGCCTGCATTATGCGTCAGGTCGTCTTGGCAAACGGGCAATTCCTGGGTTCCTTCCTGCTGCGTGATGATCCCGGTCAGGAAAGCCGCCTGCTGGCCGTCGCAGCCGTGCCGCTCGGCGTGCTGCTCCCTTTCGGCCTGACCTGGCAGATCGACGGCTCCAAGCCGGTACGCGTGCCGTTCATGCTGTGTGACCCCACCTCTTGCGCGACCCAGCTCGTGATCAACGAGGCCTATGTCAATTCCCTGAAGAAGGGCAGCACGCTCAAGCTGACCGCCAAGAACCGCCAGAACGAAGATCTGGTGATCGAGATCAACCTCGCCGGCTTCACCGCCGCCTATGATGGCGACGCTTCGCTGACCTTTGACCAGTTCCGCCAGGAAACCAGCGGCGAAAACGCCCTGGAGCAGGTTCTGCAGGATCGCGCCGAGCAGTTGCGCCAGCAGCTTGATGGTGGCGCCGCCGCACCCGCCGACGGTGCCGCGCCTGCCGCAGATGCTGCGCCCGCTCCAGCAGCAGCGCAGTAATCTGCAACTCAGAACAAGCAAACGGCGCGGGCAAACCGCGCCGTTTGTGTTTTCAGCCTAACGAATGCCCATGCCGAGCGAGAATGCCTGCCGGCGCAACCCTGGGAGCAGCTTGAGCGCCCACAGTCCGGCTGAACGCATCGCCTGGGCCGGGAGCATGTCTGCCAACAGCGACCGGAACAACGCATCCACCATGCCGCCGGTGCGGGCCAAATCCGCCGCCCGGCGATCGGAATAGGCTTTGCTGACCTCTTCAGCCCAAGAGGGGTTGGTAGTCGCAACGCCCTTCAGCACCGCCGCCAGATCTGCCACATCGCGCAGCCCCAGATTAAGACCCTGTGCTCCGATCGGCGGAAACGCATGGGCAGCTTCCCCCACCAACACCACTCCGCGGAAGCCCGCCCGCTCGACACTCAGCGTGCTGAGCGGAAACACATGCGCGGGTGTCGCCAGCGTGATCGGGCCGAACAGGTGCTGCGATTTTGCTTGGAAGATCGGTATCAGCCGCTCGGCCCCGCCTGCCTTGGCCCCTCGCAGCACTTCACGATCATCGATCCAGACAAGATTGGCGCGATTGTCCCCGGCCGGCACCAGCGTGAATGGGCCTTGCGGGTAGTGAAACTCAACCGACATTCCGCCGATCGGCCGCGTCAACTCGAGGTCACACACCAGCGCCGCCTGGGTGAAACCGTTCTCGCGTGCGCGAAATCCGGCCGCCGAGCGGATCAATGACTTCTTGCCATCTGCGCCCACGATCAAAGGAGCGCGCAGCCGTGATCCACCGGTGAGTGTGAGTTCCGGCAAAATCGCCTCGAAAGCAAATTCGGCAACCCCGAGCCGCCGAGTTTCCAGGTTTGGCAACTCGGCGGCTCGGGTCCGGAACTGGGCCAGCAAGCGTTGATTGGCGAAGTTCCAGCCAAAGGCCTCCAATCCAGACTCGCGCGCTTCGAACAAGGTCTCGGGTGCCCGGATCAATCGGCCTGTTGCATCGATGATCCGAATTTCGCTCAGCCGATGCCCCAAGGCTTCTGGTTGCTCGATCAAACCCGCTGAGCGCAGAAATTCGACGCTCGGCATCATCAAGGCGGAGGTGCGATTATCGACGGGGCCAGGAGGCGCAAGGTGAATGACCTGCAGACCCGTTTTTGCAACGGCGATAGCCGCCGCTAAGCCAACAAGCCCGCCACCAACAACGATGGCATCGGCATCGGCACTCGTTGACGCGCTCGGATTTGGCAGGTCGGACATAAGAAACCTCGGTTCGACGTTAGGCTGAACTAGCACTTTCCGGCCCGGTGAAGCCAGCGCTCCCGCAAACTGCTGCCTAACCAGCAGGAGCGGGAAAACACAGACTTGCACTTCTCTAGGAGAGCGGAGCAGCCTAGATATGGTGGCCTGACAGCCGAGATGGAGTCTTGAATGCTGGAGCTGCTCGCCGATCCCAATGTATGGATCGCATTTGGTACCCTGACGGCGATGGAAATCGTCTTGGGGATCGACAACATCGTCTTCATCTCCGTGCTGGTGTCACGCCTGCCCAAGGAGCAGGCGGACCGGGCGCGCAAGATCGGTCTTGCACTGGCTCTCATCTTCCGCATCTTGCTGCTGCTGGTGATCAGCTGGATCATCAGCCTCACTCAGCCTGCGTTCAGCGCTTTCGGACTTGAGCTTTCCTGGAAGGACCTGATCCTCATCGCCGGTGGCCTGTTCCTCGTCTACAAGGCCACCCACGAAATGCATGCTGCCATCGAGGAGCCTCATGAGGCCGATCTCGCGCAGAAGGCTACCGCAGCCTTCGCTGCGATTATTGGGCAGATCATCGTAATCGACGTGGTTTTTTCCATCGATTCCATCGTCACGGCGGTTGGCATGGCGGACCATGTCGAGGTGATGATTGCGGCCGTGATCGTGGCTGTGGGCGTGATGTTTGTTGCATCCGGCCCGGTTGCCAAGTTTGTTGCCGATCACCCCACCACCAAGATGCTGGCGCTGGCCTTCCTGCTGTTGATCGGCATGTCCTTGGTCGCCGACGGGTTCGGCTTCCATATTCCCAAGGGCTATATCTATTCGGCCATGGGCTTCTCGGTACTGGTTGAGGCGATCAATATCATCGCCAAGAGCCGCAAGGCCAAGAGTGCCGCTCCCGTGGCTCCATTCACCGGACCTAGCGGCGCAATCAGCGGCAACTCTGGCGCGGCTGCGGCGACGACTCGCTCCCCGGGCAAGTCAACGCCCGTGAGCCGCGCGCAGTCGCGCCCCAAATCTGCGCCCCGCAAGCCTCGGAGCTGAGCATGAGCAAGGCGATCGTCGTTCAACATACCGGTGGCCCAGAGGTCATGGAGTGGACGGACTGGCCTGTGGCCAGCCCGGGCGAGGGGCAGGTCGCCGTCCGCCAAACCGCGATCGGCCTCAACTTCATCGACACCTACCAGCGCTCGGGCCTTTATCCGCTGCAGACCCCGTTTGTTGCGGGCAATGAAGGCGCCGGCGTTGTTACCGAAGTTGGCCCAGGCGTGCAGGACCTCGCCGTTGGTGACCGGGTGGCTTACCAGGGGCAGGTCGGCGCCTATGCCGAGCAGCGCTTGTTGGCTGCGGACCGCGTCGTGCGCATCCCAGATGGCGTGGACGACCAAACCGCGGCAGCGGTGATGCTCAAGGGGCTTACTGCCTTTTATCTTCTGTTCAAGACCTGGCCGGTCCAATCGGGAGAAACCATTCTATGGCACGCTGCCGCAGGCGGCACAGGTCAGATCGCCACCCAGTGGGCCAAGTCCCTGGGGGTGCGCGTCATCGGCACGGCGGGGAGTGAGGAAAAAGTCGCCCTCGCCCTGCAGCATGGCTGCCAAGCGGTCATTAATTACAAGACCGAGGATTTTGCCGCCCGCGTGCGGGAGCTAACCGAGGGACGCGGCGTCGATGTGGTTTATGACGGCGTCGGCAAGGCCACGTTCGACAAGTCGCTTGATTGCCTTCGCCCCCGCGGATTGATGGTCAGCTTCGGCAATGCCTCGGGCGTGGTGTCCATTCCCGACCTCACCGTGCTGTCACGTAAGGGCTCGCTGTTCGTGACCCGGCCGATCAGCGTGCATTATTTCCCCCAACGCCGCGATCTGCTCGAGGGCGCCGAGGCCCTGTTCGGGGCAATCAGGTCGGGGGCGATCAAGGTCAATATCGGACGCACTTTCCCCCTCGCGCAAGCAGCCGAGGCACATCGCGCGCTCGAGGATCGGCAAACCACCGGCTCGGTGATCCTGCTGCCATAGGGGGATGGACAGCCAAACCGCCAGCGGCTAAACGCTGGCGCGTCGGGTAGGTGGCAGAGCGGTTGATTGCTCCGGTCTTGAAAACCGGCGAACGTGAAAGCGTTCCGGGGGTTCGAATCCCTCCCTACCCGCCAATCCCATAGTAGCAAACATTCTCCAGCGCGTAGGGCAGGGGTGGGAACCGCAGCTTCCGCGGGCCTTTGCGGCTGCACCTGTGGACTGCCCATCTAGCCTAAACGCCCGAAATGCTCTCTCTGACCTGTTTGTTCTCCAAAGCTGGGGACTTCCGCATTTTAGTCCCCAGCTTTTTAGCCGTGGCATCTCAGGCACTTAGGCCGGGCCCCTGATTTGAGTTAGAGAGCCGGCTGTTGGATGGCAGCAGAGCCTGGCGTCGAACTTTCGCAGTTAGTGCCGCTTGCGAACAACGAAGCGTCGCACTTAACTGGCAGCAGCCAACCCCGAACGTGCACGTGCACGATACCCCTTCCGACTCGTTGACCTGCGCACATCGCGTGTTCGCGCGCTTGAAGCGGCGCGGGGCATGTAGCTCCGAGGGCAGCTTTGCGCCCCATTGCCGTCATCCAGCGCGTTCCAGAGATTTCCTAGAAGCAGACGTACACTGCTAAGGTCTATGCGCTGTGTATGTGAGCGAAGCGGATGCGCTTCAACGCTTATTCAAGAGGTCAAGCATAGCGGGCCGATGCAGTCTTGGTTCTCCGCAGTAGACAACACTGGTCCTCGTTACCAATCGCGCTGCTTGATGTGCGTAGCTGAGAGCTCTCACTGAAATTAAAATCAAGGAACCTCAGCTTATTTTTCCTTGCCTGGAGTTGGGTTTCGATCTGAACGGACCAGCTCGACCAAGACACTGGCCGCGATCGGGAGCACGTCGTCATCGAACGCATATTCGGGATGATGCAGCGCCACCCCGCCGTTGTGGCCGATGAACAGATAGGCGCCCGGAACAACATGCAGCATGTCGGAAAAATCCTCGCTACCCAGGCTTGGCCGCATGGTTTGGATGATCCGGTCGGCGCTGACAACCGAAGCGGCGCATGCCTTGGCCCGCTCCGTCATGTGAGCATCGTTAAATGTGACGCCAAAGAAGGGGCGGCTTTCAACCTTTGCCTTAAGGCCATGAGCCGCGGCAACGCCATTTGATGTTCGGTGCAAGGCCTGCCGAAGGATCTCGGCGACCTCCGGGTTGAAGTAGCGCAAGGTTCCGGCTAGGGCGGCGGTTTCCGGAAGCACGTTGTAAGCGGATCCGGCTTGGATCCGGGTAACAGAAAGAACCGCTGCCTCGATCGGATCGACGCTACGACTAACCGCGGTTTGCAGCGCCAAAACAAGCTCGCTGATTGCAGGAACAACGTCGAGTCCCAAATGGGGTTGAGCAGCATGGGCACCGCGACCCATGAGCGTGATATCAAAGAAATCTGCGCCAGCCATTACCGGACCAGGCATCACGGCAAGGCTGCCCAGCTTAAGGTCCGGCCAGTTGTGCCACCCGTAGATTTCATCACAGGGAAAGCGATCAAAGAGCCCGTCGGCCAACATGGCGCGCGCTCCGCCCAAGGCCTCTTCAGCGGGCTGGAAAATGAAGACAACGGTTCCAGCAAGGTCGACATTGCTGGCGAGGCAATGCGCAGCCATCAGCAGCGACGTCGTATGGCCATCGTGCCCGCAGCCGTGGAACACCCCATTCACCGTCGAGGCCCAGGGTACGTTGAGGCGTGACTGCATCGGCAGCGCGTCCATGTCCGCCCTAAGTCCAATGGTCGGCCCTTCCCTCCGTCCGCGCAGGACACCTACAACCCCAGTACCACCAACACCCGTGCTGCACTCAATGCCCCAATCGCGCAGCTTTTCTGCGACGATGCCGGCGGTCCGGTGTTCTCCAAAACCAATTTCAGGGTGGGCGTGAAGGTCCCGGCGCAGCGCCACGAAATCGGCGGCGTGGCGCTGGATAAAGGGGTGGATGTTCACTTGGGTCTCGCCATGATGCCGCAACGGCTTGGTTGATGGGGTTCTGAACAGGCTACCGGTCAGCAGACGGTGACGTTAGCTGCAAGGCCAGCAAGGCTGGTTTCCTTGTAGCGCTCGCTCATGTCGTGACCAGTTTGCCGCATGGTTTCGATACAAGCATCGAGCGAGACGACGTGAAGTCCATCTCCTTTGAGGGCCAGCGATGCAGCCGTGACGGCCTTAACCGCTCCAAACGCATTGCGCTCGATGCATGGGATCTGCACGAGGCCGGCCACCGGGTCGCAGGTCATCCCCAGATGATGCTCGAGCGCGATTTCCGCGGCGTTTTCCACTTGTCGGACGCTGCCGCCCATGATCGCGCAGATGCCGGCTGCTGCCATCGCCGAGGCTGATCCTACCTCGCCCTGGCATCCTACCTCCGCACCGGAAATAGAAGCATTGTGCTTGATGATGCCCCCAATCGCCGCCGCAGTCAGCAGGAAATCATGCACCTGCCTGCGCCCGCCGCCTGGGGTGAACTTGACGAAATATTGCAGCACCGCCGGCACTACGCCGGCGGCTCCATTGGTCGGAGCTGTCACAACCCGACCGCCGGCGGCATTTTCCTCATTCACTGCCATCGCGAAAAGGCTCAACCAGTCATTGGCCAGCATCAGGCTGGGCTGGTTCTGACGCGACGATGCTTCGAGCTGCTCGTGGATGTTTTTGGCGCGGCGATTGACCTTGAGGCCACCTGGCAAGATCCCGTCCTGCCTTAGGCCCCGCTCGATGCAACTCGACATCGCAGACCAGATGGCGTCCATGCCGCGATCGAGTTCGTAACGACTGCGCACCGTTTCTTCATTGGCGCGCTTCATCTGAGCGATTGTCAGCCCCGACGCTTCTGCCATGGCCAGCATTTGGCTGGCCGTCTCGAAGGGATAGGGTATATCGCCCCGAACTGCTTGTAGCAGTGGGCCAGATGCCAATTCGTCCGCACTGACCACAAAGCCGCCGCCGATCGAAAAATAGGACTGGCGATAGATCACCTGCCCTGCTTCGTCCCGTGCGATAAATTGCATGCCATTAGGATGGCCGCGCAGTGGATTGCGCTTGTCGAGAACAAGATCGACGGCCGGACGGAAACGATAGGGCGGATGATCCGGCGGATGGACCTGCCCCTCCGCTTCGACACGCGCGACGATCGCATCAACCTGATCTGGATCGACAGAAGCGGGCAGGCATCCGCTCAAGCCCAGAATGATCGAACGGACGGTGCCGTGCCCGACGCCAGTAAAGGCCAGCGAGCCGTGCAGTGACGCAGTCAGGGCCACCGGTTTGGAGCGAGCGGGCCTGGGCCGATCCAGCCTTGCCAGTTCATCAAGGAACCGGCCGGCAGCCGTCATCGGGCCCATCGTGTGCGAGCTCGAGGGTCCGATGCCGATCTTGAAGATGTCGAAGATCGAAAGAAACATGAATGGGGCTCGCCCTTTGCGGCCATGTCGCCTAGGCAGATGCCGCGGGAACGAGGCGATCCCGCGGCTAGTTCTTTACGGAGCCACCATCTTCAGATTGGTGTCCAGGAACTCGGATGTAAAGGCATCGGCCGGATCGAAGGGAGTCTGGATGTCGAAATAGGTTTCGACAAGTTCATAGGTCTGGGCAACGCGATCGGCGTCTAGATAGCCGAGAGCTTCGGTGGTGGTGAACTCGTCGGCCATCAATTCCTTGACCCGGGTCCAGTGCTTGTTCATTTCGCCACGTTCAAGGCCACTGGCGCTTTCCGTGAGGGCATCGATGCAGGGATCGATGTTCGCCACGCACTCCGAATAGGCACGCTGCGTAACCCTAACGAACGCCGCGACGGTGTCCCGATTGTTTTCAAGAAAATCAGCGTTGACGATAAAGGAATTTCCATAAGGATTGAGGCCCAGTTCGCTCCAGCGCACGAAGCCTAGGTCATCGCCAAAGGTTTCGACTTTGAGATCGTGCCCGTTATAAAAATCGGAAATGATGTCGACCTGGTCGGCGGCCAAGGTTGCCACCTTGGCTTGCGGTGTCACGTTGACAAAACTCACCGAGTCTACCGCCAACCCTGCCGCTTCTGCAAAGGCGGGCCACATCACCCGCGCCGCGTCGGCCGGCGGATTGCCGATCGTGTGACCGGCGAAATCGGCCACGGTCTCGATGCCCGAAGACTTCTTCCAGTAAAAAGCAAAAGGCGCCTGGGCGTAAAGGCTCATTACGGCGACCACATCGGCACCCATGCTGCGGGCCACAAAGGCCGTTCCCAGTTCGGCAATGCCGATCGCATGCTTGCCTACGCCAACTGACTGCGCCGACATCGCCGAGCCGCTGCCTGCATCGATCGTGAGGTTGATACCGGCTTCCTCGTACCAGCCCTGCTGTTTGGCATAATAGATCGGCGCGTGGTCGGCGCCAGGCGTCCAGTTCAACACAATACCGACCGCCTCCTGCGACTGCACTGTGGTGGAAGTCAGCGCAATTGCCGCAACTCCGGCCAATAATCCGATAGATTTCCTCATGACGTCCCTCTTCCCCTTAAAGGCCTAGGTCAACGACCAGGCACAACCATCTCCAATGGTCCTGCGGGCGTACACGGGTGTCGACCGTGGGTACGATCTGCATTAAACAAACGCTAGACCTGGGCCGGTCCCGCGTCAATAACCTGATCAACTGTTTGGTTGCCTCTATGTCGAAGCTCACTGATGCGCCCGAAATCGGCGAGCCGCCGTCTCCGGCCAAGCCGAAGCGTCGGGTTGCCAAAAAATCGGATATCTCAAGTCGCGAACTGCTGCTGCGCGCTGCCAGCAAGGAATTCGCCACAAAGGGCCTGGAGGGTGCTCGCGTCGACCAGATTGCCAAGAAAGCGGGGGTCAATAAGCAGCTCGTTTACCACCACTTTTCCAGCAAGGAAGCGTTGTACCAGGCGGTGGTGGAGCAGGCGTACGCCCGCATCCGCGCCGAGGAAGCCAAGCTGCATCTTGACGCGGGCGATGCCAAGGAAGCAATGACGCGGCTTGTCGTATTTTCCTTTGACTATCTCGCGGACAACCGCGATTTCGTTGCGCTCCTGACCGACGTTAACTTTCATCAAGGGCGCCACTTTAAAGCGTCGGAAAACCTGCCGCAGCTGCATACGCTGCTTGTTGGCATGATCAAGGAAACACTTGATCGAGGCGCTGCTGCAGGCCAATTTCGGGCTGATGCGGACCCGGTGCAGCTTTATATCTCGATCGCCGGCCTGGGCTTCTTCTATTTTAACAACATCCATACGCTGTCCTCGATCTTTGACCGCAAATTCAACGACAAGACGCACATTGCTGAGCGTCGTGCGCATGTCGTCAACTTTGTCTTGCAAGCACTCCGGCCCGATTGACAGCATCAGATCGCCCGCATAGCATCCATCAACTAGTTGGTTGGTTTTGTTCTCTGGAGGGGGTGCGGATGTCAGCGATTCAGGAGGCAGATCCGCGCATCGCCGCCCCAATTCAGCGGAGCCACCGGCGGGAATTTTCTGACAAGCTACCCCGTTACGCCATTGTCGTCGGCATGCATCTGGCGGTGCTGCTGATCTGGCAGATTGCTGCCAGCTCTGGTGCCGTGCCCGCTTTCATTCTGCCGTCGCCGATGGCGACGTTGATGACCCTGGTCGAGCCGCGCTACCAGTGGCTCAGCAATAGCTGGGTCACCGCCGTCGAGATCTTTGTCGGCTACGCGCTGGCCGTGGCGTTTGGCGTCGTGGTGGCGCTGCTGTTCTCGTGGTTCCGCTTCCTCCAGATGGCCCTTTTCCCACTGTTCGTGACCTTTAGCCTTGTGCCAAAGGTGGCGCTTGGGCCGCTCCTGGTCATCTGGCTTGGCTATGGCATCACGACCAACATTATCTTTGCCTTTATCCTCTCCTTCTTCCCGATCCTGATCACCACCGCCCGCGGACTTCGCGAAGTCGAGCCCGATTTACTTGACCTGGTGCGGAGCCTGAAAGGATCGAGGACCCAGATTTTCCTCAAGATCCAGCTGCCAGGCGCGTTGCCCTACATCTTCTCGGCAATGAAGGTGGGCGCCGTGCTTGCGGTAGCCGGTGCGATCGTTGGCGAGTTCGTCGCTTCCAGCCAGGGCCTTGGCTATCTGATGATCCAGGTGCAAGGGCAGCTCGACGCAGCCGGCATGTTCATGGCTGTGATCCTTCTCACCTTGCTCGGTGTCTTGCTCTATGCGCTGGTGCTGCTGCTCGAACGGATTTTCGTGGTCAAGGACGCCCGTCTTGACGGGAACTCGCCATGAGCCACGGTACCGGCAAGCTGGCCTTCGCTTCGGCGAATGACCTGCTGGAAGGATATAGGCACGGAACGATTTCGCCCGTGGACGCCCTGGATGCCGTCCTCGATCAACTCGACCGGCTGGAACCCGTGCTTAACGCCTTCTGCGTTGTGGACAAGGATGGTGCGCGCCAGCAGGCCGAGGCTTCGGCCAGCCGGTGGCGAGAGGGGCAGCCCAAAGGGCTGCTCGACGGCGTGCCCGTTTCGATCAAGGATATCATCCTGACGGCGGGATGGCCAACCCTGCGTGGCTCCCGCACCGTCGATCCCAACCAGCAATGGAATGAAGACGGACCCGCTGTTGCGCGCTTGCGCGAACATGGGGCGGTGCTGTTCGGCAAGACCACGACACCCGAATTTGCCGCTAAGGGTGTGACGGACTCGCCGCTGACCGGCATTACCCGCAACCCCTGGAACACCGACCTGACGCCTGGCGGCAGCAGCGGCGGTGCTGGTGCTGCCGTAGCGACCGGCATCGGCCCATTGGCTCTCGCGACCGATGCTGGTGGCTCAATCCGCATCCCGGCGAGCTTTTCAGGCGTGTTCGGACACCGACCCTCGGCCGGCCGCGTGGCGATGTATCCGCCAACTCCTTATGCCTCGCTGGCCGCCTTCGGGCCTATGTCGCGGACGGTGCGCGATGCGGCACTGATGCTGTCGGTGATCGCCCAGCCCGACGTGCGCGACTGGGAAGCCGATCCCACCCCGCCTCTGCTGTACGCCGACCTCCTGGACAAAGCCGATCCGAGCACATGGCGCATCGCCTGGAGCCCGACCCTTGGCTATGTCGACCTGCACCCCGAAGTGCGCGCCATCGTCACCCGTGCCGTGGAAGTATTCCGCGGCCTCGGCGCGACGGTCGAGGAAGTCGAACACGTATTCGAAGATCCCTGGCCAGCCTTTCATCGCTTCAAGCGTGGGCTGACGGCCTTCGCCTTTCGCAACGTTACGCCGTCCCAGTACAACTTGATGGATTCAAGCCTGGTCGAAGATATCGAGGAAAGCCGCGGCGCGACGCTTGAGGAACACTTGGCGGCCCAGGTGGAGCGCGCCATGCTGGCGCGGCGCATGGGTGAGTTTCACCAGCGCTTTGATCTCCTGCTGACCCCGACTCTTGCCGTGCCGCCTTTCGCGGTCGGCCGCAACAGCCCGGACGGCTATAACGGGCGCTCTTGGTACGGCTTCACCTACCCATTCAACCTGACGCGCCAGCCGGCCGCCAGCGTGCCGTGCGGCTTGACCGAAGCCGGCTTGCCCGTAGGCCTGCAGATCGTCGGCCCGCCCCGCAACGATCTTATCGTCCTGCAGGCTGCCCACGCCTATGAACGCCAACTTCCATGGCAGCGTTTCGCGCCACTTGCCACGAGGACCAACACACCATGAGCGAACGCCTGATCCGCTTGCAGAACGTGCGCAAGGTTTATAAGACCCGGGACCGCGAAGTGCTGGCCGTTTCCGATGTGAACCTCGAGGTCAATAGCGGCGACTTTGTCTCGCTGGTTGGGCCTTCCGGCTGCGGCAAAACCACCGTCCTCAAGATCCTGGCCGATCTTCATCACGCCGACGAAGGCGTCGTTGAGATCGGTGGCGACACAATCCCCTTCGTCGCTGGGCGCGATGTCGGTATGGTGTTCCAGCAAGCGCTACTGTTGAAGTGGCGCAAGATTTTGGACAACGTCCTTTTGCCCGCTGAGATCCTGGGCCTGCCTCTTAAGGCGAGCCGCGAACGTGCGCTCGACCTCCTTCATATGGTCGGACTCAAGGGCTTTGCCGACCGTTACCCCTACGAGCTTTCGGGTGGCATGCAGCAGCGCGCCTCGATCGCGCGGTCCTTGGTGCACGATCCCAAGCTGGTATTGATGGACGAGCCCTTCGGTGCGCTCGACGCGCTGACGCGTGAAAAGATGAATCTTGAACTCCTCCGCATCTGGCAGGAGTCGCAAAAAACCATCATCTTCGTGACGCACAGCATTCAGGAGGCCGTGCTGCTCGGCTCCCGTTGTGCGGTGTTGACGGCAGGGCCGGCGCGCATGGCCGAATACTTCCCCATCGATTTGCCCTACCCGCGTACGCTTGAAATGAAAACTGGGGACGCTTTTGGCGCCTATACGCGCCGCATCTACAAGCTGCTCAATATGTGATCGGGTTGCTTCAGGCGAACTCCGGCCCGGTCAGCGCGAACACCCTGGCAGCGTCATCGAATGGTTCACTCCGGCCATGGAGCATGCGGGTAAATTGACGCTGCGAGGTGAACCCGCGTTGCCGCAGCACTGAATGGATTTCAACATGGCGATCCGGCACGTCGATATAGGCCGGTCCATCGATCTTCGACAGGACCGCTCCCAGCAGGTCGGCTGCGACGGTGTCATCCACTGCAACGAGGGGGCCGACCTGCGTGGCTCTTCCCCCCTCGCGACCTAAAACAAACCCCACGCATTCGCTGCCGACGAACTTGGTCTTTGCCAGTCCAGGCTGGCGGCGGAGTAGGCTGGCAAGAAGCGGCGTGCGATCAAGGACGAAGGCGCTGCGATCGAGCGCCGCCATAGCCTCAAGATCTTCCGGAGTGGCCGAGCGAATGGCACACCCGTTGGGGTTTTGCGCGACGAGCGCGTCGCATTGGAGGCGCGTTATCGAGTAGATGTCACGATAGCCCTGCCGCAGGTAAACCTGGCGACCGGCAGGCGTGGCATCGAGCCCAGGCGTCAGTCCACGCGCGGTCAGCCGTGCTCCGGCCCATTCCAGCAATTTCGTCGCATAGCCGCGACGTTGCTCGCTGGCCGTGACCAGCACCATGCAGACCCAGCCCACGGTCCCATGGGGGATTATGGCCGCCGTGGCAATAAGTTGGCCGTCACGGAACAGCCCTCGACCCTCGCCGACGGTGAGGATCGTGTTCCAGTCGTTCGCCGTCTGGTTCCAGCCCGCCTCGGCGACGAGGCGCATACAGGCGTCGACATCAGCAGGCGTGAGGCGTCGATCGGGCGCGGACATGACCTTAATATGTCCCGGTGCGAACCTCAAAGTGGGTCGCCTTGTTGAGGCTTCCCAAGCCACGCCTCAGCCAATCGGCCTGCCAATCGATCAGCGTAGCCAGCGCCACGGTAGGATAGCCGAAAAGTGAGGATGCACGCGACGTATTGGCGAGCCACGCTGTCGGCGCTTCCTCGCCGACCAACTTGACTCCGCATTCGAAGCGCCGGCCAAATTCACGGGCTAGCCAGGCAATTGAGACGGTTTCCGGCCCCGACACGTTGAGCGGTTGCGCCGGCACCGAAGTGTGTAGCAATGAGCGCAACGATTGGGAACAAGCATCGCCCTGCCAGATGACGTTGACATGGCCCATCGACACATCGATCTCCTGGCCTGCGAGGACCTTCAACGCCAAGTCATGCAAGACGCCGTAGCGCATATCGATGGCGTAGGAGAGTCGGAACAACAGGGCCGGCGTGTCGAGCGTCTTGCTGAAATGCTGGAAAATTCGTTCGCGCGCCACGCAGGACATGGCGTATTCGCCGGGCGGGGAAACCGGATCTTCTTCGCGCGATCCACCATGCGCCACCGGGGCGAAAGGATAGACGCAGATGGTGGAGTAAACCACGATGCGGCTGCCGGCAAAATGTTCGGCGACCAGCGCCGGAACATGGCTGTTCATCGCCCAAGTTAATTCTTCCGAACCGCTGGAGCCGAACTTGCGTCCCGCCATGAAGATGATGTTCTTAGCGCGTGGCAGCGCCGCTACCTGTTGGCGGTCTAGCAAGTCGGCGGAAATCGTCTCGATGCCGTGGCTTTCGAGATAGGCTTTGAGCTTCGGCTCGGAAAAGCGTGCCACTCCAAACACCCGGCGATCCGGCGCCGCTCGCTTGGCCATACGCGCGACCGTGGGCCCCATCTTGCCGCCAGCTCCGACGATCATGATGTCGCCATCGAGCTTTTCGAGATCGGCAATGAGTTGCGCATCCGGGGAGGACATGAACTCGTCCAGTTCGGCTTCGCTGGCAAAGAAATTTGGCTGGCGCGGGGTCATCATCGTCCCTCCCGTTGGTAGTTCAATGCCCGAGGAAACGGGCGAGGTTTTTTCTTACGAAGGTATCGTCCGTGAGGTGCGGATAGGCAGCAATGACCTGATCAAGGGCCTCGCGCTGACCGCGCCCCAGCCCCTCCTCGGGATCGAGGCAAAGGATATTTTCGAGCAGGCCTTGCCGACGCAAGACCTCATGGCATCCTGCAATGCAGCCGTGAAAATCGTTCTCGACATCGAAAACGGCAGCGTTCATCGCCGTGACCTGGGAATCGAGCGCCAGAAGCTCTTCCGGATTGGCGCCCTGAGCTGCCGCCCGCTTGCAGCGGTTGAAGATATCCACGGCCGAATGGGTCCAAACGCTCCAGTGACCGAGCAAGCCGCCTTTGATCCTGACGGTCACCGGCTGGTTGTCCCGATGAGCAACGAAAGGGAGCAGAAGGTCCAGGACGATGTGGTCGTCATTGCCGGTGTAGAGCGTAATCCGATCTTCGGCACCCGCATCCACCAGGCCCTGGATCACATCCAGCGTGCGATACCGATTGAACGGCGCCATCTTAATGGCAATGACGTTTTCGATTTCGCAGAACCGCTTCCAGAAGCTGCGTGGCAGATGGCGCCCACCCACAGCGGGCTGCAGATAAAATCCGAAAAGCGGAATGCGCTCGGCAACCGCGCGGCAGTGTTCGATGATCTCGTCTTCGCTTGCCTCACGCATGGCGCCGAGACTGAGGAGACCGGCATGGTAACCCAGACCAACCGCAACATCTGCCTCTTCGACGGCCTGATCCGTGCGGCCGGCAAGTCCGGCAATCATCGCCAGATTATGGTCGGGGTAGTCACTGGCAACCGTTTCAGCCGCCAGGCGCAGGACGGGCTCATAGAGCCCCACCGATCGGATGGCGAACTGCGTCGTGTGAACTCCTACAGCTAACCCGCCCACTCCGGAGTCGATGTAATACCTAGTCAAGGCCCGCTGCCGACGTTGGTCTAACCGACGATCAGCATCAAGTGCTAACGGATGCGCCGGAATGGCCAGTCCACCAGCAATCGCCGCGCGCAGCTCGGGTTTCAGCCCAACAATCTTAAGTGACATCTATTTACCCACTGACCAACTGTTTGGTTGAAAATAGCTATGAACACGCTGAAGTCAATGCCCGCCGGGATGTCAGTACGACGGGTAAATCAGAGTACTCGGACCGAAATCCCGGGGCAAATAGCGCGGATCAGAAGGTCGCGTGGAGTAAACGCGAAGCTAACCTTGATCATTGCTCTCGAGCGACAACCGCAAACATCGCGACGGCCGTGGAATGAGAGGCTGGACGGCAGCTAGCCCTGCCTTAGGCCCAAAAAGCAGACGGTCCGCAAACGGCCCCATTCTTGCCGTTGGTCGGTCACGCTGAATGTCTGAAACGGGGTCGATTTAAGCCACTGCCGGATGGGTGGGCGACTGTCTGCTCAGGTAACGGTTCGCAGCAGAGGTACTTCACCATCCCTGCGGCATCAGCGGTCCCCGCTCTGTGGCGGGATTATCCATGATCTCTTTATTCCTGCGGTGCTTCTCGATCGCTCGGTTCAGGCGCCGCTTTTGCTCTGCAACGTCCTGATCCAGGATGCCCGGAAAAAGCGTGCGTACAACGTCGTCTTCGTCATCGTGATGCATCGCGCCTTCTCGGATGCCGTACCACCACACCTGAAATACCTGAGCCTCGATCGGTAATTTGCGTGTTACCGCCAGATAGTCCCACCACCCCAGAAAGAGCGGAATAAGGTTGGCCTGATCGGAAAAGGTCGCCATGACTGCTTCATCATCCCGCGATGGATCATTCCGGTCTTTGCGAGTGAAGTGCTTGATCGCGTTCCAATAGACATTTCGCTCCTTCCGCAGCGACTGGACGTCAAACTTAGGGGACTTGTCCCAAATCAGCATCGAAATAGGCGCAACGTTTTCCTTGTGGGCAACGCGCTCAATGATCTCGCATCCGCCGCAAGCAAGCGACTGAATGGCGATCGGGTCTTTGTCGCGTAGGAAGAGAGCAAGAGCGCTGCCAAGCTGATGACGGGCAATGCGAACTGGGGTTTCGGAATCTGGGCTCATGCGCATAAGTATTGCGAGGCAATCGCAGCTGCACAAGACGTATGTACGGTTCGCGTCCAAGGCCAGTGCGCCTGCAGTCAGAGTGTCTGCTATTTATCTAGCGCAGCCAAAAGCGGACTGTCCGCAACCGGCCCCCAAAGTGCCGCTCGAAAACGGGGCTGCCTGACAACGCTCTCCACTAACCGCAACACCGTCTAGCTTTTCTCCTCCTTTCGCTTGTTGTCAGCTCTCGCTGCGGACTCTGTGAGAGGTTCGAGCCGCATCAAGGCTGCGAACTCCTCGTGAGTTAGAAAACCTAGAGCGACCACCGTCGCCTCGACGGAATGTCCGCTCCCCTGCGCCGCCTTCGCAACGGCGACCGCGTTCTCGTAGCCGATACGAGGCACTAAAGCTGTTACAGCAACGAGGCTGTTGCTCAAGAGGCTCGCAATTCGCGTCTCGTCGGCAACGATCCCTGTCACGCACCGCTCTGTCAGCACCGTCATGGCGGCTTCCAGCATACGGATCGACTGGAGGATGTTGAAGATAACAACCGGCTCCATCACGTTGAGCTGAAGCTGGCCGGCTTCAGCGGCGAGGGTCACCGTGAGGTCGTTTCCGATCACCTGGTAGGCTGTCTGGTTAACGACCTCGGGGATCACCGGATTGACTTTGCCCGGCATGATGGATGATCCGGCCTGCACTGCCGGCAGGATGATCTCGCCGATCCCGGCCCGCGGTCCGCTGCCGAGCAGCCGCAGGTCGTTGCAGATCTTCGAGAGCTTGACCGCAATGCGCTTCAGCACCCCCGAGAAGGTCACGAACGCACCGAGGTCCGAAGAGGCCTCTACCAAGTCGGTTGCCGGGATCAGCGGCATGCCAAATATGGCGGATAGTTGAGACACTGCGGCCTCCCGGTAGCCCGCCGGAGCATTGATGCCAGTTCCCACTGCAGTGCCGCCAAGATTGGTTTCGCGCAGTAGGTCTGAAACCTGACCCAGGCGCTCGATGTCTTCATTGATTGTTGCCGCGAAAGCGGAGAACTCCATTCCCAAAGTCATGGGAACCGCATCCATCAACTGGGTGCGGCCAACCTTCACTATCCCGGCGAAGGCACGGCCCCGCTCGGCGAACGCCTCGCTGAGGTGGCGCTGCACGCCCATCAGCGGTCGGGAGGCGAGCAGAATGGCAAGCCGTGCGGCGGTCGGGTAAACGTCGTTGGTCGACTGCGAACAGTTGACGTGGTCATTGGGATGCAAATGCCGATAGTCACCACGCGGCCGTCCGAGCCGGTCAAGCCCAAGATTGGCGATCACCTCATTGGCATTCATGTTGGTCGACGTACCGGCCCCGCCCTGGATCATATCAACGACGAAGTGCTCGTGGTGCTTCCCGTCGATGATCTCGTCGCAGACAGCGGCGATGATTTCGGCGAGCTCGGGGGCCAGCGCTCCCACCTGGGCGTTTGCCAGCGCCGCCGCCTTCTTCACCATAGCCAGTGCGCGCGGTAGCTCAGGGAAGTGCGACAGCCTCACGCCCGTGATGGGAAAGTTGGTCAGCGCCCGCGCGGTGTGGATACCATATAGGGAATCGGCTGAAAGGGGCAGTTCCCCAATCGAATCGTGCTCGAGGCGCTTGCTCATACATTTTCCTATGGCTTAGCCGGGGCCTGCCGCTCTCCTTGGCACCTGGCTCTCCGGCTGTTTTGTTCCGAGACGGTGAGACTGCGCTTGCACATCAGCTCCCAGCCACGTCAGCTGTATAAAGCAGAGTAACAGGAACAACATGCAACAGAAGCGCGACCCCACGTAGCCATGCGAACGGCGGATTGACGGTCGCGGATGCGGCCGGTCATTTGCCGTCCCCAAATGAGCCATGGACGTGTGGGCAAGCCAAACGGCTGCTTTCGACAACGCCGCCGCCCGGAGCGGACAGACCGCTTCCTGCCCCAAATCGGCCCTGCTTATCCCCGCAGCCAGGAGCAGGGGTACTCTACCTCCAAACAGGAGGTGAACATGTCACGAGAAGTTAGTCGCACCCGAGCTCAATACCTCAACGGCATAGCGGTGGCTCTGTTGGGCAGCAGCGTATCAGCAGTCAGCGCCGGTGCTCCGATGTGGGTGCTTGTACCTGCAGTAGCCGGAAGCCTGCTGTTGCACTGGCAGGCTGTACAAACTATCCGGCAGGGAAAGTGAGGGTTTCGGGGAAAGCAACTGCTGAGGCTGGTGCTGGTAACCTTGCCTTTGCCTCCGGGTCGCAATGCAGCCTGCTTTTACAGGATGCGCCATGAGTATTACACGCCTTAGCCGCCCCGACTTGAGCCTTGAGGAGGTGAGGGAAGCGCTGGCCGTTCGCGATACGCCATACTACCACCTGATCAGTTACGGCCGGCACGTGGGCCTACGGCGATCTTTGGAGGGGGACTTCTGGGTTGCTCGCATTCGCACCAGGGCAGGCGGCTACTATCGGCGGCAGATCGGCCCCGTTTCTGACAGCACAAGCCCGGGACTGACATACGCGGAGGGGGTGGCTGCAGCGCGAGAGTGGTTTTCTCGTCCCGGCGTTCACGCACATGCCGCCGACGAGAAGCGCATTGGGGTGCGGCAAGAGCTTGTGGTCTGCCCTGTGCCGGGGCTTTATAGCGTTGCTCACGCGATGAACGAGTACGTGGAGTGGAAGCGACTGGCTGCAGCCAAGAGCCACTTCGAGACCAATCTATCCCTCATCAACCACCACATTATTCCTCGCCTGGCCCATGTGCCTGTTGCAGAGTTCACCGGCGAGCACCTCAGGCGGTTTGTTAAAGAGGTGCTGGAAACACCGCCCAAACGCGGCAATCAAACGCTAGGCAAGAAGCGCAGCATCGACAGCCTTGATGACGAGCAGGCGCGGAAGCGCAAGAAGACCATCAACACCCTGATCGGCATTCTGCGGGTGGCCTTCCAAATGGGGTGGGAAAGCGGCAAGATCGAAAGCGATCGATCCTGGCGCTGCCTGAGGCGCATTCCTGCGGTGGATCGGCCTCGGATACTACATCTGTCCAGACCCGAATGCCGCGAACTTCTGGCGCAGTGCCGGCCGGACGTCGCTCGGTTGGTTCTAGGCGCTCTGTACACGGGCTGCCGGGCTACTGAACTGCTGCGCCTGCGCTGCGGCGATGTCGGGCGCGACGGATACGGCATCTATGTGGCGCCGCTCAAGACGTACAAGCCCCGGTTCGTGTTCCTGCCCGATGAAGCCATGGCTTGGTTTCTGGACCTCACCAAGGACCGCAAGCGCTCAGACCTGGTGTTTATCCGCGACAGCGGCAAACCCTGGTTCGGCAACTACAAGCACCTGTTCAAGGCGGCTGTCCGCGCTGCCGCTTTGCCAGAAGAGTTCACGTTTCATGGCTTGCGCCACACCTATGCCAGCCAGCTCATCCAAGCCGGAGCAACCGTGTACGCGGTGGCCGAGCAGCTAGGTCATGCTGACCCTACCACGGTTCTGAGGACGTACGGTCACCTCTCCCCACAGATCCGAGAGTCTGAGGTGCGGCAGCGGTTCACCACTCTCAGCCACGATAACGCTCAAGTCGCCAAGGACCGCCGCGACGAACTCCGCACTTGGCGTGGTAGCCTGCATGGAGCCGACTGGCGGGAATATGCAAAGATCTCAGATGTGCAGGAATACGAGACCGAGCAGATCGATTAGCCGGCCAAGTTCCGCTCCTGCTCATGCCACAGCTCGGTCTTGAGCGACAGTAGCGGTGGCAGGAGCAGATCAATTCGCTGTCCTTCCAGGATGCCCTCGATAATCTCGGGCGCGAGAAGGGTCATCCTAACCACCCGGCTAACATAGGATCTATCGATCCCCTCTGCATCCGCCATCTCCGCCACGGTGGCGTAGGCACCACTCTCCAGCAGCTTGCGCCACCGGAAGGCTCGCGCGAGGGCCTTGACCAGAGTGTTGTCGATCCGCGGGCGGGCAGAGGTGGCGATTTCTTCTCCTGCTGGCGACAGCACCAGCTTGCGCCCGCCGCGTCTGCGGATGGTTAGCGGAACGGCAATTGTGAGGGTGTCTGCAGCCTCGTTCTGATGTGTTCTGCTCATGCTGCCTGCCGGTGCTTGCTGGTGGTCGGCAGTTCGGCTGCGAGGGTTTGCAGTCCCTCGCTCCTGATCCGAATCCTTGCGCCTTCAGTGCTCAGGTCCACTCGCTCAACCAGCAGCTGCACGATCCTGGCCTGCTCGGCCGGGAACAGCTGATCCCACGCGCTTTCGAACTGCTGTAGGGCGAGCCTAACCTCATCATCTGTCACGCTTGGATCCTGCTGCCGTGCCGCCGCTGCGGTCCTGGCGATGATTTCGGGTGACCTCAGGATTCCTCGCAGCTGATCGATGACCACGCGCTCGATCTCGGCAGCACTAATGCGCCGGATGGGGCAGGTCTCAGGTCCCAGCTTAAGCACCGACATCGTCACGTAGTAGCGGTAGAGCTTGCCCCGCCGCCTGGTGTGAGTTGGGGTCATTGCCACGCCATTGGGGGCAAACAGCAAGCCCTTGAGCAGGGCAGGGGTTTGCGCCCTGGTTTTGCACGCACGGGAGCGAGGGCTTTCTTCCATGATAGCGTGCACCTTGTCCCATAGCTCGTGGCTGATGATCGCCTCGTGCTCGCCGGGGTAAGCAGTGCCTTTGTGGACGGCCAGGCCAAGATAGGTGCGGTTGCCTAGAAGTTTGTAGATGTACCCCTTGTCGATCGGCTTGCCCGAACGGGTGCAGAGGTTCTGCTCTCCGAGTTCCTTGGCGAGGAGTGTGGCGGAGCCGAGTTTGAGGAAGCGGGCAAAGATGGTGCGGACGATCTCAGCTTCGTCTTCTCGCACCCGGAGCTTGCGGTTTTCCACCCGATAGCCGAACGGCACCAGCCCACCCATCCACATGCCCTTTTTGCGTGAGGCCGCTACCTTGTCCCTGACGCGCTCGCCAATGACCTCGCGCTCAAACTGGGCAAACGAAAGGAGGATGTTGAGGGTCAGCCGACCCATGGAGGTGGTGGTATTGAACGACTGGGTCACCGAGACAAAGGTCACCCCATGCTTGTCAAACACATCCACCAGCTTGGAGAAGTCCATCAGTGAGCGGGACAGGCGGTCGATCTTGTAGACCACGACCACGTCAACGAGGCCGTCTTCAATGTCAGCCATGAGGCGCTTGAGGGCAGGGCGGTCGAGATTGCCACCCGAGAACCCACCATCATCATAGTCGTCGCGAACCGGGATCCAGCCTTCCGGCTTTTGGCTGGCGATAAAGGCTTGGCAAGCCTCCCGCTGCGCGTCGAGCGAGTTGAAGGCCATGTCCAGGCCTTCCTCGGTTGATTTGCGGGTGTAGACGGCACAGCGCAGCCGTCGCATCACCACATCCTTCATGGCTTGCTCCTCTGGTTCTTGAGCCCAAAGAAGGTCCAGCCATTCCAGCGGGTGCCGGTGATGCGCCGGGCAATGGCTGAGAGGGAGGTATAGGGCACGCCGAGATAGTCGAAGCCCTTGTCGGTGACAGTGACCGTATGCTCGACACCCTGCCACTCGCGTAGCAGGCGCGTCCCGGCAATCGGCAGTAGATTGGCAGACCTTTTGCGCACCTCGATGCGGCCGCCGTCCAGTTGTTCGCCGAGCTGCTCCAGGTGCCGAATGGTCTCGGGCTTTAGCCCACCATAGACCAGCTCCTGAATGCGGTAGGTGAGGCGGCTCTCCAGGAACTTGCGGTTGTAGGGTGGTGGTTCGGTGCCAAACAGGGTCCGCCACTTGGCCTTGAGCTCGGAGATGGAGAGAATCTTGAGCTCAGCAATCTGCGCCAGCACGCTTTCGCGCTGAGGATCGCTGGTAGGTCTATTCTTTGCTGCAGCAGCACTCATACACGCACTCCCGGTTGGTTCTGGGGCACACACATGCGTGGTGTCGGCGACCTATCCAGCCCAAGATCTGCCGACTGCGGAGAGAGTTTGGTTGACTGTGCCGCTCGCAGGCGCATGAGGCCAAGCGCCAAGATCTCTGTCACCTCGGCAATTCGCTCCGGGGCGGTCATTCTGTTGGGGTGCAGCGGGTTCATCTTGTGCCTCCGGTTGGAAGCAAGATGCCCATGGCCAGCAAGCCGCACAAACAAAATCAGGTACTTAGGGTAGAGGTGCGGCTAGAAAGTCAGTCCAGCGTAGCTGATCGCAGTTGCAGCTTTTCCACAAGGATGTGCGCCCCACGAGGCCCGCAGGCCGCCCCGCAGAATCAGACTCGACTCCCATAAGCAGGAGAACATAAAGTGAACGAAGCGGAGAGTAGACGGGCGTAGAACCTTGGCTTGCGCGCTTGCGCAACAGGTATGGAGATCACCATGAGCTTTGGAGCTTTGCTGCGGACCAGGCGGAACGAGCGCGGGCTGACGCTCGAGGATGTCGCGGTCCGCGTTGAACTATCGCTTCCTCATCTGTCTCGCATTGAGCGGGACCGGGAGAATCCACCGCGTGACGAGATCATTGAGAAGCTCGCCGCGACCATCGGTATTCCGGCTGATGATCTCTTCGCTGAAGCCAGGCGCCTGCCGCCTGACCTCAAAGAGCAAGCTGGAGAGGTATTTGCTCTGTACCGTCGTGCGAACCGCGGCTGGACACGCTGATGGTTGGCCAGATCGCCCTTAAGTATCCGCATGACGCGCGATCTCTCGAGCCCGGCCGCCTGCGAAGATCTGACATCGCGGCGCTCGCCCTCGAGGTGCGGGAGCAGTTGGTTCCCGATCGAACGCCCAAGCTGGACGTGACCAGGATCATTCATGCGACCAGGCAATTGCGCGTCAACGGGCTTGAATACGATGCGCACTGGGAGCTGCGGAAAGACCTGCAAGGTGAGTTCGGCGAACCTGCACTCGGTCTTGTCGACTTCGACAAGGAGCTGCCCAAGACAGCCCTGGTGTTCCTCGATGAGTTCGAGGTGCACAACAGAGACTACATCGCACGTTCGACCGCGGCTCACGAGCTCGCCCATCTGCTGTTCGACGCACCCGCTCGCCTGAGGAAGATCGAGCGAGGGGAGACGCTCTCGCCTGTGCAGAAGGCCGATCTGATGCTGCCCAAGGACCGATCGGGGCGAAGTGAACCGATGAACTGGGTCGAATGGCGCGCGGATGAGTTCATGGGATCGCTGCTAGCGCCGGCGAAGGTCATTCATGCCCACATGCTCAGGGTGTGCATCGCTCTGCGCGTACCGCGGCGCGCTAACGAACAAGGTCGGTTGATGATCAACGGCAACAAGGCTGGCAATGATTTGATCCAGGCTGTCATCGACGAACTGGCCGAGATCTTTGGACTTTCGAGCGTCTTCATCGAGTACCGACTGCAGCGTTACGGCTTTGTGCATGGGGAGCGGAATCGCTTCCATGCTTAAGCACATCAAGACCTACTTCAACCTGCGCGAGATCCAGGCCCGCTGGAACTCTGATGATGATGACATACAGTACTTCATCCTCAACGATCTGCTTGAGGTCTGTGTATGGACTATGAATGTTGAGGTAAGGCCGACGGACGGCAGTGAGACTGTGATGCTTGACGGCGTTCAGCCCGTGTTCGGGAAGGATCTGTGGCCGGTTCTCAGAACAGGTGTGAGCCCGGTGAATAGATTCCGCCAGGGCGATAAGGAGTTGATCAGGCAGAACCCGGCCACGCCCTTTCTAGTCAGAGTGGATGATCTGCTTGTGACCCGTGTGGAGCGAGATCGCTTCGAGCGAGAGAACGGCTTCGCCCTTGAGCCGGAGCTTACGGCAAGTCCTGAGTTGTTCGATCCGCTAGCGACGTTCAAGCACGATGCTACCTACGCCCATGTTACCATCGCCAACAGTGTCTTCAAGCTTGGTGCTCTTCAGGGGAACATCATCAAGCAACTGCACGCAGCCGCAAAGGCCGGTCAGCCCTGGGTTCACCAGGATGTTCTGCTGAGCAATACAAATGCGGGCTCGCCCAGGGTGGTGGACCTGTTCAAAGACAGAACGAAGCGAACCGCTCTGTTGAACGGCGACGGTAAAGGCCACTTTCGTTTGAACCTTCCCGTCAGACCTGTCACCTCGCTGAAGCGGAGCGCTTACTCCGCTGCTGTGTTCAGAGGTGAAATCAGCAAAGTGGGACGCTCATCCCACCCATCCCACCTGACATCCCCCTTCATGGGACGCTGATCCCCCTCTAGCTCCCACCCCATCCCACTCCAGAGCACCACGTGCGAAGCTGTTCGCCATGGAATGCTTCTCCTCGCAAGGCATCAAGCCAAGGAGAAGCCAAGTGAGTGTAACAGAGCTCTTTATCGATCAGATCCAACTAGCCCGCCGCTGGAAGTTGTCGCACCGCACTTTGGAGCGCTGGCGCTGGGTTGGAGAGGGCCCCAACTATACCAAGATCGGCCGGCGCGTCGTGTACCGGCTGATTGACGTCGAGAAGTTCGAGGCCGATGGCTATCGCGCCACCATGCAGGCGGAGGCTGACCGCCGTGGTTGACCGTCACCGTCTCCCTAACCGTCGTTCATGCACCACGCTGGCGTTTCGGCACAATGGCGCCGCTTACAACCTGACCGCCGGCTATTATGCCGATGGCCAGATCGGCGAGGTCTTCATTGATGGTCCGCGGATCGGTAGTGAGGTCTCGCACCTCGTGCATGATATCGCAGTGCTGGTCTCGATTGCCATCCAGTACCACGTCCCAGTCGAGGTCATGCAAGGCGCCGTCGGCCGCACCGAGATCACCGGCACACCGCATAGCGTTGCCGGTGCCGTGCTCGACCTGGTGGCTGGGGAGGGAGGACGATGATGAGCATCGATCATGCCCTGCTTGCCGCTCGAGAGGAGTTCTACGAGCGCGCCTGGGCTCACCCCAAATACATGCACTATGTCCGTCAGCATGGCCTGCAGCTGGCCCGGATCAATGGCTTTGCCGGGGCCACCGGTATGTTGCCCGTCGTGGACTGTGGCGGTGGGCACTTCGACTTCGAAGCCCCTGGGGAACTCGTTGAGGCCTTCATCTGCGAGGCTCTGGGCGAGGACGGGGAGAGTGTTATCGACCTGGTTGCCTGGCCGGTGAATCGCCCAACCACCGTGATGAGCATGTTCGGCCGGGCTCCGGTGCTCGGTCTGTGGGAGGCGGTGAATCCATCGACCTACTTTGGCGGCAAGGCGCTGCAAATGCACCGCACCCCACTGGAGTGGCTGCAGTCCGGCTGTCGCGGCGCTGCTGTCGTGGTGCCCCATCTCGCTGCGCGCTTCCTGTTCGACGTTGAAGGTCCAATTGCCGGCAAAGATGAGCGGCACCGGCGTCAGCTGCTGGATCTGGTGCGCAGCATTGTGGATGATCGCAAGATCATCTGCACGGCGGAGCAAGCGAGAGCGGCATGAGCGACCTGCCGTTCTCCTCTTCTGACAACTTCAGCTTCGATGCTGGCACGTGGCGCTCGCCTGGTACGAGCCATTCCCAAAAGCGGTTCATCGATCTGGTGCGCGCCAGCGCCTTCGATGGCATGGAGGTGCCGGTCCGGCGCTGGCACGTGCGGGAGCTGATCCCTGCCGGCACGGTCACCATCGTCAATGGCGATGGGGGCACCGGCAAATCGCTGCTGATCACCCAGCTGGCTCTTGCCACCACCAGTAACACGCCCTGGATCAGTCGGGAGGTGGCGCAGGGTCCCTGCATTTATCTCAGTGCTGAAGACGATCTGGACGAACTGCACCGCCGCATTGTTGCTATTGCCGAAAGTGCAGGGGTGCCCTTAACGCGTCTGGACGATCTCCACATTGTTCCCTTGGCTGGTGAGGATGCTCTGCTGGCCGCGCCCAAGCCGGGCAGCAATGTGCTGACCACCACGCTGCTGTTTGAATCCATTGAGGAGGCCATCAAGGAGGAGCAGCCCGCCCTGGTTGTCCTGGACACCCTGGCAGATCTGTTTGGTGGTGAGGAGAACCAGCGGTCGCAGGCGCGCCAGTTCGTTGGTCTTCTTCGCGGCTGGGCCATAAAGCACCACACCACGATCGTCCTGCTGGCCCATCCGTCCTTGAGCGGCATGGCCAATGGGAGCGGCTCCAGCGGCAACACCGCCTGGAACAACAGCGTGCGCAGCCGCCTCTATCTGGAGCGGGTGATAACCAAAGACGACAACAAAGTGTTTGAACCCGATCCAGACGCCCGGGTGCTTAGGACTGTGAAGGCGAACTATGGGAGAGTTGGCGGTGAGATCGCGCTCAGATGGGTGGATGGTGTACTCGAAGCCAAAGCCCAGCCGGCAATCAGTTCGCTTGCGCAGATGTCGGCGGAGAACAGGGCCGATCAGATATTCCTCAGCCTATTGGCTCGGTTCGAAGCAGAGGGAAGGCGAGTCAGCCCAACGCCTGCCGCACCCACCTATGCGCCATCGTACTTTGCCAAACATGCCGGAGCAGAAGGGATCACTAAAAGGGGGCTAGAAGCGGCGATGAACCGCCTATTTACGGCAGGTAAGATCCGGGTTGCGAAGTCTCCGGGGCCTCCATCCAAGCAGACCGACATCGTGGTGTTTAGCAGAGGGGATGGGCAGCATGATTGACCTACTTACCCCCTGCTTTACCCCCTGCAGAACGGGTGCGTTACCCCCTGCCGCACATCCTGCTTACTCCCCTGCGAACCCCTGCTTACCCCCTGTTCTTCCGCACCCCCATACCCCCTATACGCGTTGCGCCCTCTTTGAGGGTGGGCGCATGCGTATACAGCATCAGGCCGCGCAGGTGAGCTTGGTGCCTATTATATTCGGAGGCGGAGCTGAAAGCGGTACCAAAAGCTGACGGGTTCGGAGTATTACTCGCCGGACCACGGGGCCAATCGCAAGCCCCCGGGCATTTCGCGTTCGGCTTAGGGTTCGCCTCGACGGGCCTTTTGTTTGTCTGTCTCAACAGCTAAAATTGGTAGCACGCTTGTTTTTAAGCTGGGATGAGAACGGGAAGTATGAACGCGAGACTTAGGTGCTCATTTGCGGCCGCTGCTCTCCTATTGATGGTGTTGCCGGCTCAGGCCCAGCAATCGCCATTTAGTCAGCCGAACAGTGTCAGCGGCCAAGATTTGATCTTTTTGAGCGTGGGCTACTTGATAAATGCCCAACGCATCTGCGGTGTCAGGTATGATCCTGCCCGGTTCGACGCGGATATTCAAATGCTGGCCCGGTCTTTCGATATGTCTCCGGCGTCAGTTCTGCAGAAGGCTCAGGAGTTTGCTGACTATGCGGCCCCGCAGGTAACCGAGAAAACATGTAGAGAGGCGCCGGAGAAGGTTAAGCGCTTCAACAGGCCACCCGACTACAAGCCACCAGAGCAAACTCCGCCAGCTCCCAACTCGCTTTCGGAGTGAGTGATAAGAGACCGGCGCCGCCAGCTTGTGAAGTTCATGACGGATGCAGGTCCGGGGCTCTGCGCGAGTCAATTGCGTTCGCAGGCGATACCGTCTTTGTCGCGGTCCAACCTGTGAGGGTCGCCAGGGCCGTTCCGCTCGTAGAACTCCTGTGCTTCTCGCTGGGAACGGAAGTCAGAGCAGTCGCGGTCGGCTTGCGCCATTGATGATCCGGTAAAGCTAAGCAGCAGAAGCGTGCTCGCAAGCACAGCTTGAATGATGTTCATGATTGTCTCGCCCTCCAGCCAAGCTTTCACTCCACCTGCCGAGAGTCAATCACCACAGGCGGCTTGGTTATTGCTCTGATGACAACGTTCTTAGCATAAGTGAGCTACCAACTTTGCCAAAATTGGGCGTCGCTATTGGATATCGGTGGTAGGGGCTCTAATGGAACACATAACTCGGCGCGCCCGAATTACCAAAACTTGGCGCGTGGCATATGCCTGCTTCGCACTTGCCGTCCTTCTGGTCCCGGCTGCAGCAATGCAGGTGTCCAAAGGAGTGAACTGGGGTGCGGAGGACTTCGTCGCGGCTGCCGGTCTGCTTGGGATTGCTTGGGCGGCTGTCGAGGTTCTGTTTAGAGTTGTCGAGCGTCGTCCTGCGCGGGTCATCGGCACAAGCTTAGCCGTGATCGGAGTTCTTGCTGTGTGGGCTCAGTTGGCTGTCGGCATCATCTAATTGGCGGTCCAAGCTTCCTACCCGAAGACGCTCAAGTGATGGTACTCTCCGCGCAGCTTCGAAGAAATGACGTCCTTACAATGCAGCAGGGCCGCTGCGAGCCTCTGATTGCGAGCTAGACCATCCACATGGCGGGGGGGGGACGTATAAGTGTGGAAGGCTGAAGGGGCACGGACCCGCGTCCCTCTCACGCACAGATTTTTTCCCGCCTATAAAAAAACGCGCGCGAGGCTTTGGCGCCGGGGCAACGCCTCGCACATTGCTTTCTTAAAAGCACGGCAAATGACCAACTACAAATGGCTAACTCGGCGGCGCTGGGCCGCTCGCAGAGTGACCCCGCCACATGACGATCCCGATGTGCTTTGCGCCGACCCGCCCCGCATGGCACTCTGCGGCCAATTGCAGGAGAATGGTTTGCGCAGTTTCGATTTCAGTTCCTGGGAGAGTGTCTTAACCACCCTGGTCGGCATCGCGCTGTTCGCGCTGGTGGGCATCGGGGTTCGGCTGGTGATGATGACCACGATCCAGCAGCGCCAGCAGCGGCAGAACCGGCAGATCAACGAGCGCCTCAAAACCTTGATGGCCGCCTACAAGGTGCTAGGCGGCTCGTTTACCGGAAGGCTCTCGGTCGAGCCGCGCCACCTTCGCGATATCCGAGCGGCGGAAAAGGTGGCGGCCGAGCAGGGCGGAGAGGCGGTCGTGCCGCGCACCATGAGCGACGAGATGTTCGAACGCGTTCGCCAGATGCGTGACGCGGTGGAAGCGGCGCTGTCCGACATAATCCTGCTGGGCACTGACGAGCATGTTCGGCTGGCCGAGAAGGCGGCGCGTGACCTCGTGGCCGGCAATCAGATCCATACCGATGAGCTCGTGGTGTCGCTACGCAATTTCATTCGCCAGGCGCTCGACCTGTCTGCAATTCCGGCTGACCTGCAGATCCCCATGCAGGGCCCGAGCCGACCGGCCAGCACTGGCGGACGAGGTAGGGGTGGTGGTCAGCAGGGCAGCGGTGGCCGCGAAGGTGGCGGAGGCGGTGCCGGTGGTGTTGGCGGAGGTGGCGGAGGCATGGGGATGGGCATGGGCGGCCGGCCCGACGATGCGACCCCGCCAGGCGGTCCCTAACGGCGGCTGCATAGGTTGAGCATTTCGACCGAAAACGGGCACGAGGGGGTCGGAAGCGGTCGATGCATAACCAAGATTCCGCACCAGTTGCCTCCCTTTGTTCAACGGCTTGCATGGCGCAGAAGCGGGCACGGCTAGATCACGCTCACACCTCAGTCATTGGGAATGTCGTCTTGCTGGTCACTTCACCCTGCCTCGCAGACGGTCCGCGCAGCCCTGCGTAGGTCTGAGCAATAATGTCGTGCTTACCTGGGTTTAGCTCAGATGCTAGACTCTGAACATGACCCATCAGAGCCCCACAACTACCGTCTGGCCAGCCGACAAGGTGGAGCGCCGACGCCTAGCTGAGCTGGTGCCCTACGCTCGCAACGCCCGGACCCATTCGCCAGCCCAGATCAGCAAGATTGCAGCGTCCATCGATGAGTGGGGCTGGACCAATCCCGTGCTGGTGGATGAGAGCGGCAGCATCATTGCCGGCCATGGTCGGGTGCTTGCGGCCAAGAAGTTGGGCATCGTTGATGTTCCTGTCATGGTCGCATCCGGTTGGACCGAAGCACAACGACGTGCCTATGTCCTGGCCGACAACCGCCTGGCGCTGGATGCTGGTTGGGACGAGGACCTGCTCCGGAGTGAAATGGCTGACCTTGGTGAGCTCGGCTTCGACCTGCCGCTGACCGGGTTCTCGGAGGCGGAGCTCGGCAAGCTGCTGCCCGAGGTAGTCGAGGGTGACGCCGACCACATCCCGGCTGTTCCTGAGCAGCCGGCCAGCCGCCCAGGTGACCTATGGATCCTGGGTGATCATCGCATCATCTGCGGCGACAGCACTGATCCAGAAACCGTTGCTCGACTGCTCAACGGTGCCAATCCCCACCTGATGGTCACGGACCCACCCTATGGCGTGGACTACGATCCCGAGTGGCGCAACCGGGCAGGGGTGTCCACCACTGAACGGCTGGGCAAGGTCGAGAACGATCATCGGGCGGACTGGCGGGAAGCTTGGGCCTTGTTCCCTGGTGAAGTTGCCTATGTCTGGCATGCCGGCATCTACGCCACCACTGTGGCCGAGAGTCTCTTGGCATCAGGCTTCTCCATGCGCTCGCAGATCATCTGGGCCAAGCCGCGGCTGGTGCTGAGCCGGGGGCACTACCATTGGCAGCACGAGCCATGCTGGTACGCGGTCCGAGAAGGCGGGCAGGGGCATTGGCAAGGCGCACGGGATCAGACCACCATCTGGGCCATAGATGGAGCAGGGGACAATCAGGACACCAGCCATTCCACCCAGAAGCCGGTCGAGTGCATGCGCCGGCCCATTCAGAACAACAGCCAGCCAGGGGATGGAGTGTATGAGCCATTCTCCGGCTCTGGCACCACTATCATCGCGGCCGAGCTGGAACACCGCCGCTGTTACGCCGTCGAGCTTTCCCCCGAATACGTGGATGTTGCGGTGCTGCGTTGGCAGGCATTCACGGGCAAGGAGGCGAGGCTTGAGCACGGGCCGACCTTTGCCGATGTAGCAGTTGAACGCCGCATACAGTTCAACGCTCAAGAGCCCAGCTCATGACCACTCGCGGTCGTCCTGCTTATGAGCCCACCGACAAAGACCGGCGTGTGGTCGAGATGATGGCGGGCTGGGCTATTCCCGAGGAGCGCATTGCCAAGGTGCTGACTATTGATCCCAAGACCCTGCGCAAGCACTTCGCCCAGGAGCTGGAGGTCGGCCATGCCAAGCTAGAAGCACAACTGGCGCAGAACCTGCTGCGTATTGCCCAAGGGCATGACCGCCAGTCGCTCATCGCGACAATCTTCGCGCTCAAAAGCCGTTTTGGCTGGGTTGAGCAGCAACCTCCAGCGCGTGAGCAGCCGCTGGGCAAGAAGGAGCAGATGCGGGAAAACGCCAGGCGAGCAGGCGAGGGCTCGTCTAAGTGGGGTGACTTGCTGAAGGTCCCGGAGCCGCCGCGGTACTATCGTGAGGGCAGGGCGGCACCTGATGAGGAGGTGAACTAGCTGACGGTACAGTTCTCCTCAGCACGGCCATTTCGAAAGACAATGCACACAGTGAGGCGACCGCTCGTGTGCACGCAACCGATCAGAAAAAGAGAATGGGGCTTGGCCTCGGCTAGTTGCCAGAGTCGGCTCCACCCTGAGGAGGGCTCAATGTTGGGAACGGCCCCTGGTGAGGCTTGATCGGCAGTCTAGGACTTTGAACGAGAGTCCCCGGCGCCGTTCTCGATGGCGGGACGTTCCCTAACGAAGCCATAAAGGGCTGGACGCGGATTGCCTCGGTGCTGATACTTTAGGTCGAGTGCACCGGTCGGGATGGCAAAGATGACGTCAGTCATAGTGGAACACCGCGGCGTAAAGATCGACATCGCCCCTTCGGAGATATCAGAGCCGATCAAAGAGGCGATCCGAGGAGGTTGGTACGAGCTTCCTGAAAGTGAGGCCTTGGACCGCTTAGTGCTGGATGACGATATTGTTCTGGAGCTTGGCGCTGGTTGCGGGTTCATATCCACTTATGTCGCAAACCAAGGACGCGCCAAAGAGATCTTTGCCGTCGAGGCGAACCCCACTCTTATCCCGATCATCAAGCGTACCCATGAGCTGAATGGCGCTCAGGTGCGCGTTTTCAATGAGATGCTGGGGGCGGGCGAAGGCGAGACGCAGTTCCACATGCACCCGGATTTCTGGGCGTCCCGCTCCAACAACAAGTGGGACGGCGCGCAAACGATAACAGTGCCCCAGCGAGGCTTTCGTGCCCGATTAGAGGCTTGGCAGCCATCGCTGCTGATCATGGACATCGAAGGCGGCGAGCTGCCCTTACTTCGAATGGGTCTGCCCCCCTGCGTTAATCGTGTCGTCCTGGAGGTGCACGGGTGGGCGTACGGAGGGCCCGGTCTGCATGAGATCATGAGGTTGCTCTGCGACTACAGCTTCCACTACATGCCAATGGCCTCGAAGGGGTCGGTTGTGTGCTTCAAGCGGCTGGACAGCTAAAGGCGTTGATTGGCACAACTCGCACCAACCCAAGTCGGTGCGTCACGCAACCCCAAGACCAGCCCGCTTTGTGCGGGCTTTTTCATAGCCAGAAGTAAGGCGCCTGCGATCGACTGGTGCTCAAAAGCAGGCGCCCGCCTCTGTGGCGGTTAGCCGCAAGGCGTTAGGACTATAGCGCCTTTCTAGGGCGGCGTGTTTCCTAAATCTGACTGCTGCCGAATGCCTTCTGCAAGGCCCATTGAATAAGCTTCCATGAGAGCGTCCGAGATAGCCATCAGGAGCAGGGTTCGGTCACTCTCAATCTCAGCCAGCGAGATCTCGTCAGGCGGGCGCTTTTCCGCCGCCCCTTCGTAATCAACAATCTCGTTAGCCTTCGCCAACGCCCAAAGGGTGGTCTCGTGTTTGGCCATATGAATTAGGTCCGATATGCGGTCAGTTCTGAGTCAGGACTACCACGTCAGCTGTTGGTCGTATCCGCCACTTCAGCGGAACGGTGAACAGGGCGCGAACTACCCGCACTCCCTCTTCCTCATCAAACACGCGGGCGGGAATGTCGACCTTTCAAGGCTCCAGGGTGAACAGTCGCTCGATTCACTTGGCGTCTGATCTTCACAAGCCGCGGGTCTGAAGTCGACAACAAAGCCCGATAATCCAGCACCAGAGCAGCAACACCACAGCCGCGAGCGGCGACATGAACACGTGGTAGCGGTCTACCGGGAGCACGGACACCGACATGATTGTGTAGACGAAATAGCGAGCGCCTAAGACGCCAGTAAGCACCAAAGCCGACAACAACAGTGGCTGGGCCACTCGTCTTCTGGAGATGAACCCAAAGGCCCCGCCGCCGATAGCTCCGACCAGCAGCATCAGCCAGTAATTGCCGACGAACCACTCCCGGACCTCGTCCATGTTGCTTTGGTACTGTGCAACAACTAGGCGCTGTCGGCGGTTCAGAGCGTTATCGTAAAGCTCCGGCCTATGGTCCTCCGTCGCGTGGAAGCCTGCCTCATGTGGTCGAGGGAGCAACATCTTCCGCAGGTTAGCCAAGAGCCCGCCCGGTACCTCACCAACCCAGTTGCCGAAGTTCGGGTCTAGTGGATAGGGCAGGGTTGGTGAATGGCTGGGGTGTCGGCCGGCGTCGAGGGCGGATTCGATTTCCGCCGCCGCGGCGTTCATCTTTGCTGAGAGAACCCGATCATCAGCGCCGTACTGCTCGTTGACCAGCATAGCTATGAGCCAGAGCGTTCGTGTCGGGTCGATTTCACGGCGGCCTACGAACTCGCTCGAGTGAGTGCGCCAAGTATGGATACCCGTTCCTTCCACCTGATCATCGGGAAGAATAGAGCGGCGGGCGAACTCGGCAAAGGTGGGGCTTAGGTCGAGCGCAACCTGGAAGCTCTTCCGAGTGGCGGGAGCGAACCGGGTGCTGTCGTCCACTTCAATCCGATGGAGTTGAGTCAACAACGCTTGGTAGCTCGGCAGCAGAGCGCGGTAATGCCAGTCACCCCAAGCCGTGCCATTCTTGACTGCGACACCGGACAAGCCGATGAAGATCACCGCTAGGGCGGCCAAGGTAGGGCTCGCGGCGGAAACGAAACTACTAACGAAACGACTACGGTGCCTATCGGGGCTTCTGAACCAGAAATAGGCGGCGCCGGCACAGGTGAGCACAAACCCGGCGGCCACGAACAACTCTTCGCCCTCGCGAGTCAGGATGATCGCGACACCGAAGGCACCGAATATGGCCCAGCGGAAAGTGGCCGTGCTCCATTCGAGTGGACGCACTAATCCGACTATCGACCAGAACCATGCGAAGTAGAAAACCAAAAGCAGCGGCTCCCGTTGAAACTCGGTGAAGCTGCGGATGGTGTAGGGATTGAGGAAAACCACCGCCGCGCTGATCAGCGTCCATGCAGAGCCAACATAGGGCCTGATACGACAGTGCAGCGCCACCACTGAGGCGATGAATGCTCCCTCGAGGAACATACGCCAAGGAACGCCCGACCAAAGGACTGCCCTGGAGACTAGTGCGAGCATCGGCGGTCGCATGCTGTCGCTCGGCCTATTCCATGGCCCCTCAAGCGTAAGCAGCGCCAGACCGTCGGTGTCCCATATAGCGCCGACTATTTCGGTGTTGGACACTAGTAGCGCTCGGAAAAGCACGACGAACCCTAGCAACCACAGGAATGTCTTGGTTGGTCCTGAATTATTGATGATGCGTGCGTGGCGAATCTCATCTGGAGCCCTTTTGCTTGCCTCCGCCTTACCATCGTCCGACGCGCCGGCCTATTGAGCACCCTTGGTTTTTTCCGCTCGTACTGACGTAAGCGGCTCCCCGACTAACACCCCTACATCCTGGAGACTGACCATGAACGCGGAAGCGACTTTCCGTGCGAAGGCGCCTGGCATTATGGCCAAGCTCCTGAGCGACTTTCCCATTGGCGTCGATGACGCTGCAGCTGTCCTCGGCAACGTGGGCCACGAGTGCGCAGGCTTCACCGCCATGCAGGAGTTCAATCCGGTGGTGGCCGGCTCCAAGGGCGGCTGGGGCTGGCGACAGTGGGCCGGTCCCCGGCGTCGTGCCTTCGAGGCGTATTGCAAACGGAACGGCAAGGATCCCGCCAGCGACGAAGCCAACTATGCCTACCTGTTCATCGAGCTAAAGGGCATCGAAGGCAGCGAGAAAGCAGCGATCCCCAAGACCATTGCCGCCAAGGGTCTGGACGCCAAAGTCATTGCGTTCGAACTGGCGTTCCTGCGGGCCGGGGTGAAGCATTACTCCAGTCGGCAGCAGTGGGCGCGCGTTGCTCTGGACGCTTGGAAGAAGGCCGGACAGCCCGCCTCTCTGCCGTCTGCACCTGAGATACCTCGCTACCCCGAGCCGCCAGCGGCGCCCCTCGACGTGCCCCCGCGCACCATCCCCGCCAGCGACAAGCACCAAGCGGACACTGACGGGAGCAAATGGCCCGGCATCATCGCCATTGTCATCATCATCCTTATCGCCCTGGCCATCGCCGGGGCTTTTTTCTGAGCGCTAGGAGGCGCAGCAACATGATCGGCAACAACATCGTTCTGGGCTGGCTCTAGCGCCGGGCGCAGGAGCTCGGGGGCCTCGGCGGCACACTGGCGTTCCTCTACATGTCCCTGCCATCCGAGGGCAAAGACGCCATCAACCAGATCTTGGCCGGTGGCTGGCAGAACGTCTCTCTGGGCGCCGTTGCCACCATCGCGCTTTATATCTGGAGCCAGTGGAAATCCTGGCGCTCCACGGTGCGCCCGCAGGTGGTGACCGCGGATGCGCAGCAGATCATCCTGCCAAAGGAGAGCGTGGCCACGGCCAAGGTCGAGGCGATCGCCAAGAGCGCACCTGTGCCGCGCTCGCGCACCATCATCGACATGATCAGGCGCCGATTGCCATGAAGGCGATTATCGAGGAAAGCGCTGGCCATCTGCGCCAACGGTTTCGCCTCCGCAGTCTTGAGTGGCAGAACGCGACGACATCGATCGTGTTCGGGCTAACCATATTGTTCAATCCGGCGCTGTTCGATGCCGTCTCGTTCCGCGGCTTCGTGGGCGGGCCATTTGTGTGGGGAGGGGGCATATTCCTGCTCGGCTGCGTCAATGTGGCGGCCCTCATCATCAACGGCACGGTGCCTAAGCCAACAGCTGCGCTGCGCACCATCTCGGCGCTGCTGCAGGTCTTTCTCTTCTTTATGCTTTCCATCGGCTTCTATGCCTCGGGCACCGGCACCACCGGTATTGGCACCTACGGCGTCCTGGCCTTCTACGGGTTTTTTGCGGCCGCATGGGCGCTCTTGGACGCGGTGGCACCGGAATATGGACAGTGAACAGATCAGCGCGCTCTACCAGCTCGGCGGTGCCGCCGCCGTAATCATCGTCGGTGCCTTTTTTGGCATCCAGTGGGTGGTTCGCACCGTCCAAGCCATGAAGACCAGCCCTTCGGTCAAGACTGAGAAGACCACCATTATCACTGGCGATACGGTCGCCATGGATCGATTGGCTGGCACGATCGAAGCCAGCAACACCATCCTGACGGAAAACAACGTGCTGCGGCGTGAAGAGCACGCCGACAGAAGCATGATGCGCAAGGCCCTGGAGGAAAACACCGAAGCTCTGGAGAGGGCCACAGCCGTGCTCCAGGACATCCGGCCCGAGATCCGCGAGCTGACCCGGGAGATCGTGAGGTCGGGGAAGTGAATAGGTGAAACAGA